>JAKBCY010000042.1 GCA_021807445.1 Pseudomonadota bacterium
AGCGAGGCTCTGCAGATTGCGGGATTCATGAGCCGTGGCGACCTGAATGCGAGCTGGCGCTTTGACACGTGGCGCGCCGTGTCTGTCGGCTTCCTCATCGCTGCCGCCGAAACGTACTTCTTTCGAACGAGGGCAAGCTCCATCGCTCACTCGTCCGGCGAATATTCAGCGACCGTGGTCGCGCCTAATCTGCCCCCTGAGGATGCAATCCACATCCCGACCTTCGCGGCCGTGCTGCCTCATTCCACGGCGTTTGACTCGACCTTAAAGACCTTTCGTTCTGGAGAATTTAATGCGTTCCACCGATTCAATCGGCATGGGTCGAGTGCTGAAAGTCTGGACTCCAGAGGACAAGGCGTTTTGGGAACGTCAGGGGCGTGCAATTGCGAACCAGAACCTTTGGTTGTCGATTCCGGCATTGTTTCTAGCGTTTGCCGTCTGGATGGTGTGGAGTGCCGTCGTCACCAAACTGCCCAACGTGGGCTTTGCATACAGCACGGATCAACTCTTTTGGCTGGCTGCAATTCCGTCGTTATCGGGTGCCACGCTGCGCATTTTTTATGCGTTCATCGTGCCCATCGTGGGCGGAAGGCGCTGGACCGTGCTGTCAACGCTGTCCTTGGTAATTCCGGCCATCGGGATCGGCTACGCCGTGCAGCACGTGGGCACGCCGTACTGGGTCATGTTGCTTCTTGCTGCGCTGTGCGGCTTCGGGGGAGGCAATTTCAGTTCGTCGATGGCCAATATCAGTTTTTTCTTTCCGAAAGAGCGCAAGGGTTCGGCATTGGGCCTCAACGCGGGGCTTGGCAACCTCGGTGTGTCGGCGGTGCAGTTCATGGTTCCACTCGTTGTCTCAGTGGGCATCTTCGGCTGGTTTGGTGGCGCCCCCCAAAGCATCGTGCAAGCCCATGGCGTGCCAAGGCACATTTGGCTGCAAAACGCCGGTTTCGTGTGGGTCTTGCCGATCGTGCTCACTGCGGTGCTTGCCATGCTCTTGATGCATGACATCAGGGATGCGCGAGCTTCATTTTCCGAGCAGGCGGTGATTTTCAAGTCCAAGCACAACTGGATCATGTGCTGGCTCTACCTCGGTACCTTCGGCTCGTTTATTGGATTCTCTGCCGGATTTCCGCTGCTGATCAAAAGTCAATTTCCCGGTGTAGACCCACTGGCGTTTGCCTGGATGGGGCCATTCGTGGGCGCGCTCATCCGTCCCGTGGGCGGCTGGTTGGCCGACAAGATTGGAGGCGCGCGCGTGAGCTTCTGGAACTTCATCGCGATGACCCTCGGCGTAGTCGGCGTTCTGCAATTTCTCCCATTTGGCGACTACCGGGGCAACCTCGTCGGGTTTTTCGTCAGCTTCATGCTGCTCTTCGTGACCACCGGCATTGGCAATGGCTCCACTTTCCGCATGATCCCGGTGATTTTCATGGACGAGGCTGTGGAGCAGGCGCGGGGTCAGGGTCCGGAGGCGGAGGCTGGCGCAGTCAAAGAAGGTAACAAACGGGCCGCCGCGGTCTTGGGGTTCACCGCAGCAATCGGCGCCTACGGCGGATTTTTCATTCCAAAGAGCTATGGCACCTCCATTGCAATGACGGGCAGCCCGCATGCTGCACTCGTTGGATTCATCGCGTTTTACCTGTCCTGCATTGCCGTGACCTGGTGGTTCTACTCGCGCAAGGGTGCGCAGCGCCCTTGTTAGATCCGAATGCTTCCGGCACACACTACCCAGAAGAGGATTCTCCATGAGTCACTTTCTTGATCGGCTTACCCACTTCACTCGACAACACGACGCATTTGCCAATGGGCACGGCGAGGTCACCACGGAAGACCGTACCTGGGAAGACACCTACCGCGGACGTTGGCAGCACGACAAGATCGTGCGCTCGACCCACGGTGTCAATTGCACAGGATCCTGTTCGTGGAAGATTTACGTCAAGGGCGGCATCATCACTTGGGAGACGCAGCAGACGGATTACCCGCGCACCCATCCGGACATGCCGAACCATGAGCCACGCGGCTGCCAACGGGGGGCGTCAGCCAGCTGGTACCAGTATTCGGCCAACCGCGTGAAGTACCCCATGGTGCGCGGCCGATTGATGAAAATGTGGCGTGAATCGCGCAAAACCCTGGATCCCGTCGAAGCTTGGTCCAGCATCGTGCAGGACCCGGTCAAACGAAAGGAGTATCAGCAACTGCGCGGGATGGGTGGCTTCGTTCGCGCACGCTGGGACGATGTCAACGAGATCATCGCCGCGGCAAACGCCTACACGGTCAAGACGTACGGACCAGATCGCATCTTCGGTTTTTCGCCGATCCCAGCGATGTCGATGGTGTCGTTCGCCTCAGGTGCGCGCTATATCAGCCTGCTTGGCGGCGTCATGGGCAGTTTTTACGACTGGTATTGCGACCTTCCCCCCGCCTCGCCGCAGACCTGGGGCGAACAAACGGACGTTCCCGAATCGGCCGAGTGGTTCAACGCCAATTACATCATGGCCTGGGGCTCGAACGTGCCACAAACGCGCACCCCGGACGCCCACTTCTACACCGAAGCGCGCTATCGCGGTGCCAAGACCGTCGCCGTATCGCCCGATTACTCGGAGGTTGCCAAGCTCAGCGACGAGTGGGTGCATCCCAAACAGGGCACTGACGCGGCCATGGCGATGGCGATGGGACATGTCATCTTGCGCGAATTTCATTTCGGCGCCAATCCCTCGGAATATTTTCTCGACTATTGCAGGCGATTGACCGATATGCCGCTGCTCGTGCGTCTGGACGAATGCACGCTGCCCGACGGACGCACGGTGTTGACCGCAGGGCGCACGCTGCGGGCCAGCGATTTTCCCGACAAGCTCGGACAGGACGTCAATCCTGAGTGGAAAACGGTGGCGTTCGACAGTCATGGCGACGTGGCACTGCCACACGGCTCAATCGGATTTCGCTGGCAACCCCAGGGCCAAGCGGCGAGCCAGTGGAACCTGGAGCCACGCGACGCCCGCAGCGGCGAACCCAGGGAGCTGGCACTAAGCCTCATCGAGCGCAAGGACGGCGCCGCTGATGTTGGATTCCCCTATTTTGGCGGTGTGCATGCCGAACACCACCCCGGCAACGTACAGGACGACATCCTCGTGCGCAAGGTTCCCTATCGTTTCGTGACTATGCTCGATGCGCAGGGTGACGAGATTGCGGTCAAGGTCGCCACCGTCTATGACCTTCTGGCCGCGCATTACGGCATCGACCGCGGCCTTGGCGGGGAAGCGAATTCATGTGCGACGAGTTTCGCGGACAACGTCCCCTACACACCGGCCTGGCAGGAACAGATTACCGGCGTGCCAGCATCAGTGGTTGAGCGCATTGCCAGGGAGTTCGCCAGCAACGCGCACAAGACCCATGGCACATCCATGGTCATTCTCGGGGCTGGGATCAACCATTGGTACCACGCCGACATGAATTACCGCGCCATCATCAACATGCTGATGATGAGCGGCTGCATCGGCGTGCCCGGTGGTGGCTGGGCACATTACGTGGGGCAGGAAGCCTTGCGCCCGCAAGCCGGATGGTCGGTGCTGACGTTTGCATTGGATTGGGTCAAACCGCCACGGCAGATGAATGCGACCAGCTTTTTCTATGCCCACACCGACCAGTGGCGATATGAAAAACTCGGGGTCGACGAGATCCTCTCACCGCTGGCGGATGCCAAGGCCTTTGGTGGCAGCATGATCGACTACAACGTGCGCGCCGAGCGCATGGGTTGGCTACCTTCAGCACCGCAACTTCAGACGAACCCGTTGCACCTCGCACGGCAAGCCGCGACCGCTGGACTCTCGTCGAAGGATTACGTGGTCAAGGGTTTGAAGGATGGCAGCCTAAAGATGAGTTGCGAGGACCCTGACAACCCCACGAACTGGCCTCGCAACATGTTCGTCTGGCGGTCTAACTTGCTGGGCGCCTCGGGCAAGGGCTCGGAGTACTTCCTTCGACACCTCATCGGGGCCAGGCATGGCGTGCTGGGCGATGACCTCGGCCCGCATGACACACGCCCCGAACAAGTGGCTTGGCACGAGCAGGCCCCCGAAGGCAAGCTCGACCTCCTGGTCACGCTCGACTTTCGCATGAGTAGCACCGGGCTTTTTTCCGACGTGCTGCTTCCCGCCGCAACGTGGTACGAGAAAAATGACCTCAACACCACCGACATGCATACCTTCATTCATCCCCTGTCGGCTGCCGTTGACCCGACGTGGGAGGCACGGTCGGACTGGGAAATCTTCAAAGGCATCGCAAAGAAATTCTCTGAAGTTTGCGTCGGCCATCTTGGCGTCGAGCATGATGTCGTCCTGACCCCGCTGGCGCACGACAGCGCGGCCGAACTCGGTCAGGGTCTGGACGTGCGCGAATGGAAGCGCGGCGAGGTCGAATTGATCCCCGGCAAGAGCGCGCCGAACATTACGGAAGTCCAGCGCGATTATCCCCACGTCTACAGCTGCTTCACAGCGCTCGGGCCTCTCATGGACAAACCCGACGCCGGGCATGGCCATGGCCTTTCCTGGGACGCCCGTGAGGAAGTGCAAGCGCTGGGGAGCCTCAACGGGCCGGTGCGCGACCCTGGACCCGCCGAAGGGCGGCCGCAGATTCTGACCGACATCGACGCGGCCGAAATGGTGATGATGCTGTCCCCGGAGACGAACGGACAGGTGGCAACGAAGGCCTGGGCGGCCCTGTCGAAGAAGACCGGTCTCGATCTCAGTCACATGTCTGCCGGGCGGGAGCAGGAAAAGATCCGCTATCGCGACCTTCAGGCGCAACCACGCCGCGTCATCAACTCGCCGACCTGGTCGGGCATCATCGACGAGAAGATTTGCTACAACGCCGGCTACGTCAATGTCCATGAAAACATCCCTTGGCGTACGCTGACCGGGCGCCAGCAGTTCTACCAGGACCACGCCTGGATGCGGGCCTTCGGTGAGGGGTTTGCTCTGTATCGACCGCCTGTGAACCTCAAGGCGGTGGGACCCGTGCTTGGCAAGTTCCACAACGGAAACAGGGAAATCGTGCTGAACTGGATCACGCCTCATCAAAAGTGGGGCATCCACAGCACCTATTCCGATGGCTTGATCATGCTCACGTTGAGCCGCGGCGGCCCATGCGTGTGGATTTCCGAGGACGACGCCAAGACGGCGGGAATTTCGGATAACGATTGGATCGAAGTCTTCAATGCGAACGGCGCCATTGTCGCGCGCGCTGTCGTCAGCCAACGGGTCAAGCCGGGAATGGCGATGATGTACCACGCTCAGGAACGCACAGTCAACACGCCGGCATCACAGATCACCCAGGCCAGGGGCGGTGTGCACAACGCCGTCACGCGCATTGTGCTCAAGCCCACGCACATGATCGGTGGATATGCGCAATTGTCTTACGGGTTGAATTACTACGGAACGATCGGGGCCAATCGCGACGCGTTTTGCATCGTGCGCAAGATGGTTGAGCCCGCTTGGCTCGACGAGCCCGCCGGCCCTGCCTACAGCCACGAACGTCCGCAGGTACCCAACCCCACCGCCTGATCGCCAGCACCCTGGAGAACCACAATGAAAGTACGCGCACAGATCGGCATGGTGCTCAACCTGGACAAGTGCATCGGCTGCCACACCTGCTCGGTCACCTGCAAGCAAGTATGGACGTCACGCCCAGGCGTCGAATACGCCTGGTTCAACAACGTCGAAACCAAGCCCGGGATCGGTTATCCCAAGGAATGGGAAAACCAGGACAAATGGAAGGGCGGTTGGATGCGCACGGCTGAAGGCAAGTTGCAGCCGCGCCAGGGCTCGCGCCTGTCCATCCTGATGAAGATTTTCGCCAACCCCAACCTGCCCGAGATTGATGCCTATTACGAGCCGTTTACCTTCGACTACGAGCATCTGCACAAGGCACCCGAGCTCAAGGCGGCGCCCACTGCACGGCCACGCAGCCTCATCAGCGGTCAGCGCATGGACAAGATCGAATGGGGGCCGAACTGGGAAGAACTGCTCGGCGGCGAGTTTGCAAAGCGCAGTCATGACGCGAATTTCGAAGGCATGCAGAAGGACATCTACGCGGAGTTCGAAAAGACCTTCATGATGTACCTGCCGCGGCTGTGCGAGCACTGCCTGAATCCGGCCTGTGTGGCGTCGTGCCCGTCGGGTGCAATCTACAAGCGGGAAGAAGATGGCATTGTGCTCATTGACCAGGACAAGTGCCGAGGCTGGCGCATGTGCATTTCGGGTTGTCCATACAAGAAGATCTACTACAACTGGGAATCGGGTAAGTCCGAGAAGTGTGTCTTTTGCTACCCGCGCATCGAAGCCGGGCAGCCCACCGTATGCTCGGAGACCTGCGTCGGGCGCATTCGTTATTTGGGGGTCTTGTTATACGACGCGGACGCCATCGAACGAGCAGCCAGTGTCGCCAACGACAAGGATCTGTACGAGGCCCAACTTGGCGTCTTTCTCGACCCGAATGATCCGCAAATCATTGCTCAAGCACGTCGGGACGGCGTACCCCAGGCTTGGTTGGATGCTGCGCGTCATTCCCCCGTCTACAAAATGGCGATGCAATGGAAAATCGCCCTTCCGCTTCATCCGGAATACCGGACGCTTCCCATGGTCTGGTACGTGCCGCCGCTTTCGCCGATCCAGACTGCCGTGCAAAGCGGAATGGTCGAGACCAAGGGTGAGCTTCCTGACGTTTCTCAATTGCGCATTCCCCTGCAGTATCTCGCCAACCTCTTGACGGCGGGTGACACGGCTCCGGTGCAGCGTGCACTCGAGCGCATGTTGGCGATGCGCATGTATATGCGTGGCAAACACGTTGAGGGGCAGGCGAATCTGGCAGCCATTGAACAAGTCGGCATGCCAGAGGCTAGCGTGGAAGCGATGTACCGCATTCTCGCGATTGCGAATTACGAGGACCGCTTCGTGATTCCGACCACGCATCGTGAGTACGCTGAAAATGCGTTCGACCTGAAAGGATCATGCGGCTTTACCTTCGGCAACGGCTGCTCGGATGGCGAATCGAAGCCCTCGCTGTTCAGTGCAAAAAAACGCCGCACGATTCCCATCGAGCCGGGGGTGTGATCATGGAAGCCGTTTCGCGACAACTCAGGGCTCTGGGGCTTTTGCTGGACTACCCCTGCGCAGACGTGCAGGCCCACCTGAGAGAAATCACGGAAGTGCTGGGGCCGCTCAGTGGCGGCGCAACCGATGGGGCGCAGCACGAGCCCTTGCGCGCGCTGCTGAGGGAGATGGCGTGCGCCGATCTCCTGGATCTGCAAGCGCAGTTCGTGGACACCTTCGACCGCGGTCGCAGCACGTCGCTGAACCTATTCGAGCAGGTCCACGGTGATTCGCGTGAGCGCGGTCAAGCCATGGTGGATCTGCTCGCCCAGTACCAAGCGGTTGGCCTGTGCATGCAGGGCCGGGAGCTGCCCGATTACCTTCCGATCTATCTGGAGTATGCCTCCATCCTCCCGCCGACTGCTGCACGCGAAGCGCTTCACGCGGTTCTGCCCCTGTTGGCGAACCTGGCGTCGGCGCTTGAGCGGCGGGAGTCGCCGTGGCTGGCCGCTGTGGCGGCGCTTTGCACGCTTGCCGGCGCCGCCAACTGGCGCGCCGAGCTAGCGCAGAACGCAGCACAGCAGGAGAGGGCGCCAGCGTCACAGGGGTATGACCGCTCAGGCGAGCACGTACCGGCGGACTGGACACCCGATGGGCTCGACGCCGCGTGGGCCGAGGAGCCTGTGAGCTTTCTTGGCGCATGCAGCCCACAAGGCCCAAGCGCGTCTGCACAACCCCTGCAGTTCGTCGCGCGCCTCCCAAAACCCCATTCCACAGGAGTCCGGCACCATGAACCTTAATGACTTCATCTTCGGTGTCTATCCCTATATTGCAGGCACCGTCTTTCTGGTGGTCAGTCTGGTGCGCTTCGATCGCGACCAGTACCTCTGGCGCAGCGAATCGAGCCAGATGCTCAAGACCGGCACCCTGCGGTGGGGATCAAACCTCTTTCATGTGGGCATCATCGGATTGTTCTTCGGTCATTTTTTCGGACTGCTGACACCGCTGGCGGTCTTCGAGACTTTGGGCCTGACGCCGCAGGACAAGCAACTCATCGCGATGGTGACCGGTGGAAGCCTCGGGTTGCTGATCCTGGCTGGACTGACGCTGCTGATTCTTCGCCGCCTGCGTGAGCCACGACTGATGGCCACGACGAAACCGATGGATTGGGTCACGTTGTTTTGGCTTTTGGCGACGCTTTTACTGGGCCTGTCCACGATCATCGAGTCGTCTCGTCACCTGAATGGCGTCGAGATGCTTGCACTGATGTCCTGGGCGAAACATGTGGTGACCTTCCAGGGCGTTGCTGCAGCGGGGCTCATTGCGCCGGCTTCATTCATATTCAAGCTGCACATCTTTTTTGGGCTGACGCTGTTTCTGCTTTTTCCCTTCACGCGTCTGGTTCACGTCTGGAGTGGAATCGCCTCCATTGCGTATTTGCGTCGCCCCTGGCAACTGGTGCGCACGCGGCGCGGATAACGCCCTCACGAAGAGTCCAAACATGATGCCATCCGGTCCCGAAAGCGTGCTGCGCGCGCGTGCCGCGCAGCTCGGTCTGTCGCGCGCTTGCGACGATGATCTTTTCGAAGCAGTGCTCGAGCATGATGTGCAGATTCCGGATCCAAGCGACGGCGAATGCCGGCGCTATTACGCACAAAACGCCGACGCGCTGCGTCATAACGATTTGGTTGAGGCCGATCACATCCTGTTTGCGCTGACGCCGACATGCCCCATCGAGGCTCTGCGCAAAAAAGCCGAGGACACGCTCAATGCACTGATCCTTCAGCCCGACACCTTTCCCGCTCTGGCACGCGCCGTGTCGAACTGCCCCTCGGCGCAGCTTGGTGGCAATCTCGGTCAGCTCACGCGCGAGCAATGCGTCCCCGAATTCTGGCGTGCAATCATGGACCACGGCCATCCCGGGTTGTTGCCGCGTCTTGTGCGCACCCGGTTCGGCTTGCACATCGTTCGCATCGCGCGCGTCGAGCGTGGCCCGCTTCCTCCTTTTGCTGCACTGCGCGAGAACATCCGCCAAAGGCTGCGTGCAAAGGCGCTGGTGGCGGCACTTCACCTTTATGCGGACGATTTACAGCGGCAATCGGATCGAGAGATGGCGGGGCATGCCGACCATGACGCGCCGTCCATGCTTCGTTGAGCATCGCGCCGTCATCTGGCGCGCCTGCGCGGGGCTGGCGCACGCGCGAGCAGGCGGTTGGTGCATCGCAGCGCAGTGGCTTCGCCGTTGCCGAGAAAGAGGCAGTCAACGCCTGCGCTGCGCAAACCCTTATCCTTTGAGCTGTGTCCTGTCCATTCCGCCACTGGGGCCAGCGTGTACGCCGAATTCGCTGCAACATTGATCCAAACACGGCAGCACTTTGCGCCCAAGCGGCTGCATGAGCCTGGGCCGAGCGAGGCGCAAGTCCAGGCCATGTTCCGGGCCGCGGCGGCTGCACCCGACCATCGCTGCATCTTGCCTTGGCGCTTCATCGTTGTGTCCAGGGCAAGCCGCGCCGCACTGGGTAAGGTTTTCGCAGCAGCCTTGCGTGCTCGCGATCCCACGGCCAGCGAGATCCAACTTTCTGAGGCGCGCAATAAGGCCGACTGGGCGCCTTTTCTCGCTCTGGCCATTGTCCGCGAGGGGGGCGACGAGGAGCCGGACGTACCCGCACAGGAACGCCTCATCTCCCTGGGCTGCGCGATCCAGAACATGCTGCTGAGCGCACACGCCGAAGGTCTGGGCAGTGGCCTGGTGAGCGGGCAGTCATTGCAGGCACCGCACGTGCGACAATTTTTCAACCTTGGCGAGTGCGAACGTGCAGTGTGTTTTGTGGCGGTGGGCACTGTACAAAAACCAAGGCCCATCCGGCAACGCCCGGATCCGGCGACGTTCGTCACACAGGTGTAGGGCGTGTAGAGCCGGCGGCACGCTTCGGGCACTCGCCCAGTGGCACGGCACGCCTCAGCGTCGCCAGGAGCTGTGCCGGGCGAGGAGGAAGAAAGCTCGAGCCCGCGTCTAACGCAGCCATGCCCGGAGCCCAGACGCTGGCCCCCAGAGGCGCTCGAAGCGCCCCCTCAGCCTTGCACTTCGATGAGCAATCCCTTTTCTTCGCGCTCGAAATGATGCTCGAGAACGTGTTTGAATGGCATGTGCCCGTCGATGAGCGTCAACCGCGTGCTCGCATCGGACACCTGAGCGGGAAGGGGGGCCAAGGTTGTACGCAGCTCGTCAAGCATGCTCCCAAGCTTGCTGTGCTCGGCGAGATACACCTTGGCGGGCCAACGCGCGTCGGGGGGCAGGCGCGGAATCAGCGTGGCTTCCTCATACGCGATGTGCTCCTGCTGCAGCATCTGCAAGCGGTCAAGCAAATCGCGCGCAGCTGCAAGGTCACCGGTGAGCACTGCGAGGCGCTCCTGCTGCAGCAACTCCAACATGGCCGTGTGTTGGCCTTCGAGATCGGGGGTCGTGTTCATCGGATGCAACGTGTCTGTTGGACACGGGGTCGCGTAAGTCGGTTCGCGCGTGGACCGTCCAAGCGCCGCGCTATTCGAACCCGAAATGCGCTTATGCGCAACGCAATGTCCCTGTGCCCATGATGTGATGCGAACGTGGCTCATCACGGTTCGTGAGATTCGCGCAAAACGCCCGGTTCCGACTCGGTGCCTCGAAAAAGACGCGGGGCGTGTTCGACAGCTGGGCTGCAATGCGCCGCGCCAAGCCCTGGCAAGCTCCAGGAACGGTATGCTTTGCTTCTACGTCGCTCACCAAAGTTTCCATGAAACTGCTCTTCAGCGCTCTGGCCCTTCTCGTTGCGCTTGTCTTGCTGATGCTGCTTTCCCGCAATCAACTGCAGGGTTTGCGAAGCCATTCGGAAGCGGGATCGAGCGCGACGCCAGCCGCGACCGGCTTGATCTCCCCGCAGCAGTACAAGCAGAAGCTTGAGCAGGCCATGCGCGCCTCGAGGCCCGATTCCGGTGGCAACCATACGCCTTGAGCGACCCATGCAACCGGCCCTTATGCCTGACCATTCCGACGCCGTCGATTCGGCATTCATGCGCTTGGCGCTTGACCAGGCACACAACGCCTGGCTTCTTGGCGAGGTGCCCGTTGGCGCGGTCATCGTGCGTGAGGGCAAAGTCATCGCCACCGGCTTTAATCGGCCAATCGGCGATAGCGACCCCACGGCGCATGCCGAAATCATTGCGCTTCGACAGGCTGCCAGTCTTTTGGACAACTACCGGCTTCCTGGGTGCACCCTGTATGTGACGCTGGAACCTTGTGCCATGTGCGCGATGGCCTTGATGCACGCGCGCCTGGATCGCGTCGTGTTTGGAGCCCGGGACCCCAAGACGGGGGCCGCGGGCAGCGTGGTTGACCTGTTCTCGGAGAAGCGCCTGAACCACCACTGCGTGGTGCTCGGCGGGGTCGATGCCCAGGCATGCAGTCGGCTCCTGCAGGATTTCTTTCGGGAGCGCAGGCGCCAGACACGCCCTGAGGAATCGGCGCGCGCCCAGCCCGATGCGCTACCGAATTCCGTCAAGGGCATCGACGTGCAGCATCTGGACGATGTCGAGGAACCCAGCGCCGATTGAGCGCTCGCATCGTCACAACGCTCACGACATTTCGCCGTCATCTCATTTGCCGCCTTGGCGGGATTTCCATATCGACCCATGACAGACCTTTCGCCCCCCATCAAGACCGGCTCTCGTGGCCTGCTGCGCCTGATCTCGCCTTCGGGCGCCGTACCCGAGCCCGATCGGGTCCATCGCGCGCACACACGCCTGCAGGAGCTTGGCTTTCGCATCCAGCTCGACGCCAACGCGCTGAGTCGGACGCAACGCTTCTCGGGCACCGATA
Organism: Pseudomonadota bacterium; assembly: GCA_021807445.1. Lineage (GTDB taxonomy): Bacteria > Pseudomonadota > Gammaproteobacteria > Burkholderiales > Burkholderiaceae_C > Thiomonas_A. Next base: position 11,941 of record JAKBCY010000042.1, read on the forward strand.
CACAGCGTGTGCACGCCTTGCACCGCGCAGCTCGCAGCAAGGCTCGAGTTGTGATGGCGACCCGGGGTGGCTATGGGCTGTCGCGCATTCTTCACAAGCTCGACTACGCCTTGTTGCGCGAGGGCATCAACGACCGGCGGCAGTTCTGGGTGGGGCATAGCGATTTCACGGCCCTGCAACTTGCCGTGCTGGCGCAGACAGGGGCCGTAACCTACAGCGGACCCATGGCCGCTTATGACTTTGGTGGCGACAAGCTCGACGACATCACGGTGGATAGCTTTCTCGATGCACTGGACGGCAGCCAGGAAGCCGTCGGCTTCACCTGCGACGACGCACCGCGCGGGCTCGATGCAGCAGGCGTGTTGTGGGGGGGCAACCTCAGCCTGGTGACCAGCCTCGTTGGTACGCCCTACCTGCCCAAGGTGCGCGGTGTGCTGTTTCTGGAGGACGTGGCCGAACAGCCGTATCGCATCGAGCGCATGTTCACGCAGCTCCTCCTAGCGGGCGTGCTGCAACGACAGAAAGCCGTCGTGCTCGGCGCATTCACGGACTATCGGCTGACGGACCATGACTCAGGCTTTGATCTGCTCGCCGCTGTGGCCTGGCTGCGCGTGCAGCTCAAGGCGTTTGGCGTGCCGGTGCTCACGGGACTTCCCTTCGGGCACGTGCGCACGAAGCTGACCCTGCCGCACGGTGCGCGCTGTCGCCTGGTGCGTGACGGCAGCGAGGCTTATGTGGTGTTTCCGCATGGGCATGGCTAAGGCAGGGTTCAGGCAGCATCCACGCGCCCCACGATTTTGGCCATGGCCTCGTGGCGGCAACCGTGTCGAGATGCCTCTGCGCACGCAATTCCGCGATGGGGACATCGCCCTTAATTGAGTGCCTTCATTGGGCGCTGTCCGCGGCTGGTGGCGCTAAAGGGGTCGGGTTACGTCCCTGCACGATATCCTGACAGCGTTGCTCCACGCCCTGCAAGATCTTGCGATGCGGAACGATATAGAACGCCCCCTGCTCGACGGCAGCAAAGGTTATGCGTGCAATGTCGTCCGCCGTGAGTCGCCCAGCTTGCACCGCTTGCGCCATGCGCGCCGCATAGACGGCAGATTGCGGCGAGATGTCGCCCTCAGCGCCATAGCGGGGTTGCCGGTGGCGACCACTTTGGTGGATGCCGGTGGGAACCCAGGCGGGACAAAGGACCGACACTCCCACGCGCGACTGTTGCGCGGCAAGTTCAGCGTACAGCGTCTCGGATAGGGTCACGACCCCGTGTTTGCTGACGTTGTAGGCGGCCATACCGGGGCTGGAGAGCAAGCCTGCAGCCGAGGCGGTATTGACCACATGGCTGTCCCGGGCCTGCTGCTGCATGCGTGGCACGAAATAGCGGATTCCATGCACCACGCTCATCAAATTCACGCCAAGCACCCAGTCCCAATCAGCCGCGCTGTGTTCGGTGATGAGGCGACTGTAGCCCACACCGGCGTTATTGCAGAGTAGGTGCACGGAGCCAAAGCGGGCGAAGCTGGCTGCGGCGAGGGAGGCGACGTCGCCCTCGCGACTGACATCGGTGACCTGCAGCAGGACACGCGTATCCGGCAGGTTTAGGGACGCAGCAGCCTGCTGCAGATGGTCTGCGTGAAGATCGGCCAGGACCAGGTTCATGCCATGGGCGGCTGCCTGTTTTGCCAGGGCCAGGCCGATGCCACTGGCTGCACCTGTGATCACCGCAGTTCCGTTGTCGAAATCTTGCATAGGAAGTTCCTGAGGTCGAATGTGGGTGCGCGCCTCAAGCCGCGCCGAAGACGATCACGCCGCGCGCGTTGCGCCCGGATTGCAGATCGGCAAAAGCAAGAGCGGCTTCATCGATGCTGTAGCGCTGGGTGATGAGTTCGTCGATCTTGAGCGATCCGCTGCGATACAGCGCGATGAGCCGTGGAAAATCTTGTCGGGGCCGTGCCGAGCCGTAATAGCTGCCGGTCAACGTCTTTTCCTCAAAAGTCAGGCTCGCCGTGCGCACGGTCGTGCTGTCGCTTTGCGCGGCGACTCCGACCACGACGGCCGTGCCGCCCTTGCGCACGCAGCTGTAAGCCTGCGCGACGAGTTGACCGAGGCCCACGCACTCGAAGGCATAATCGGCCCCGCCATCGGTTGCACGTTTCACGGCTTTGACCACGTGGGGCTCGAGACTTGCGTCGATCGTGTGGGTGGCGCCGAAAAGACGGGCAAATTCAAGCTTGTGCGCCACGGTATCGACGGCCACGATGGTTGTCGCTCCGGCGATCGCGGCGCCCTGGATCGCGCTTAGCCCGACGCCCCCACAGCCGAATACGGCAACGCTCGAGCCCGGTTCAACGCGCGCCGTATTGATGGCGGCGCCAACGCCCGTCATCACTCCACACGCGATCAAGCAGGCTGGCTCCAGTGGCATCGCAGGGTCGACTTTCACGACATTGTCCACGTGCAGCGTGGCGTACTCGGCCATGACGCCGCAGCCGGAAAATACGGCCAGCGGCTGACCTTCGGCATCAAACGTGCGCACCGTGCCGTCGGGCAGAGTGCTCAGTGCGCGCGCGGCCTGGTCGCAGAGCTGTGGGCGCCCGGTCTGGCAGTAGCGACAATGCCCGCACATACTGACAAAGGAGCTCACGACATGGTCGCCCGCGACCAGTTCGCGTACGCCTTCACCCACCTCGACCACCACGCCCGCGCCTTCATGGCCGAGCACCAATGGAGGCGCCATCGCGATGGTGCCGTTGGTGGCTGACAGGTCGCTGTGGCACACGCCGCAGGCGGCAAGGCGGATCGTGACTTCGTTTTGGCGTGGCGCGTCGACGCGGATCGTCTCGACCTCGAATGGGCGGTCCGGTCCTCGACAGACCACGGCGCGGGCGCTGCGTTCAGGCATGGAGACTCTCCGAAAGGTTTTATGTCATGGTTCTGTGCGACGCTCAGCCAGTGAAGGCCTGAATGCCGGTCTGAGCCCGGCCGAGTATGAGCGCATGCACATCGTGCGTGCCCTCATATGTATTGACCACCTCGAGATTGACGAGATGGCGCATCACCCCATAGGCGTCGGAGATTCCGTTGCCGCCCAACATGTCACGCGCCAGCCGAGCAACATCCAGAGCCTTGCCACAGGAATTGCGCTTGAGCATGGACTTGATCGGCATAGGGGGCGGCAGTGAGCCGCGCCCCTGCCACACCACCTGGCATGCGGGTCCGCACCAGGCGGTTCGAGAAGTTGAGGTCATGTGAGTCGAGGGATTCCAAGGTCGTCGA
>JAKBCY010000261.1 GCA_021807445.1 Pseudomonadota bacterium
TCGCAGTTGCCACAGACTCGCATCCGGCCGCACGGCCAGGGGTGCGTGACGTTGAAACATCCACTTCAGCGCCTTGACGGGAATCCCCGGTGCGGCCCAAGGTGTGGCATATCCGGGCGAAATCTGCCCTGCATTGGCTTGGCTGGTTTCCATCGCGGCGCCCGCCTGCCGATCAAGGACCGTGACCTCGGCCCCGGACCGTGCCAGGTAATACGCCGTGGTGGTACCCACAACCCCAGCGCCCAAAACAATGACTTTCATGCCAACAGCCTTATCAATCGACAATAATGGCACTATATGGATTAGCCATCACCGATTTTCACTTTTTTTCGATTCGTTTCAAGTGATATTCGCTGAACACAGCCTCAAAGGGTAATGCGAGCAGTGAAATGCAAGATCTCGACCGCATCGATCGCAAGATTCTGGATATCCTTCAGCGCGACGGCCGCATTTCCATGACGGAACTGGCGAGTCAGGTTGGGCTGTCCGCATCCCCGTGCACCGAGCGCGTCAAGCGCATGGAGCGCTCCGGCGTCATTGCCGGTTATCACGCGCGCATTACCCCTGAGGCGCTGGGCAAAACCCTCCTCGTGTTCGTCGAGATCAAGCTCTCTGCCAAATCCAGCGATGTCTTTGAAACCATCCGCCGCGAGCTTCTGCACATGCCCGAGGTCATGGAGTGCCACCTCGTGTCCGGCGGCTTTGACTATCTGGTGAAATTCCGCATGCGCGGCATGAAGGAATATCGCCATCTCCTGGGCGACATCCTCAAACGCCTGCCGGTATCCGCCGAATCTCACAGCTATGTGGTGATGGAGGAGATCAAGGAAACCCTTTACCTTCCCCTTGACCGGTAGAACTGAAGACGCGGTGCTGGATGCCATGCGCAAATTCGGCTCGAAATCCTCCGAGCCCAAGGATGGGATTGGCATCCATGGGGCCGGAGCAAACATCGCATCGCTGAATGCGTAACAATGCCGTCGTGAGCACCAAGCCAACCTTCCTGCCCTTGCTGCGCGAATTGGCGCGCACCTATCAGACGTTTGAGCACTATTCGGCAGCGCATGTTCAGCGCCTGGGGCTGACACCGGCGCAGTTCGATGTGCTGGCCACGCTGGGCAACACACCCGGCATGAACGCGAAGACGCTCGCAGACAAGACACTCATCACGAAGGGCACGCTCACGGGGGTCGTTGACCGCTTGCATCTCAAGGGCCTCGTGCAGCGCCTGCCCGACCCCACGGACGGGCGTCGGCAGATCGTTCGACTGACCACGAAGGGACAGACTGTTTTTGAGCGTGTGTTCCCGGCGCACGGCGAACACCTTGCGCGCGCCTTCGCCCATCTGAGCACGAAAGACCAAACTCTGGCGATGCAGGCCTTGATTGTCTTGCGCAGAGCGTTCGAGCGCGCTGCGACCTCATCCGATTCCTGACGACAGCGACCGTGGCGCCGTTGGCAAACTGCTGCGCTTGATCGGGATGGCGCTGCGGCGGCAGAAGGAGACGTCGCAGTTTTCTTGGGTCATCTGCTCGACACGATAGCCTTGCGGAATCCGCATGCGGGCGCGAAAACGGAACGTCTGCGGAGAATTGGTGGTCGCCTTGGCCTGACATTGCGCCTGCGCTTAGCGGCAATCCAGCAGCTTGGGCCACAATGTGCACATGCGCACCTGGGTCGAAGGCGTGCCCGAGCCGTTCCGGTTGCGCATGCCACGGCCCGGACGCCAAGGACGCGCACTCGCGCATCCCCCGCCCACAAGGAGAACCATCATGATGGATATTCGACCGGCGAACGCTCGGGGCCATGCTGACCACGGCTGGCTCGAGTCGTATCACACGTTTGCCTTTGCCGACTATGTCGACCCTGATCATGTCGAGTTCGGCGCCTTGCGCGTCATTAACGAAGATCGTGTGCAGCCAGGCGCCGGCTTCGGCACGCACGGTCACCGCGACATGGAAATCATCAGCTATGTCATCGCGGGCGAGCTGGCGCACAAGGACTCCATGGGCAACGGGTCGGTGATTCGCCCGGGCGACGTGCAACGCATGAGCGCCGGACGTGGAGTCCAGCACAGCGAGTTCAATCCCTCATCCACGCAGATCGTCCATTTTCTGCAAATCTGGATTCGGCCAAATGTTGCGGGCATTGCGCCGAGCTATGAGCAAAAACGCTTCGAGCCCGCCGAGAAGCGCGGGCGTCTTCGTTGCATTGCTTCGCCCGACGGAATGGACGGCTCGGTCAGCCTGCATCAGGACGCGAAACTCTACGCTGGCATGTTCGATGCGAACGAACAAGCGAACCTCGCGATTGATCCCGGCAGACTCGCCTACGTTCATATGGTTGCGGGAACCATCCGCGCAAACGGGCTGCAACTGACCGCAGGTGACGGGATGAAGCTGCGCGACGTGGCTTTGCTTGAACTGCGCGAGGGGCAAGGCGCCGAGCTTCTGGTCTTCGACTTGCCTGGCGTCCCGGCCCGCTGAGGTCTCGGCCGCGTGCGGGCCTCGTGCACCCTAATGCGATGCATGAATGGGTGCAGAAGGGGCAAGCTCCCCACGTCACGAGGACGGCGATTCGCTGCGAATGCGACGCTTGGCGCTTTCGAGCCGAGACGCCTCGAGCGCCGTCTCGGACATGGTCGTCTGCACAAACGTGATGTGATTTCGCGCCGCTGCGGCAGCGGCCTGTGGTGTGCGGGCCCGCGTCTTTTCCCAGATCTCGCGATGCTGCTGGCGCAACTCAAGCCATTTGTCGGGGTGACCTTGCAGGTAGCGAAGATTCCTTTCCACGTCATCATGAATGAGTCGATGCAAGCTCGCGCTCAGGTGCGCGATCAACGCGTTGTGCGATGCCTCAGCGACGGCCTGGTGAAAGTCCACATCGGCTTTGATGCATGAATCCAGATCCTCATGCTCATACGCCGCCTCAAGCTTGTCGAACGCGGCGTCGATGCGCTCAATATCGAAGGCATTCGCGCGTTCCGCTGCCAGCTGCGCGGCTTGCCCCTCAACCATGTAGCGAAATTCCAGTAAGTCGTGCTGAAGCGTCGGATGCCCGTTGAGCATGTCCCTCCAAGGGTCCACGAAACTCGCTTGCAGCAGATCCGTCACGACTGTGCCACCGCCCTGACGTGTGCGAACAAGCCCCTTGGCTGCGAGTTTCTGCAGGGCCTCGCGCAAGGATGGGCGCGACACACCGAGCTGCTCGGCCAGCTCGCGCTCAGGTGGCAGGCGCTGCCCGGCTCGTAGCGAACCCTCGAGGATGCGCTTCTCGAGGATGCTGGCGACGCTGTCGGGAAGACGTGCGATATCCATGGCTGGCCCTCATGATTGGTCTGACCAATGATAATCGCTACCGAAGCTGCCATCATTTCCGACCAACGCCATGGGTCAATCCCCTTGACTGAAAAACCGAGTTCATCTCTAATCGCGCTTTGTGGTCTGACCAATTGACCACAAAGAAGTTCAATGGCCATACAAAACCTCGAGTCGAGGTGGCGCCAAGC
>JAKBCY010000262.1 GCA_021807445.1 Pseudomonadota bacterium
ACGCATGGCCTGCGATCACACCATGGGTGAGCCCGATACGCCGATTGTCCCCGGGCGTGAAGTGGCCTTCTTTCCGCCGGTTACAGGCGGCTGACTGGTCTGTCGATTCCACGCTACCCGCCATGCAAGCGTTTGAGCCCACCATCCGGATTCAACTCGAGGCGTTCGATACCTGTGAAGAGTTGCGCAAAATGCGCGGCGCACGCACGGATATCGGAGCCCTTGCCAGCTTTGAAGGGATCTGTCGCGACCACAACGCGGTGTCAGAGCAAACCGGCCAGCAGACGGTACAGGCGCTGGAGTTGGAACACTACCCGGGCATGACCGAGCAAAGCATCCTGCGCATGGTGCGCGAGGCGCAGGAGCGCTGGCCGTTGCAGGCTGCCACGGTGATCCACCGCATCGGTCGCTTACAGCCTGGTGATCCCATCGTGCTCGTGGCCGTCGCTTGCGCCCATCGGCATGCAGCCTTCGAGGCCTGCGCCTTCCTCATGGATTACCTGAAAACCCAGGCACCGTTCTGGAAAAAGGAAACAACCGCGCAGGGCACACAATGGGTGGATGCGCGCGAGGCCGATGACGCCGCGCTGGCGCGTTGGGGCATTAAAGCCTCGAACACCGCAGCGCCCGGGCGCGATTGAGCTCGCGTGCAGAGTGCCTGAACGCTGCGCCGGCAACCTTCCGCGCGCAAGGCGCACGCGCGCTTCAGCCAGCGGCGAGGTTGCGAACCGCGGCCAGCGCCGCAGCGAACGCCTTACGCGCCCGTCGCGTGCCTAAATACACCAGCCAGCCACGTTGCAGCCAGCGCACCATGCCACGGGGCCGCACGACGAGCAAAGCCAAACCCGCCAGCGCCCCAACCCAGGCGTGACGGCGTAGCAGGTCTCCCAGCGTCTGCACGCGCGCTTGCAGACGCTGCAGGTGCGACCCGACGGCTTCCACGTCGCTGAGCACATCGAGACAAGCCTTGCGCTGTTGGGCGGCAAGCAGCTGCAAGCGCTGCTTGCGCAGGGCCAATGCTACGGATTCAGGGCTCATCGCGGGTCCGCAAAGCCTGGCGGTCGCGATGCAATTCGGCGAGGCTGGCTGCAAACAGGCTGCTGCCGGCGGCCATGGCGCGGGCCGCGACGGTTGCGCATACGACGCCGAGCACAAGAAACAGCGCCGTGCTCAGCCCAAGGGCGAGGAGGCGGTGACTGTCCCACAGGCTCACGGTGATCCAAACCGCGGCGAATACGGCGGCAAAGCCCAGGAAGAGCGCAGTCAACACGGTCATGAGGAGAAGCCGCGCCAGGCGCAGCTTCTCTTCCTGCAACTCGACCGTGATCAGCTCCAGCCGCGTCTGTGCGGCTCCCAGCAAGGTGTCGAGTCGGGAGCGCAAGCCCCCGGCCCAGCTCGGTGTGGATTGGTCTGCCACGGCGTCAATCAACGGCGCCCGATGAGCAGGCCCAAAAGGAAAGCGACACCCGCGGTCGCGCCGATGGCTTTCCACGGGTTGTCATGCACAAATTCGTCCGTTGCACGGGCCACCTCTTTGCCACGCTGAAGCATCTCGGCCTCGAGCTGTGTAAGCTGGCCCTTGGCATTGGATAGGCTCTGCCCCAGGCGCGTGCGCGCGTCTGCAATCTTGTCACCAGCTTGGCCCGCCGTCAGGCGCAAGAGCTCCTCCGCGTCCGCGGCAATTTCCTTGAGATCGGTCACAAGGCGATCAGTCGGCGTCGACGCTGCGTTGGTTGCGATTTTGGCCATTTTTGAGACTCCTTGGTGTGAGAACCTTCATCGAATACGGGCAATGCTGCATTGCAAAGACTTTAGTAAAGCTTAGTCCAAAGTGCGTTCCGCTGAAACAGCATGTTACCGATGATTGTGCTTGAACTGCGGCACGCAGGTTTCACCCAGATCAAGGTGTGCGCAGACAATGACCTTGAAAATCGCCGTGGCGTGCCGCATTTGCTGATGCATAACCCGGAGCATTCCCCATGCGATTCGAAAAACTCACCACCCAGTTCCAGGAAGCCCTGAGTGATGCCCAGTCTTTGGGGCTGGCGCAGGATAATCCCTATATTGAGCCTGTTCACTTGCTCACCGCAATGCTGCGCCAAGATGGTCCAAAGGCATTATTGGCACGCGCGGGCACCAATGTGCAAGGCCTGGCCGCGGCGGCGCAAGCTGCAATCGGGCGCCTTCCGCAGGTGCAGGGAAACGAGGGCAACATTCAACTTAGCCGTGAGTTGAACAACCTGCTCAATCTCACCGATAAAGAGGCCACCAAGCGAGGCGACCAGTTCATTCCGAGTGAGATGTTCCTGCTCGCTGTGGCCGACGACAAGGGCGATGCAGGCCGTCTGGCACGCGAACATGGCATGACGCGAAAGTCGCTGGAAACTGCAATCGAGGCTGTGCGCGGTGGTCATCAGGTGGACAGCGCCGATGCCGAGCAGCAGCGCGAGGCCTTGAACAAGTACACCTTGGATCTGACCGAACGTGCCCGCCAGGGCAAGCTTGACCCCGTCATCGGGCGCGACGATGAGATTCGCCGCACCATCCAGGTGCTGCAACGGCGAACGAAAAACAACCCCGTGCTGATCGGGGAACCCGGCGTGGGCAAGACCGCCATTGTTGAGGGTCTGGCGCAGCGCATCGTGGGCGGCGAAGTGCCTGAGACCCTCAAGAACAAACGTGTTCTGGTGTTGGACATGGCAGGGCTTTTGGCCGGCGCCAAATACCGTGGTGAGTTCGAGGAGCGGCTCAAGGCCGTCCTCAAGGAAGTGGCTGGCGAAGAGGGCAGGGTCATCCTGTTCATCGACGAGATCCACACCATGGTGGGCGCGGGCAAAGCCGAGGGGGCAATGGATGCCGGCAATATGCTCAAGCCTGCCTTGGCGCGGGGCGAACTGCATTGCATCGGAGCCACCACGCTCGATGAATACCGCAAATACATCGAGAAAGATGCAGCACTGGAACGTCGATTCCAGAAAGTACTTGTGGACGAACCCACGGTCGAGGCGACGATTGCCATCCTTCGCGGTTTGCAGGAAAAGTATGAGGTCCACCACGGTGTGGACATCACGGACCCGGCCATCGTGGCCGCTGCAGAGCTGAGCCACCGGTATATCACCGATCGCTTTCTGCCGGACAAAGCCATCGATCTGATCGACGAGGCGGCCTCGCGGATCAAGATGGAGATTGACTCCAAACCTGAAGTGATGGACAAGCTTGACCGGCGCATCATCCAGCTCAAGATCGAGCGTGAAGCCATGCGCAAGGAAAAGGACGAGTCCTCACAGAAGCGGCTGGCTTTGATCGAGGAGGAAATCGGCAAGTTGCAGAAGGAGTATTCCGATCTGGAAGAGGTCTGGAAGGCCGAGAAGGCCGCTGTGCAGGGCTCGGCGCAAATCAAGGAGCAGATCGATGCGATCCGCTTCCAGATCGAGGAGCTGACGCGCAAGGGCGACTTCAACAAGGTGGCCGAACTGCAATATGGCCGTCTGCCCGAACTCG
>JAKBCY010000263.1 GCA_021807445.1 Pseudomonadota bacterium
CTTCCTTGAGCAGCTTGTCGTGCGAGCAAGCCGCTTCAATGACGGGGCCGTCACCGGCTCACCGTGTGCTGCTGGAACCACTGGCTTTGAGGATCGCGCGCGTGAGCGACTCAACAAACCCCTGGGCCCGCGAGTCCTCGTGCATGACGATGAAGCGACCCCTATGGGCATGATCCGGCGCGATACTTCCAGTCACCCACATGCATCCCAAATCCAGCCGCGCCAGCTCACGCAGCCAATCCTGCTGCCCGAGCACATGCGCGACGACGAACGGTGTACGTTGACCGGCCTCTGCTTCAGATCGTCCTCCAGGCGCGTCGTGCCCAGCACAATCGCGAGCGCATCGCCCGTGACAAACCGGCGCCCTGTATCCGACGCGTTCGGCCTCGGTCTCGCATCCTGAGCGGGTACGCCACCAGACAAATCGTGTTGCAGACTGTCCGCTGATGGAACCTTGCGAGTCGTGCTCCTCGCGCATCTCTTCATCAGCGTTGCGTTACCGGATGTTACCGGCAATGGGGTTTCGTGACAGCCTCTGAACGGCGGGGCTTGTTGCGCACCGGGTCAAGTGCTACGGCTTCGCACCAGCGCAATGACGTTGGAGGGCGCGCTCGGCCTCCATGTCCTTGAGCCGCCGTCATGGCGCTTCGACCGCGAGATGCTTTCGGCTGCGCTCGGCATGGCGCATCCGATGCTGTCGTACAAAGCGGAAGAAGCTGGTACGCGGCTGCACCTGAGCACGACGCGCCGGCTCAAACCGCCGCAGCGCCGCTCGGCGTGTTGGGAACGCGGCCCCAAGACCCTTGCCGCGCGACCGCAACAGCGTGTTGGTGGTGCTCCTCGACGCGAACAGGCTTGGGACGGGCGTGGCGGCGAGACGCAAACCTCTGCCACAGCAACGGGGCAAGTCCAGACCAGCGAAACGCACACGACAACGCCATGCGTTTAGCGGCGGGAGAGTTCGTTAGACGCTTTCCCTTCAGCGTGGTGCATCAGGGCGGCACCGTGGTTTTCGTGGGCCGCCAGGCTGTTAAACCCGATGAGCCCCGGTTTGCCCATCCGGAATTTGCGTTATTTTTTTTTGTGCCGGTCAGGTACGACCGTAATGATGGACGGTTTGACCGCGAGCGGCGAAACCGGTTTTGGGGGCGACTTGTCAAGCTTGGGTTTTTTCGACTCTTTATTGCTGCGCTGTTGACCTTTGGCCACGATGATTCTCCGATGGATAGTCTGTTTGGCACAGACATGCGTGAAGTGTAGGATGCAACTCGTGTTTGGCGATGAGGCCCTGACTTTCCCGGTGTCAGTCGGGTGTTGGGTGAGGACGGATACGACCAGGGCAACTGTGCGCGCACGCGTACGCGTGCGTCCAGAAAAAGATCTCCGAATCGCATGTTTTCGAGAGCCATGGAATGTCCAGTCCGTCTGCCCAGCCCCGTCCAACTCGGCGTATAGCGTTGCGGGGCGACATCCTGCACTTTCTCGGCGATCCGGGGTGGGGTGAGGATGGGGGTGAGGCCGTGCGGTTCGAACCGGATGGTTGGTTACTGGTGGAAGAAGGCCGCGTCTTGGGAGTGCAGCCGGCCGATGCGCCTCCCGATGCCTCTTGGGCGCGTGAGGACTGGCGAGGGCATCTTGTGCTGCCCGGTTTCATCGATCCGCATGTTCATGCCCCGCAACTTGACGTAATTGCCTCGTTTGGTGCGACATTACTCGGCTGGTTGGAACGCTACACGTACGCTGCCGAAGCGCGTTTTGCCGATCCCGAACAAAGCCAGCAGGGTGCGGAGCGATTCCTGCGCGCTTTGCTCTCCCATGGCACGACCTCGGCCGTCGTATTCGCCACCGCTCACCGCCACAGCAGCGAGGCGCTGTTCACCGTGGCGCAGCGCTTTGGCATGAGGCTTATCACGGGCAAGGTATTGATGGACCGCAATTGTCCAGAGGAACTGCGCGACGAGGTCAAGCAGGCCGAACGCGACTGCATCGAATCGATTGAGCGCTGGCACGGAGTGGATCGCTTAGCCTATGCCGTGACCCCGCGCTTTGCGGCGACCAGCAGCCCCGCACAGTTGAGCATGGCTGGACGGCTGCTGCAGGCTTATGAAAGGCGCGCCGGCGGCTTGTACATGCAGAGTCATTTGGCCGAGAACCGCGATGAAGTGCAATGGATCGCCAGATTGTTTCCGCAAAGCCGCAGCTACCTTGACGTATACGCCGGGGCTGGACTGCTCACGCGTCGGAGTGTGCTGGCGCATGGAATCTGGGTGGACGATGCGGATCGAGCGCTTCTGGCGCGCACCGGGACCAGTATCGCGTTCTCGCCTTCCTCGAATCTGTTCTTAGGCAGCGGGTTATTTGACTGGGAGCGCGCACGGGCGGCGTGTGTCCAGGTTGCCCCTGCAAGTGATGTGGGTGGAGGCACAAGCCTGTGTCAGCTTCGCACATTGGCGGATGGCTACAAGGTTCTGGCCCTGCAGGGCCAGCGCATGCCGGCCTGGGCTGCACTTCACGCGGTTACGCGGGGCGCGGCTCGAACCTTGGAGCTGGATCATGAGATCGGTCATTTCGGTGTCGGCACTATCGCTGACGTGGTGGTGTGGCGCTGGGCCGATGGAGCCGTGCAACAGCGCCGGCAGGACATGGCACGCAGTTTGCATGAACGGTTGTTCGCATGGATGACGCTTGCAGACGAACACAATGTCGCGGCGGTCTATGTGCGAGGATGCAAAATTCCGACTGACGAGTTGTGGCCTGCGGCTGATGCGGATGCGCAGAGCCATGTCTTCGGAGACCTCGGTTCCGCAGGGCTCTCGTCATTTTGACGCCCATCACCATCATGACTTGGCGACTCGAACTGCAAGGCATCACCAAGCACTATCCGGGCATTGCCGCCAACGATAACGTGAGCTTGCGTGTGGCGCCAGGGCAAATTCACGCCGTTCTGGGCGAAAACGGCGCTGGAAAATCGACCTTGATGAAGGTCATTTTTGGCGTTGTGCAGCCCGATGCTGGCAGCATCCGTTTCAATGGCGAGCGCATGTCGATGGGCAACCCCCATGTGGCAGGAGCGCTGGGCATCTCCATGGTGTTCCAGCACTTCTCCCTGTTCGACACTCTGAGTGTTGCCGAGAACATCTGGCTGGGCCTGCAGCGAGGTCCAAGCTTGGCTGTCGTGACGAAGCGCATTGTCCAGGTGGCAGCCGGTTACGGACTGGATGTTGCGCCGGAACGTCGGGTGCACACGTTGTCTGTGGGCGAACGCCAGCGGGTCGAAATCATTCGCGCGCTGCTTTCAGAACCCCAGTTGCTCATTCTCGATGAGCCGACCTCAGTGCTCGCGCCGCAGGCCGTACAAACCCTGTTTGGAACGCTGCGCCTCTTGGCCGATACGGGTTGCAGCATTCTCTACATCAGTCACAAGCTCGACGAAATGCGCATCTTGTGCCACCAGTGTACGGTGATGCGGGCGGGCAGGGTCGTGGGCGAAGTC
>JAKBCY010000043.1 GCA_021807445.1 Pseudomonadota bacterium
CGGCAAGCTTCGCGTCGCTAGAATTCAGGCACAAAAATTCAAGCCTTTGAGAAAGGCGGCGAAGGCCGGTCCGGTCTCGGGGTGGTCGAGTCCAAGCTGCACCGTCGCCTCGAGATAGCCCGACTTGCTGCCGCAGTCGAAACGGCGACCGATGTATCGGTAGGCGTACACAGCCTCTTCGGCAAGCAATGCGGCAATGCCGTCGGTCAGTTGGATTTCACCGCCAGCTCCCGGTTGGGCTTGGCGCAAGTGGTGAAACACCCTTGGACTCAGTATGTAGCGGCCCACGACCGCCTGGGTTGTTGGCGCGATCTCGGGCGCAGGTTTCTCGACGATACCAGTGAGCGAGGTGAGTCCTGGCAGGATTTCCTGGCCGCTGACGATGCCGTAACGGCGCGTTTGCTCGCGAGGGACCTCCTCGGTGGCCAAGACGCTTCGTCCGTGGCGGCCATGCACCTCCGCCATCTGTGCCATCACTGGCGGGTTTCCCACCAAAAGATCGTCGGCCAGAAGCACTGCGAACGGCTCATTGCCCACGAGGCGCTCCGCGCAAAGCACTGCGGCCCCCAAACCATTGGCCACCGGCTGTCGCACGAACACGCATTGAACATCTGTCGGCTTGACGCTGCGGACGACATCCAGAAGCGCCTGTTTATTCGCCGCGGCGAGTTCGTGTTCTAACTCATACGCTGTATCGAAATGATCTTCGATGGCCCGCTTGTGGCGCCCCGTGACGAAGATCATCTCCGTGATCCCAGCCGCATATGCCTCCTCGACCGCATACTGGATGAGCGGTTTATCCACGACAGGCATCATCTCCTTTGGCGTTGCTTTCGTGGCAGGTAGGAATCGTGTGCCGAGACCGGCGACAGGGAAGACGGCTTTGGTAATGGCTTGTGGCATGGTGGAATGTGTTGAGAGGAGTGGTCGCAGGATAGCTATTGCAATTGGGTCGCATAAAACAAGCTTTTCAGGCTGCGGCCAGCGGCAGGCGCTCAAGTTGGGCCTGCACTTTGCCAAGAGTGTCATGAAAGTCGTTCAAGCGCTTACGCTCTTGCTCGACAACCGCAACTGGTGCGCGTTCGATAAAGCTGGCATTGCCCAGCTTGCTTTGTGCCTTGGCGATTTCGCTTTGCAGTCGCGCCACTTCCTTGGACAGGCGTTCACGCTCAGCGGCAACGTCGATTTGGACGAAAAGCGCCAACCGGCTTTGACCAGCAACCGTGGTCGGTGCTGCTTGCACCGCTTCGGCCCATGAGGTTTCCTCGGTGAACAGACGCACTTCCGACAGCTTGCCAAGGGCCATGACCGTCGCGCTGTGCCGTTCAATGAGCGAGGTGTCGCCACACGCCAAAAGAGGTAGCCTCTTTGCTGGCGACACGCCCAACTCGCCCCGCAAATTGCGGCAGGCATCGACAGCCTGTTTGAGTGCAGCGATTTCCGCCTCCGCGCGATCGTCGATTTTCTCGAGTTGCGCTTGTGGGTAGGGCGCAATGCAGACTGAAGGCCCCTCTCGCCCGGCCAGCGGCGCTACTGTTTGCCAGAGTTCCTCCGTCATGAAGGGCATGAACGGGTGTGCCAAGCGCAATACAGTCTCAAGTGTGCGCACCAGCGTGCGACGCGCGGCGCGTTGCTGCGCTGGTGTTCCGTTCGCGATCTGTACCTTGGCAATTTCGACGTACCAGTCGCAATACTCATCCCATATGAACTGGTAGATGGCTTGTGCTGCAAAGTCCAGGCGGTAGTCAGCGAAGCCTTGCGCGACCTGTTGTTCAGCGCGCTGCAGGATCGACACGATCCAGCGGTCAGACGCTGAGAAATGCATGTAGCCTTCGGGTCCACAGGAATCGTCGCAAACTCCCAGGCCGCGGTCAAAATCTGACAGCCCCTGCACCTGCATCAACACAAACCGAGAAGCATTCCACAGCTTGTTGCAGAAGTTGCGGTAGCCCTCGCAGCGCTTGGTATCGAAGTTGATGTTGCGCCCGAGCGTGGCCATCGACGCAAAGGTAAACCGCAGCGCGTCTGCACCAAAGCCTGGAATGCCCTCAGGGAATTCCTTTTCGGTGGCTTTACGCACGGCGGGTGCCGTCTCAGGACGGCGTAGGCCGGTCGTCCGCTTGTCGAGCAGAGGTTCAAGCGCGATGCCATCTATCAGATCTACGGGGTCGAGCACGTTGCCCTCGGACTTGCTCATCTTCTTGCCGTGAGCATCCAACACCAGGCCATGGATATAAACATGGCGAAACGGAACCTTGCCTGTGAAATGGGTGGTCATCATGATCATCCGCGCCACCCAGAAAAAGATGATGTCATATCCTGTGACCAGTACCGAGGATGGCAGAAACAGGTCCATTTCCTGTGTATGAGCCGGCCATCCCATCGTGGAGAATGGCACGAGTGCTGATGAGTACCACGTGTCAAGAACATCCGGGTCGCGCCTGAGGGGGCCTGCGTACCCAGCAGCCTCGGCTTTGGCGCGAGCATCGTCTTCGCTGCGCGCCACAAAAAGCTCCCCACCATCGCCGTACCACGCGGGGATCTGATGGCCCCACCAGAGTTGGCGCGATATGCACCAATCCTGGATGTTGCGCATCCACTGGTAATACGTGTTGACCCAGGTCTCGGGCACAAAATTCACCTCACCGCGTTCGACCGCATCAATGGCCTTTTGCGCGATGCTCTTACCGTCCGGCCCCGGCTTCGTTGTGGCGACGAACCACTGGTCAGTGAGCATAGGCTCGACGATCTGCCCGGTGCGTGTGCAGCGCGGCACCATCAGCTTGTGTTTTTTCACTTCGCCCAACAGTCCTTCAGCTTCGAACTGGGCAACGATCTTTTTTCGGGCTTCGAAGCGATCCATGCCGCGGAACGCCGCTGGAGCCTGGTCGTTGATGGTCGCATCCAGATTCAAAATGGAAATCATTGGCAAGGAATGCCGCTGTCCCACCATGTAATCATTGAAGTCATGCGCTGGAGTGACTTTCACGACTCCGGTGCCGAAGTCCTTGTCCACATGCGTGTCGGCAATGACGGGTACCAGTCGCCCTGTGATGGGAAGCTTCACGTGCTTGCCGATCAGATGGTGGTAGCGCGCATCTTCCGGGTGGACCATCACTGCCGTGTCGCCAAGCATCGTTTCAGGCCGCGTCGTGGCAACGAGCACGGAGCCGGAACCGTCTGCAAGGGGATAGCGCAAATGCCAGAGAAAACCATCTTCCTCAGCGCTTTCCACCTCCAGGTCACTGACCGCACTGCGCAAGACGGGATCCCAATTCACCAGGCGCTTACCGCGGTAGATCAGGCCTTGTTCGTGTAGACGAACGAAGGTCTCCACTACCGCCTTGGACAACTTGTCATCCATGGTGAAATACTGATGGGACCAGCTGACCGAGTCACCCATGCGGCGCATTTGTCCTGTGATGGTGTCGCCCGATTGCTGCTTCCATTCCCAAACTTTGCGCACAAATGCCTCCCGCCCCAGTTCGTGGCGGCTCGTGGCGTTTTGCTGCAGTTGTCGCTCGACCACGATCTGCGTTGCGATGCCGGCATGGTCCGTTCCCGGCACCCAAAGGGTATTGAACCCCCGCATGCGGTGGTAGCGCGTTAGCGCGTCCATCACCGTTTGGTTAAACGCGTGCCCCATGTGAAGCGTGCCGGTCACGTTTGGAGGGGGAAGTTGAACGCAGAACGATGGACGCGAGGCGTCCATCGTTGGTTCAAACCAGCCGCACTGCTCCCATTGCGCGCTCCAGCGCGATTCGATGTCTTTGGGCTCGAACGATTTAGCGAGTTCTGTCATTGATGGGGTAGATACAAAATGTCGATTAATCCGCAGGCGTGCATCACATCAAAAGATGCTCGCCTGCATTGTTCTGGCCGAGGATGACATAGTTAACCTTGCGGATATCCGCTAGCCGTGTACCGCCCGCATAGGAGATGGAGCTTTGCAGGTCCTCTTCCATCTCTCTTAGCGTATCGGCAAGCCGCCCTTTAATTGGCTCCAGGATGCGCTTGCCCTCGACGTTGCGGCGTTGGCCCTTGTTGAACTCCGAGGCACTTCCGAAGTACTCTTTGTAGAGTTGGCCATCGACTTCAACTGTCTGCCCCGGAGATTCCTCGTGTCCGGCCAGCATGGATCCGATCATGACCATTGCGGCTCCGAAGCGCACGCTCTTGGCGATATCTCCATGCTCACGAATACCACCGTCCGCAATAATTGGTTTGGTCGCGACGCGTGCACACCACTTCAATGCAGAGAGTTGCCAGCCGCCGGTTCCGAAGCCTGTTTTCATTCGTGTGATGCACACCTTGCCGGGGCCGATACCAACCTTGGTTGCGTCCGCGCCCCATCCTTCCAAGTCGATCACTGATTCGGGCGTGCCAATGTTGCCGGCGATGATGAAGGATCGCGGAAGGCGATGCTTAATATGGGTGATCATGTGCTGCACGCTGTCAGCATGGCCGTGAGCGATATCAATGGTGATGAAGTCCGCACCAAGGCCCTCGGCAGCGAGCTTGTCCACCACGTCCCGGTCCGCGGGCTTGACGCCTAGCGAGATGGACGTAAACAGATTCGCTTCGTGCATTTTGCGCGCAAAGGCCACGGCGTCAACGTCGAAGCGGTGCATGATGTAAAAGTAGCCATGAGCGGCCAGCCACCGCGCAATAGGTGCATCAATCACAGTCTTCATGTTTGCGGGCACGATGGGCAGGCGAAAGCTGCGCCCGCCAAATGTCAGGGACGGATCGCACTCAGACCGACTACCCACCCGACAACGCCTGGGAAGCAGAAGAATGTTCTCATAATCGAAGATGTCCACGATGCACTCCGATGCAGGCCCGGTTTCGGGCTCTTGCGCACGCAAAAAACCGGGCGCGCACAGAAAATATCAGGCGCAACCCGGATGAAACATTGTAGGCTGCGCCGACTTTGCTCCGCAGCGCGGTGCTGCGGCTGGCCGCTGACTGTGACACCTAGAATGGCAGCATGTCGGATCTATTGGCTCACCTCAATCCAGAGCAGTTTGCTGCTGTCACGCTGCCATCTGAAAATGCGTTAATTTTGGCAGGCGCTGGAAGCGGGAAAACACGCGTTCTGACCACCCGTATTGCTTGGCTTATCTCAACTGGGCAAGTATCGCCAGCCGGGATCCTGGCGGTGACATTTACCAACAAGGCGGCAAAAGAGATGTTGGCGCGGTTGTCGGCAATGTTGCCCATGCCCGTGCGTGGCATGTGGGTGGGGACATTTCACGGCTTATGCAACCGGTTCTTGCGGGCGCATTGGAAAGCCGCGGGTCTGTCGCAGACATTCCAGATTCTTGACGCGCAGGACCAACTATCGGCTGTCAAGCGGCTGCTGAAAAGTCTGAGCGTGGATGAACAGCGTGCGCCGCCCAAGCAGGTGGTCTGGTTCATCAACGATTGTAAGGAGAACGGCATGCGCGCGAAGGACTGCGCTGTGCGCGATGCCCAGAGCCGACTGTTCGCAGAGATCTATGCGGCTTACGAGGCGCAGTGCCAGCGCGAGGGGGTTGTGGACTTTGCCGAGCTGCTACTGCGCACGTATGAGGTGCTGCGCGACCACGCCGACGTTCGTCAGCATTATCGGGCCCGTTTCCGGCATATTCTGGTTGATGAATTCCAGGATACGAACCGTCTGCAGTACCAATGGCTCAAGCTGCTGGCCGGGCCGGGTGAGGAACAGGCGAGCAGTGTGGTTGCCGTGGGCGACGACGATCAGAGTATCTATGCCTTTCGTGGGGCGAACGTGGGCAACATGGACGATTATCAGCGTGAGTTCCATGTTCACTACATCATCAAGCTCGAACACAATTACCGCTCGCAAGCCAATATTCTTGACGCTGCGAACTACCTCATTGCGCATAACGCCCGCCGTTTGGGTAAGAATCTGAGGACCGATGCCGGCGCGGGCGAACTGGTCCGAGTGATTGAGCAGCCTACGGACCAGCAAGAAGCAGCCTGGCTCGTCGAGGAGATCCGCCTGCTGCTGCGCGACGGATTTTCGCGTGACCAGGTCGCCATCCTCTATCGCTCCAATGCGCAGTCACGTGTGATTGAAGGGGCGCTGTTCAATGCAGCGATTCCATATCGTGTCTACGGCGGTCTGCGCTTTTTCGAGCGAGCGGAAATCAAACATGCGCTTGCCTACCTGCGCCTGCTCGACAACGCACAGGACGACAACGCATTTTTACGCGTGGTGAATTTTCCTCCGCGCGGTATCGGCGCCCGTACCCTTGAGCAGTTGCAAGATGCTGCTCGATTGCGCCGGGTGCCGCTGGTCGATGCCATCTCTGCGCTTGGCGGGCGCGGCGCGGCCAGCCTTCAGGCTTTCGTCGAGATGTTGGCTAGGGCACGCACGGACTGCGCAGCATTGTCCCTGCCCAATCTCGTGCGCCATGCGTTGGAGCTCTCGGGTCTTCTGGCGCATTACCGCAGCGAGCGTGATGGGCAGGATAGGGTGGAGAACCTGGAGGAACTGGTCAACGCGGCTGCGGCTTTCGTCACGCAGGAAGGCTTCGGCCTCGAGGCGGAGGCGCTTACCCTGCAGCCCCTTTCGGAGCAGGCTCTGATAAACCTTCACGCTGTGGACCCCGCAACGGGTGAGACGCTCTCGCCGCTGACAGCGTTTCTCACACATGCTGCGTTGGAGGCGGGCGACAATCAGGCTCAGGCCGGGCAAGACGCAGTGCAAATGATGACTGTGCACGCCGCAAAGGGTCTTGAGTTTGACGTCGTGTTCATCACGGGACTCGAGGAAGGTTTGTTTCCCCACGAGAATGCGATGAACGAGGTGGATGGCATCGAGGAAGAGCGAAGGTTGATGTATGTGGCCATCACCCGCGCGCGTAAGCGCCTTTATTTAAGCCATGCGCAAAGCCGGATCTTGCATGGCCAGACGCGGTATAACCTGCGCAGCCGATTCTTGGAGGAGCTCCCCGAGAGGACACTCAAGTGGCTTTCAAGCCGCGCTGTGGGTGGTGGATTCAGCCCATCGATTCAGTTTAACAATGACTCACCATGGAAGGATCTACAAGCCGTGCCGTTCAAGCCGGCGCAGGATCTTCAAGAGCAATCCGCGAGCGGCCTGCGCGTGGGTCAATCGGTATTCCACACCAAATTCGGTGAGGGGGTCATTCTGACACTCGAAGGACGGGGGACGGACGCCCGTGCCCAAGTGCGCTTCAATCGACATGGCTCGAAGTGGCTCGCGCTCAGCATTGCCAAGCTCACGGTGGTCAATTAAACACGGATTCGAGATTTGGCTATGGAAGGAGGCTCAGAGTTTGCCTTCCTCGATGGGCCTGCCCAGTGTGAACATATGCTCGCGCATTCATCTTCCTAGCCCCGCCCAACGCGCAGCGTCACCTGGGCGAAGCCAACCGGGCAGTTTTCGTTTGTGGTCTACCAATTGATGCTTGCGGTATCAGTTTGCATCGCTTGGAGTTCGATTCTTGGAAAGGACGGCGACGTCAGGACCTGCGTCTGGAATTAGGCTGCGAACGCTTGCATAGAAAGACAGAATGAACGCGAGAAACAAGAATAGCGCCACGGGCAGGCTCAGCAATGTGGCCGCTTCCGCGCTCGCACCGGCGAGCTGGGCCAACAGCACGATAACGATCGGGACTGTGGAAAAAAGAAGGAACCACTGGACGGTATAGAGTATGAACGCGCGCAGGTTGCCGAGCACAATGACGAAGCTTGTGAAAAGTGCTTGCCAAGGACCCATCCCCGACCAACTCACCAAGGGTGGTGCGAACCAGAACGCCATTGACACCGGCACATAGGCCAGCGTTGCCAGCAACGCTGCGCTGCGCAAATCCCCACTCTTGGCTAGAGCGGCAGATGGCATGGTGCCGAACAGTAAGAGTCGCAACAGCGCGCCTCCGTCAACCCATGAAGCAAGGGCGAGCACGCCAACGACAGCAGCCGTATAGAGTACGCCGAGCGTGAGCAAGGCGCGTACACGTTGCCGACCCGCGCGTAAACCGGCCAATAGCACTGTGGGCCACACCGTTTCGCCCATCATGATTTTTCGAGAAGCGATCATGAAACCCAAAGTGGCAATCTGCACGACCAGCAGTGGAATCAGGCCACCGAGCACAGGCAGCATGGAGAACAGGCCCACTGTGAGGATGTAGCTGCCCATCATGAGCAGCACGCCCCAGGGCTGGCGCAGTAGCCAGATGAAACCCATCTTGACCCAACTCAGGCCCTCGCGGGCGGGGACAGTGCGCAGTTGCATGGTGGTTGGGAGTGAGATGTGAAACCCGGGCGATGAAAAGCAAGCGGCTCAGACAGGTGCGTGTTTAGCCTGCGCCGCCAGCACGCGCTGGCGCAACACGCGCTCGAAATGAGCGGGATCGTGGGGCTTGAGCAAGTGCGCATCGCGCGGCAGATAAAAATCCGCCAGACGGGAAGTCCAAAAGCGTAGCGCTGCAGCCCGCAGAGCATCAGGAAGCAAAGCGACTTCTTCGGGGTGCAGGGCGCGAACCTTTTCGTAGGCGTCGACCATGGCCTTGGTGCGCCCTGCGTCGAGCGCGCCCGAAGGCGGGACTACGCACCAGTCATTCAAGGCGACGGCCAAGTCGAATACCCATGTATCCATTCCTGCGAAATACCAGTCGAAAACGCCTGACAATATGCCATGATCAAACAGCGCGTTATCGCGGAAGAGGTCGGCATGTACTGCACTGCGCGGCAGGCCGCGGAACACGGGATCCTCGCCCAGTGCGACTTGGTAGGCAAGCTCCCCCTTCAACAAAGCTTGCTGTTCGGTGTTCAGGTAGGGCAAGATCAGTGGAATGGTTTCAGTTTGCCAAGCTAATCCACGCAGGTTGGGCTGCTCCAGAGGGAAGTCCATGGCCGCCAGGTGCATGCGGGCTAAACAGGTTCCGATTTGTGCGCAATGCGTGGGGCTTGGCTGCAATTCACTGTGGCCCGGCAGGCGCGTGACCAAGGCGGCTGGTTTGTGCTTGATTTCATGCAGGATGCGGCCTTCACGGTCGGCCATCGGATCCGGCACGGGAATACTGTGCGTGGCCAGATGGTGCATCAGCCGCAGATAAAAGGGTAGCTGTTCCGCTTGGAGGCGCTCAAAAAGGGTAAGGACAAAGCGTCCACGCGTGGTGGTGACAAAGTAATTGGTGTTTTCAATACCGCTCGCGATTCCTTCCAATTCGGTAAGTGAGCCGAGATCAAAGCTGGCAAGGAAGGCTTGGACCTCGCTTGAGTCGAGTGAAGTAAAGACAGCCATGGACGAAGTCAGGACAGGCGGAGCGCTCGTGGTGCGCGGGCCGCGCAGTGCACTGGCGAGTGGGTGTGACGTGGGAGGCGGCCCTGCAGGCGGGCCACGATCATTTGAACGTGCCGATGGTCCATTGCGCGCGACCCTGCATGTTTGCAGGGTCGGTGCTGGACGAAACGTCGGGTGGCACGACGTTATAGGCGGCGCCTCCGTGAAGCGGTTGCACATGAATGACGGTCGTTGCTCCACGAACCTGCCGCTCTTGGATGCGCATCGCGCGATCCTGCGTCAGTTGGTTGCGCACGACGGGCTCGGGAAATTTGGATTTGGGCTGGGTGTCAGCCAAGTCACTCTTGGGCGAGGGGCGCGCAGGTGAGACACCCTGAGCCCACGCATCACTCCATGCGAGAGACACGGTCAAGACCAAGCAGGCCGCACGGCGTATGGATCGAGCATTGTTCATGGAGCCAATTTTAACGGTGGTCCAAGGCAGTACTGTTGCTCGCGAGAACTCTTGCGGTCGGTTGCACTAGTGAATGTGCCATGAGCCGATAATCCGTCCGATGACACACCAATCCGACAACGCTCCAACCTTGCTGCTGGTCGATGGCTCCAGCTATCTCTACCGCGCTTTTCACGCCATGCCTGACCTGCGCGGCCCACAGGGCGAGCCCACGGGCGCGCTTTACGGCATGGTTGCCATGTTGCGGCGCCTGCGTGAACAGTACCCACCCTCCAAGGGTTACCGTCTAGCAGGCTGCGTTTTTGATTCCAAAGGGCCCACCTTTCGCAACGCCATGTACGCCGACTACAAGGCACAGCGCGCGCCGATGCCAGAGGATCTGGTTCAACAGATCGGGCCAATCCATGAGGCGGTGCGCCTGATGGGGTGGCCGCTGCTTGAAGTGCCGCACGTCGAGGCTGATGACGTGATTGGCACGCTGGCCGTACGTGCGCACACCAGACGCGTGCGCACACTGATTTCCACGGGTGACAAAGATCTAGCACAGTTGGTGAATGACCACATCACTCTGGTAAACACGATGAATAACGAGGTTTTGGACGAGGAGGGCGTGCTGGCCAAGTTCGGTGTCCGGCCGAGCATGATCGTCGACTACCTCGCACTGGTCGGTGACAACGTCGACAATGTGCCCGGAGTCCGCAAGGTCGGACCCAAGACAGCGGTAAAGTGGTTAAGTCAATACGGTTCGTTGGATGGCGTGGTCGGCCATGCCGACGAAATACCCGGTGCAGTGGGGGAGAACCTGCGAGAGGCACTTGAGTGGCTGCCTACGGCGCGCAAGCTCGTAACCATCGCGACAGATTGCAGCCTCGATGATTACGTGCAGGACTTCGAAGCTGATTTGTGCCCACAACCCGAGGATGCCGCCGCGCTTCTCCCGTTTTTCCAGCGCTACGGGCTCAAGAAGTTCTTGCACGAGTTGCAGGCGCAGCATTCCGCGAGGCAGGGATCCCTCCTTGTTGATGGCGGGCCGAGTCAGGAAGGCGCCGCGGATCCGCATGCCCAACCCGCGCCACGCGTGGGGCGCTATGAGACGGTGAGCACCTGGGAGCAATTTAATGTATGGCTGGCGCGCATTGACGGCGCGGCGCTCACGGCTTTGGACACGGAAACAGATTCGCTCGAGCCGATGCATGCACGGTTGGTGGGGTTGTCGATATGCGTCGAAGCAGGGCACGCTGCCTACATCCCGCTTGCGCATGGCTACCCGGGTGTGCCCCCGCAGTTGCCTTTAGATGCGGTCCTGCAGCGCCTCAAACCATGGCTGGAAAACGATGGCAAGCCCAAATTGGGCCAAAACAGCAAATACGATTGCCACGTTCTGCAAAATGCTGGCGTCAATGTGCGCGGCTACGTACACGATACCCTTTTGCAAAGCTATGTGATTGAGGCGCACAAGGCGCACAGTTTGGATAGCTTGGTGGTGCGGCACCTCGGGCGCAACGACGCCCTGAGCTATGAGCAGGTCTGCGGGAAGGGCGCTACCGCCATTACTTTCGATCAAGTCGAGATTGGCCTTGCCACCCGATACAGTGGTGAAGATGCCGACCTTTGCATGCAGGTCCACCTGAGCCTGTTCCCACGTATCGAGGCAGACGCTGGGTTGGCACGCATCTACGAACTGGAGATGCAGGTCAGCCGTGTGTTGCAGCGGATGGAACGTGCAGGTGTCTTAATTGATGTTGCCGCACTGCACGTGCAAAGTGCGGAATTGGCCGCCAAGATGCGCGACCTCGAGGCCCGAGCCTACGCACTGGCCGGTGGGCCGTTCAATTTGGCCAGCCCCAAGCAGATTGGCGAGATTCTTTTTGATCGATTGCAACTGCCAGTACAGAAAAAGACGGCATCAGGTACTCCATCCACGGACGAGGAGGTCTTGGAAAAACTGTCTGAGAATTACCCGCTACCTGGCGTTATCCTTGCCCATCGGGGACTTTCGAAGCTCAAAAGCACTTACACCGAGAAGCTACCACTCATGGTGAATGAGGCGACCGGTCGCGTGCATACCAATTACTCGCAAGCGACTGCCGTCACTGGCCGATTGGCATCCAACGACCCGAACCTGCAGAACATCCCGGTGCGTACTACAGAAGGGCGGCGCATTCGCGAGGCCTTCATTGCGCCTGAGGGGTGGTTGATCGCATCAAGTGATTATTCCCAAATTGAGTTGCGCATCATGGCGCACCTGTCGCAGGATACGGGGCTGTTAGCTGCATTCGCGGCGGGCGAGGACATTCATCGCGCCACCGCTTCTGAGATTTTTGGCGTCACACCCCTTGAGGTTAACGCAGAGCAGCGCCGGATGGCCAAGGTGATCAACTTTGGGTTGATCTACGGAATGAGCGCATTCGGCCTCGCGCGTAACCTTGGGTTGGATCGGGATGCCGCCAAGCTCTACATCGACCGATACTTCGCGCGCTACCCTGGTGTTGCAGCCTATATGGAGCGCACGCGCGCTCAAGCCAAGGCCAAGGGCTATGTGGAGACAGTGTTTGGTCGGCGCCTTTGGTTGCCGGAGATCAATTCTCCAAATGGTCCTCGACGCGCCGCAGCCGAGCGAGCAGCGATCAATGCGCCGATGCAGGGGACGGCGGCGGACCTCATCAAGATGGCGATGGTTGCGGTGGATAGGGCCTTGGTGCGCGAAGGGTTGCAGACTCGTGTCGTGATGCAGGTTCACGATGAACTCGTGCTCGAAGTTCCACTCAACGAAACCGAGTGGGTGCGAGCCGAGATTCCTCGGTTGATGGCTGGCGTGGCCAGACTCGATGTTCATCTCCTGGCAGAGCTAGGCATGGGCAGAAACTGGGACCTGGCACACTGACTCCTTCGTGCTTCGCGGGAGAACGCTAGCCGGATCGGCGCGCGGCGCAGACGTCATTTACGCTCAAGGCTGCAGCTTCGCCCAATAGCGTCCGGCCACAAAAGCGAGCAAGCGCGCCGGGGCCTGTGCTCTTTGACAACTCACGTGAGCGGAGCCGGTAAATTCGAATCGGGCACTCACGCACAAATCCACGTGCCTGTTACATGGAACGGTACCTTTGCTTTCTGTCGACCTCGGCGCAGGTCATTCCATCGAGGCAGACAAGGATGGAGCGAGGCAGGGACAGGGCTGGCGAAGCCCGTGTGCTGCGGCGGCTATCGTTGAGGCAAAGGCCCCCCCGCCCGTGAGGGCGGGTCGTTTCGGCGGCTGCGAGTAAACAAAGACCGCCGTGCTTAGTCAGCGCACCACCAGCACCGGTATTTTTGTGTGCGAGAGTACGCGCGCGGTCTGACTCCCCAGAAGTGCAGAAGTTAACCCCCCGCGGCCGTGGGAAGACATGACGATCAGGTCGCAGTGCTCGCGCTCTGCGACCGCGAGCAGACCGCGCCAAGCCAGCGTGTCTTCCTGCACTGCGGTGTTGCAGGCGATCCCGGCGGCCTTGGCAGCATCGGCAACTTTTTGCACAGCCGCGTCAGCCTGAGCACGGATGGCTTCCTGCCAGCCCTCAATGCCTGTGGGCATGACTTCAATGGCGCCGATATACGGATAGAGGTCTACGACCGACACCGCTGTCACCTTGGCTCCGTTTGCCTTCGCTTGTTCAATGGCAACTGGGATGGCACGCTCTGCGAACTCCGAACCGTCAGTGGTAATGAGGATGTGTTTGAACATGGAAATCTCCAAGGATCAGGGAAAACCGGCGAAAAAGAGCGATGCAATGTCAACGAGCAGGCCGGCACGTTTAGCGCTCAGCGCACCACGAGCACCGGTAATTGGGAATGGGTTAGAAGTTTTTGCGTTTCGCTGCCTAGGAGCACTGCTTGGACCCCGCGCCGCCCATGTGATGCCATGACCACCAGAGTGCACCCTTTCTCGTTGGCTGCCTCAAGGATGGCCTTCCACGGATGGATATCCTCGGACACGACACACTCGCAACCCACTCCTGCAGTCTTGCAGGCATCCACCAATGGCTGAAGCGCGGCCTCCGCGGCCTTCGTGGCGCTTGCGCGGTATTCGTCGGCGGTGATTGGCACGGATTCGGCCAGGCCTGAGTATGGATAGGGGTCGGTCACTGTGATGCCCACCACAGCAGCGCCGCATTGTTTGGCCAGTTGCACGGCCGGCGCAATGGCCTTGGTTGCGGTCTCCGAGCCGTCAGTGGGGACCAGAATCTTGCTGAACATCACGTTCTCCTTGGTTGACGAAAGATCAAGACGTGAAAATATCTTGCGTCTTGCAGCGTCATCGAGTTTTGATCTGATGCAACGTTTGCTCGTGAAAAGCGCACAAAGTGCAGGACGATTAGCCGATTAGGCCGCTGGATTCTCGCTTTTCGCCCCAATCATCATGGGGCGATCAGGGTCGGCGCACCATTCGCTCCAAGACCCAGGGTAGAGCAACGAGCCTCCGAGCCCCACGTGATCCAGGGCCAGTATGTTGTGGCAAGCCGATACACCCGACCCGCATTGGTTTACGACCTCATGGGGCTTGCGCTTGCCCAGCACGCCCAACCATTCGGTGCGCAGAGTTTCGACAGGCTTGAAACAGCCATCACTTTGCAAATTGTTTCGGAAAAAGCGGCAGACGGCGCCGGGAATATGGCCAGCCCTGGGGTCAAGCGTCTCGCCTTGTCCCGCATAGCGTTCTGGTGAGCGGGCGTCCACGAGCAGACGCTGACCATTGCGCAGGTTGGCCAGCACATCGTCCACCTGAACGAATCCAACAAGGGCCGATTGCGCCTGAAAATCTCCAACGGGCCGCGGATCAGGCATTTCGGCCTGGGCCGATCCACCTGCCGCGAGCCAGGCCTGCCAACCGCCGTCGAGCACCGCGACCCGTTCATGGCCCAGCCAGCGCAGCAGCCACCAAAGGCGCGCCGCATAAGGACCCTGTGAACGATCGTACGCGATGACCTGTTGGCCATGGCGTAGGCCCCGTGCGCGCAGTAAGGAGGCAAGCGCGTTGCGCTCTGGAAGCGGATGACGTCCGCTAAGCACGCTCGGTGAAGACGACAAATCGTGATCAAGATGGAAGTGCACTGCGCTAGGCACATGGTCGCCGGCGTAGTCGCGCGCCCCGGCAGAGGGGTCGCTAAGTTCGTGGCTGCAATCGGCGATGAACGCCTCGGGCAACAACGCCTGCAGCTGCGATGCGGAAATCAGAGTGTGATGGTCGGTCATGGAAGCGTGGTGCCGGTCGTGATTCTTTGATTATGCCTTTGCGAAAGTGACGCGATGATTCGGGCGCAGGCTTCAGCCTGCACGGTGCGCCCAGCCTTTGGAGCGAGCTGGCAATGTCTTTGCGAAAAATCTTCCCTTTATCCGCATCGGAATGCGCGCGATCGTCGGATCATGAACACGTGCCCTCGCATTCCCCTTCCTCG
>JAKBCY010000264.1 GCA_021807445.1 Pseudomonadota bacterium
TCGATAATGTGATAGCCGTACTGTGACTTGACCGGCCCCACAATCTCGCCCACTTTGTGCATCGCGAACACCGCATCGGCAAAGGGTTTGACCATGCCGTCGCGTGTGAAGTAACCGAGATTCCCACCGCCGGGCGCTGACCCGGGATCTTGCGACTCGCGCTTGGCGATGGCAGCGAATTGAGTCGGGTCCTTACGCAGTTCCGCCAGAATCTTGGCGGCCTTCGCCTTAGCAGCCTGCTCCTGATCGGGCGTTGGCGTCGGCGGCAGCCCGATCAAAATATGGCTGGCCTTGCGTTGCTCTGGCGAACTGAACTGTGCGATGTGCTTCTCGTAGTATGACTTGACCTCCTCCGGCGTGACTAAGACAGATTTGCGCACCGCATCGGGATCCAAGACCACGTACTGTATCGTTGCCTGCGGTGGCACTTGAAACGATTGCAGATTGGCCTTGTAAAAGGCATCCACCTCCGCCGCAGTCGGTTGCACTTGCGACGCATAGGCACTCCCTTGGTAAAGCGCCACTCTCACCTCACGCTTCTGGTTCTGCCAGGCGTAAAGTTGCCCCGCGATAGTCTTGCTCTCGATCACGGACTCACCGATGCCACCCATCGCCTGCTGCAACAGGAGCTGCTCGCGCACTTGCGCCTCGAACTGCCCTGTCGTCATGCCTTGGGCTTCGATCAGCTTGCGATACGCGTCCAAGTCAAAACTGCCGTCGCTCTTACGCAGAGCCGCGATCTGCGGGATTTGCAGGATCGCCTGCTGCACGTCGCTGTCGCTTACCACCAGACGCTGCTTGCGCACAGCCACTTGCAGGACCAGCTGGCGAATCATGGCGTCGAGGGTACGCATCTTGGATTCGGGCGTGTCAAGCGACTTGATATCTGCGGACGCGCCGAGAGCCTGCTGCATGCGTGCCACTTCATTGCGTTGGGCAGCGTCGAGTTCCTGAATGCTGATCGGAATGCCATCGACCTTTGCGGCCAGGTTGCCGCTACTGCTAAAGCGGTCATACCCCTGAATGCCGAAGAGCACGAAGGACGGAAAAATCAACAGAAAGAGGAGGAGCTGCAGCAGCTTGGTGTGCTTGCGGACAAAATCAAACATGGAGAGGCTCGTTGGATGCGTTCACATCGCGGATGTGCAATGGGAGGATTTCTGCCAAAAAACAAAAGGCGAACCGTCGTTCGCCTTAATTTGCCACCGACGCTCGGCGCCGCAGCTTGCAACTGGTGGGTGCTGAGGGGTTCGAACCCCCGACCTACGCCTTGTAAGGGCGCCGCTCTACCAACTGAGCTAAGCACCCGCAAATCTGCGTGCAAAACCGCGCGCTTTTGAACTCAATTCAGAGCGTCCTTCAATCCCTTGCCGGGGCGGAATTTGGGCACCTTGGCAGCTTTGATCTTGATGGCCGCGCCAGTGCGCGGATTGCGGCCAGTGCGCGCTGGACGCTTGGTCGCAGCAAACGTCCCAAAACCGATGAGCGTGACGGTGCCGCCCTTCTTAAGGGTGACTTTCACACCCTCAATCATCGAGTCCAGGGCACGGGCTGCAGCGGCCTTGGAAATTTCTGACTTCTTGGCAATGTGCTCGATAAGTTCTGTTTTATTCACTCTAGCCCCCTCGAGAGGATGGTTCAACAACAAAAAACGCCGATGTGCCCGAGGCACGATGCGGCACGGAATTGCTCTTGGTGCATATGGTTGTGCAAATGCGCCTTTTGAAATACTCGTTGCGGTATCGTTATCCGACGACAGCCGCGATTTTACGGGCATCAGCAACTGCATTAGAACGACGCACCCCTGCCCTGTCAATCGCGATTAGCCTTGTCTCGCGGCTGCACGGACGACTTGCTCAATTGCCAGCCCCATTTCCTGCGTGGACGCTGTGCCGCCGAGATCGGGAGTGCGCGGCGCGCCACTCGCGGGATCAAGCACACCCTCAATGGCATCGATGATGACGTCGTGCGCCTGCGTATGGCCCAGAAAATCGAGCATCAGCGCAGCGCTCCAGATTTGCCCGATCGGATTGGCGATCCCGCGTCCGGCAATGTCTGGAGCCGACCCATGCACCGGCTCGAACAGCGAAGGGTAGCGGCGTTCTGGGTCAAGATTTGCAGAGGGCGCGATACCCAGCGTGCCGCACAGAGCGGGCGCAAGGTCGCTCAAAATGTCGCCAAATAAGTTGCTACCAACGATCACGTCAAAGTCCTGCGGGCGCTGCACGAGCCGTGCGCACAGTGCATCAATGTGGAACTGATTCCAGCGCACATCGCTATGCGCTTGCGCCACCGCGCGCACGCGTTCATCCCAGAACGGCATCGTGATGGAAATACCGTTTGACTTTGTAGCCGAGGTGAGCAATCGCCGCGGCCGACGCGAGGCCTGCGCGTATGCAAAGTGCAACACGCGGTCCACGCCGGTGCGTGTCATGACCGTTTCCTGAAGCGCCAGCTCGCGCTCGGTACCGGCAAACATGCGCCCGCCAGCGTTGGAGTATTCACCCTCGGTGTTCTCGCGCACGATGAGTAAGTCAATCTCGCCGGGCTGCACGCCCGCGAGCGGCGAGCGCAGGCCACGCATGAGGCGCGCGGGCCGAAGGTTCACGTACTGATCGAATTCGCGACGAAACTGCAGTAGCGAACCCCAAAGCGAGACATGATCGGGTACTTTCGCGGGCCACCCAACGGCTCCGAAAAAGATGGCATCGAAGCCGGCAAGCTGGTCCTTCCAATCCTCCGGAAGCATGCGGCCATGGCGCAGGTAATAGTCGCAGGAGGCAAAATCGAAGTGCCGTATATCAAGCGCAATGTCGAAGAGGCGAGCCGCTGATTCCAGCACGCGCAAACCCTCCGGTACGACCTCGCGGCCGATGCCGTCGCCAGGAATTGCGGCGATACGCAGAGCGCGTTGCGGTGGGATATTTGTCATAGGAATCGCATCTTTCACCATTTCATTCCGACAGCTTGATACCTGCCAGCGCGAGTTTGAAGTAATACATCATTGACCAAAGCGTCAGCACGGCGGCAATGTCAAGCAGCCACGTTCCCCATGCGGATGTGGACAAGATGCCAAACGGACGGCCGTCATATAAAAGAAAAGGAATGGCCACCATCTGCGTAGCCGTCTTGACTTTACCTAACCAGTTCACCGCCACTGCACGCGAGCGACCGATGCGCGCCATCCATTCGCGCAACGCGGAAATCGCGATCTCGCGGCCAATGATGATGAGGGCCACCAATGCACCGATGCGCGACAGCTCCAGAAGAACCAGCAGCGCTGCGGACACCATCAGCTTGTCGGCCACAGGATCGAGAAAAGCGCCGAAGGCGGAGGTTTGTTTCCAACGCCGCGCGAGAAAGCCATCGAACCAGTCGGTGATCGCGCTGAGCACAAACAGAACCGTGGCGACCAGGTTCTTTGCAGGCATTGGTAGCCACGACTCAGGCAGTGCGTAAACACC
>JAKBCY010000265.1 GCA_021807445.1 Pseudomonadota bacterium
TGTGCATCTCCCGCCTTTCAGCGAGGCCCTGCCAAGTCCGATTTACTTTCGCGCGGCATCCATGCCAGCGCACGGAACCTATCCGCAGCATCGGCATGCCTGGGGCGAATTCGTGTACGCGTTCAGCGGCGTGATGGAGGTCAAGCTGGCTGATCGACATTACCTTGCGCCTCCGCAATATGGCATCTGGCTGCCACCCAATGTGGAGCATCGGGGCCTCAACAGGCTCGAGGCCAGTCATTGCTCGCTATATGTCGCACCGGAGTTGAGCGGCGCCTTGCCGACGACAAGCTGCGCGCTGATGGTCAATCCCCTGCTGCGGGCGCTTCTGGATCATTTGCGCCAGCGACGCCCGGGGCTTCCCGCATCGGACGAGGAGTCTCGGCTGCTGCAGGTCACGGTGGATCAATTGGCCAAGGCCGAGTGTGCGGGCAGCTTCTTGCCCATGTCGGAAGACGCGCTTTTGCACCCCATTTTGCAGTCGCTCCAAGCCGAGCCGGGAGCGACACGATCGCTCGCCGAGTGGGCCGGGTTCGCGCACACGACGGAGCGGACCCTGATGCGGCGTTGCCAACGGGAACTGGGCATGTCGCTTGCAGAATGGCGTCAGCGCCTCCGCGCCGTCAAATCCATGCCCTTGCTGGAGGCGGGGGAGACGGTTGAGCATATTGCGCACGACCTTGGATACGGCTCATCGTCGGCATTTATCGCCATGTTCCGCCGTTTGATGGGTCTGACTCCCGACGAGTACCGCAAGGGATCCGCCGGCGCCTCCCGGGTGTCCTGACGCTAGGCGCTCACCGCCAGGCGCGCAGAACACTGAGCGTGCGAGTCCCGGGCATGGCGTTTGCTCTGGAAACCGGCAGCTCAGGCCGGCTTTGGGGTGGGCACCGGCGGCACTCCCGCACCCTTATTGCAGGCTGGGCGAGCACGTCCGCTCAGCGTTGCACCCTCAGGCGCCGCCGGGGCGTGGCAGGTGATCCCCAGGAGTCGGGACGCGGTATCACGCCGAGGGCGCCGGGGGATCGGGCGTGAAGCGTGGTTGCACCGCGAGCAGAGGCTCGTCCGTCGTTGCAACCAGCCAGCGACGCGCGCTCTCAACCTGGTGCTGGTTGTGATCCCGGAACGGCCCCATGACGGGGGCCTCCTTCCACACCACCGGCGCGGTGCGGCTGGTGCGGGCCGAAGGGGTTCCAACCAGCAGGCTATGCGGCCCAAGCGGCAGCGAGACGAAGGGCAGCCCAGGCTTGGCGCGCACGCGCCAGTCGGTGAACGGTGCGTCGCTGATCAGCAATGCCTGCGGGAGGCCGTAAAAGATGGTGAAGTCGTAGCGCAACAGTTGCTCGCGCACACCGACCCAGCGTCGCCGCACATCCTCAATGACCGCGGCTCGAATTTCATCGTCAAACAGGGGCTCGAGGGCATAGCGCGCGCGAGCTTGCTCGGCATCGCTCTGGTAGGCGCTGATGAGGGCCAGCTCCATGCAGTCCTGGACCGCGCGCTGCACATCGGCCGCGGAGCCGGCATCGGCCGGGTTTCCCTGCTGGGCAGCCCGCAAGAGCCGGGCCAGGCCGCCTTCGTGAATCGTCGGCGCCGTTTTGGTGACCGGCTCAGCGTCCTTGTGCAGCGAGACATACTGATGGATCTCGCTCGCGTAATGTGCCTTCTTGCCTTCGTCAAACCGGAGCTCGCCACAGGTGCAGTCCAGGTAACGGGTTCCGACGCGTCCGTGCTCCCAGACCCAGTTGCGCAGAAAGGGACGCAGGGCATGCAGGGGTTCGGTCTCAGCCATGGAAGGATCCGATCCGCGGGGCGAGCGTGTGGCGGGCGAGCATGGCGGATCTCCTGGAGTTGGCGGGGGCGGTGGGCAGCATAACGGCGAGCGTACACGCCTTGCGTGCGCCGCGCAGCGACGTCGAAAGCGCCCGTGCATCGCAGCGGCTCATCCGGATCCTCCAGACAAGGTGTGAGTGCCGCGCAACAGCCATAAGCAAGGCGCTGCGCGGCAGCCGGCCTTGACGGGTGCGGGCTGCCGCAGCCAAAGACTCGCGTCGCAGCCGCCAAGTCCTGGATTGTGCCCAAGGCGTCCCGTGCGGGGGTTGGACTTAAGGTTGCAGCGTGGCGTGTTCGACGAGCACAGGGTAGGCGTAGCCCGCGCCAAAGTCGGCATTCGTGCGCACGCTGCCCCGCGCTGTCACGATGGCGCCAACCTTCGTGGCGCTGGTCGTGGTGACGAGAATCTCATCGGACTGCGGGCCGCCAGCAGCGGATCCATCGCGCAGGTGAACCCAATTTCTGCCCATGATTTCAGGGTTGTATTTCACAACCCGTCCCCGAATCACAACCGTTTTTCCACGAAGCTTGTTTCTCTGCGCAATGACCTGTGCAATCGTGTAGGCATTGGCTCCGTGAGCCTTGGCAACGCGAGGGTCGGGGCCGCCGCCGGCTTGCACCACCGCAGTGGGCGCCGCCGCTCCGGTGGCAGGCTTCAGCATGCCCAAGTAGATCGTCGGGAAGGTGCGCTTCAACGTCTTGCTTGTGAAGTTCTTCATCAGCACGACATGATTCACACTGACCTCGGCGCCGACTTTGATCGGGGCCTTGTAGACCGCAGCCCAGACATCGCCTGAAGCCGCCTTCAGGTGCAGGTAGGTATAGGCACCGGCGTCCAGGGTCTGGAGCACCTTGCCGTGAATGGCATCCGGGACAGCAGGCGTGGCCGATGGCCTCTCACCGGCCCATGTCGATGAGCAAGTCGCAAGAAGAAGGCAAATCGTCAGCAAGAACTTCATCATGGTTGTCAATCCATATCAAGGGATCCATCCCGAGACGGCTCGCACTGTGCAAGAGGCTGTCGCGCATTAAGCGGCGAAGCGGCGCAGCTGGAGAGAGCCGAGGCTCAGTTTTCGGCGTGGGGGCAGGAGATGGAGGCCAAATCCGGACATGGGCACAGTGTCTTGTCCTCCGTTGCACGGCGAATCAGCGTTCATGCCAGCACCCCGGCCGGCAAGCGCCACTCAGGCCCGTCGATACCGATGGACGAAAGTGTCGCTGCAAATGACCGCGCGTGAGCTCAGGCGGGCTTCTAAATCAGCTTTCCATGACACAGATCAAGGGATGTGCATCGGGGCTTTTCAAAATACAGGTGGCAGTATTACAAACAACAAAACAAAGGAGCAGGCGCACCGCGATCTGCCCAATTTGAGGAGGCGTGTATGGAACTTTCGACACAGCGCGGCGCATCACGATTGCATCGCTGGTGGATGGCCCGCACGGCCCGGATCGGGATAGGTTGGCTCACGGCATGCTTGTTTGCGATCGGCGCGCCGGCGTTTGGCTCCGAGTCGCCCCAGCAATTCATCAACGCCAAGGCGGCGGGCCCGGCAGACGCCGCAACTTGGCACGTTGTGCCCAAGGAAGTGGACGGTCCGGTAGGGGCCGAGACGC
>JAKBCY010000266.1 GCA_021807445.1 Pseudomonadota bacterium
CTCATGAACACCGCAAACGGTTTCGCGCCGCGCCCAGCGTGGAGGCCGCCCAGCAAATTCGAGCAGCGTGGCCTGCGTCTGGGCCACGGCGTTTGGGACCTGCTTTTCGTGCGCCGCGCCGCGCCGACGCGGCCGCCGCCTGCGCCGCACCTTCGACGAGCAGACGCGTGGAAACGCCGGATTGACGCAACCGGGCTCCATGCGCCCAGCCCATGCAACCGGTCCGTGGAATCAGTGCGAACGCTTGCGCCACGCCCGGTTTCAGCGCGTTGGGCGCGCTCGTGCCGTCTATCGCAATTGGCCGTGCGCTGTCATGCATGCGGCTCAAAACACGCCGCTCAACCCGCCGTAGACACCGAGCGATGAAGTCACGATCACCACGCCAAGCACCACCCAGAAATACCAGCCGCGCAATCGGTGCTCGGGCGGCAAAGCCTTGACCGCCAACGCGACGAGGAAACCAAGAACGACGGGAAGCATGAGCGCATTCATGACCTCCACGCCCACCGACAAAGCCACGAGATTGGGCGCGAGCGCCACAATCAAAGCCCCGCCCAACACACCGAAAGTGAAGACAACGTAGAACCACGGCGCCTCAAACGGATGGTATTCAAGGGAGTGCTTGTACCCAGTGACTTCGCCAAAGCCCCAAGCCGCCGCCAGCGCCACGACAATGGCCGCCACCATTGCCGCACCCAGAATTCCCAAGCCGAACAGCGTGTGGCCGAGCGTCTTCCCCATAAATGGCGTAAGAGCCTGCGCCACCTGCCCCACGGTTCCCAGTGGCGGGCTCAGATGCCCGGCCCACAGCGTGGCCGCGGCGACAACAAGGACGGCAGCCATGACCACCTGTGTCAACGCGGCGCCAATTGCCGTATCCAACCGGGCAGCGGTGTATTGCTCAGGCCTGAGTTTCTTGTCAGCAACTGCTGACTGCTGGTAGAAGACCATCCATGGCATGATCACCGCGCCGATGTTGGCGGCAACCAGGTACAAAAATCCGGCATGATGTGCCGGCACGCTCGTGAGTCCGTGCGCAAGTGCGCGCGGATCGACCGGCGCCTGCAATGCCACCCAGATGAACACTACTTCGAACAAACCGAGAGCGATGGCCACGCGCTCCACACGCCGGTAGCTCCCAGTCCATACGATGGTCAGGAGAAAGACCGCTGCCAGCGTGAGGCTCCATGCTCGCGGCACACCGAACAACTCGCCAACCCCGGCGACGCCGGAGAACTCGGTCAGCAAGGCGCCCACTGTAGCCACCGCCAAGCCGGCAACCGAAACCCAGGCCCACCCAACGCCAAACGTGTTGCGAATCAGCTCGCCATGGCCCTTACCGGTAAAGATCCCCAGGCGAACCGTAAGCTCCTGGACGACATACAGGATCGGAATGAGCAAGAGTTGAAGGCCGAGCAAGTGGTAGCCCCATTGGGCGCCACTTTGCGCAGCAGTCAGGATGCTGCCGACATCCGTGTCGGCGAGCATCACCACCAAGCCAGGGCCTAAGACAGCAAAGAATATCGTCCAGCGCGCTGCTGGACGACGACTTGACGGACGGGCCACTTGCGAGGTACTCATGCTGTGATCGTGAAGGACGGTGGTGGTAGCTTTCGCGCAAATGATAATCGTTCTTGATTGTTTGGCGGTGCTTCTTACCTGCCGTTAGGACCGCCGCGACGTCGCAGGATCTGCGCATGCGTCGCATCGCCTGCGCAGTCAGCCCCGAAATTTAAGGCTGCGCAAAGCGTGGACCGTGTCCTCCACGCACAGCGGCGCCGCTGCACTCTAAAATGGTTTCTTTCGCCTGAACTATCAAGCCATGGACTTCGAACGTGCCCGTTTCAACATGATTGAGCAGCAAATCCGCCCCTGGGACGTCTTGGACCAGGATGTGCTGGATCTGCTCGGTGCCGTCAAGCGCGAGGATTTCGCGCCCACGGCTTATCGCAGCCTTGCCTTCATGGACATGGACATCCCCCTGCCAAGCGGTGAATCCATGCTGTCGCCCAAACTGGAAGCCAGGATGCTGCAGGAACTGGCCGTACGCAAGCACGAATGGGTGCTCGAGATCGGCACCGGAAGCGGCTACGGTACTGCGCTGCTCGGCCACCGCTGCGCCCATGCGTTGAGCTTGGAAATCCATCCTGAATTGGCCGAAATGGCACAACACAAGCTGCGCCAAGCCGCGGTCACAAACGTTACCGTGCGATGCATGGACGCGTCGAAAGAGCTGCCTCCCGGCGAATTTGACGCCATCATGCTGTCAGGTTCGGTCGCACAGATCCCCGAGGCGCTTATTGCGCGCCTAAAGCTTGGTGGGCGCCTGCTGGCCATCGTCGGCGATACCCCCATGATGCGCGCTCAGTTGCTCACCCGTACAGGCTCGAACGAGTCCAAGGTCATCGACCTGTTCGATACCGTCGCGCCGCGACTGCACGGCTTTCCCGAATCACCCCGTTTCCGTTTCTGAGGAACGCTTCGATGATCGAACAAATGACCGTGGGCGAATTACGCGCCTTGCTCGACGAAAAGCCCGAGGATTTCACTTTTTGGCAGGTCGTCGACGTGCGTGAGCCTTGGGAAGTGGAACGCGCCTCGATCAAACACAAGCATTTCAAGCACACCCACATTCCCATGGCCACCATCCCGCTGCGGCTGCAGGATCTGGACAAATCCAAACGCATCTTGGTGATGTGTCGAACCGGGGGCCGCAGCATGCAGGTCGCCGGTTTCCTGGCGCAAAGCGGTTTTAGCAACGTCTACAACCTGCAAGGCGGCATCACCGCGTGGTCACGCGAGGTCGATCCGTCTGTGCCTACGTATTGACGAGCGTCGCGCCTTGGCGCGGCGCCGTGAGGTAGCGGCCAATCCAGGCCGCCTGCTTGGCAGCGGCACCCCGGTGCGCCGCTGCGAAATGAAGGGCAGCTTCGCTTGCCTGCTTGTGGCTGGCTGCGTCATCCATCCATGCGCTAAAGCAGGCCCACACCGCCGCAGCGTCCCCGACCTGCACGACCGCACCGGCAGCGATACCCTGCTCAACCGCCTCAGTAAAGTTGAACGTGTGCAGCCCCATGACGACGGGGCAGCCTTCGGTGCAGGCCTCGATAAGATTTTGCCCGCCCAGCGCAAGAAGGCTCCCCCCAACGAAGGCGGCGTGAGCCATGGCGTAATAGGCAGGCATTTCGCCCAAGCTGTCGCCAAGCCAGACTTGGGTGTCGCGCTGCGGAAGCGCCTGGCTGCGGCGGACAACGCGCAGGCCACGGTTGCATAACAGCGCATAGACCGCGTCCATGCGCTGGGGATGGCGCGGCACCACGACGATCAAAGCGCGCTGAAGCACGTGGTCAGGCAATGCATCCAGTAGCAGTGACTCCTCGGCCAAGCCCTGGTGCTCGCGGGTTGAGGCGAGCACCAGCACCGGGCGCCCCACCGTGCCCT
>JAKBCY010000044.1 GCA_021807445.1 Pseudomonadota bacterium
GTCTTTTCGCCACGGGCCCGCTGTATTTGGCGCATGCGGTACCGCCAGTGAGCTTCATCGATCTGGTGGACGCCTCGCTTCTCGGTCTTCTCGCGGGCTTCGTCGGGCCGATGTTTCTCTGGCTGCTCGACAGCTCGCGGCGGAAGTACCAAGCACTGGTCACTTTCCTGCCGTTGCGCATGGGACTGGCTGGGATCGTCATCGGCTTGCTGTCATTGCTCATGCCGGAAGTGTGGGGAAATGGCTACAGCGTAGTGCAATCATTTCTTGTCCAGCATTGGGCACTGTCCACGGTGGCGGCCGTATTTTTGCTGCGCACAATCGCCGTGACCGCAGCGAGTGCCGCGGGCATCCCGGGCGGGGTACTGACACCCACGTTGGCCTTGGGAGGGGCATTGGGTCTGATGGTTTCCCATCTTTTTCTCGTGCCCGAGGCAAGTCACTCCCAAGCGCTATGGACTCTCGTCGGCATGGGCAGCCTGTTGGCTGCGACCACCCACGCTCCAGCCATGTCCGCCATCATGGTTTTCGAAATCACCCGCAACTACAACGTGGTGATGGCTGCGATGCCGGCCTGCGTGATTGCCTCGGTGATCGGCAGCCTGCTGCGCCACCGCTCCGTGTACGCCGAGGCGCTGGGTCTCAAGGAGGGGGAACACGACGCGTTCGATCCTGTTCCGGATGGTGCGTTTCCAAGTGCGGCCACCCTGGATCCGGAGCCATTGCCAGCACGCAACGACACCGCGGACTGACGGTGAAAGACGCATGATGCCGAGCCGCTGAGCGCGATTGCGATCGCGTGTCAAGCGTGACCGCCAGCTCGGTTGCGCTTTGCGACGATGCGGCAATGTGCGCAGTTGCGCACGCATGGGCGCCGTGGGGCCGGCTTGATCCCAGGCAGGCACGGCCCTTTCGCCGGATCACTGGGCGCGCACACGAAGCAACTCTTGACGTGTGGCCCGGGCACGCTGGCTTTGGATCCGCTACCCGCCCGCCCAGTCGGACGCAGGTGAGTGTCGGGCACGCCAATCGGCGACCGCGTCGGCCAAGGCTGCGAGCGCACGGACCACCCGGACGCCAGCGGGCGCGCGCTTGAGTGCGGGCGACGAACCTCCCGCCCAAATCTCGACACCGGCCGGCAGCCTTTCGCGCAGCTCAGTCAACGCATCCAGCACCTGCGCCT
Organism: Pseudomonadota bacterium; assembly: GCA_021807445.1. GTDB lineage: Bacteria > Pseudomonadota > Gammaproteobacteria > Burkholderiales > Burkholderiaceae_C > Thiomonas_A. Next base: position 1,184 of record JAKBCY010000044.1, read on the forward strand.
GCGCGGGAACGCTGGAAAAACTCAGTACCAACACATCACTGCGGTTTGCCCCGGCCGCCAGAAGCATGTTCCACACGGGGGTCTGCACGCCCAATGACACGCATTGGCACCCCTCCAGCACCAGCATCGCCTCGACCATGAGGAGGCCCAGCCCATGCGGCTCATTCGGGATCGTGGTGAGCAGCACTCGCGGTCGCGCTGCGGCTGGCATGTCTGTGCTGGGCACGCCAGAGATCCCGGCGCGCAGTACGCGGTGCACAATTTCGGAAAATTGATGTTCCTCGAAGATTTCGAGATCACCACGCATCCACGCTTCACCCACTTCGGTTGCAAGCGGGGCAACGACTTCAGCGACGAAACGCCCTAGACCCAGGCGCATCTGACTTTGCAGCAGTTCGCGGCGCAGGCGCTCGGCGTCGTGCTGCTTGAGCAATTGCAGGTAGAAGCGCGCCGTTGGAACTTCGCCTCCCCTTGCGCCCGAAGGCGCAGCAACGCTGTCCGCTCCAGCATGTTCGCGCACGAGGGCCTCTAGCTGCTCCACCGGCAGCTGCACAATACGCCCCGGCCGATGCCCGGCGCTCATTAATCGCTTGATCAGGCGCAGCTTCTCAAGCTGCTCCGGCGGATACAGGCGCTCGTCCAAAGCCCCCCGCAGTGGCATGGGGAAACCGTAACGACGCTCCCAGACACGCAACGTGTCCTTTGGGATCCCCGTATCGCGCTCGACCGCGGCAATACTCACGGTCAACGCAATCGAATGCGAGCGCTCATTCATCGACAAGTCAGCAAAGCCATGGCATGAATCTAAAAGGTCGGGATTGACGTTGATCGGCATGTGGCTAAGCGTGAAGACGCACGTTTGCCTGGCAACATCCTAGGCGCGGTTGGACAATCTTGAATAAAACCCCTCGATTGTCCAGGACAAATTGAGTATCGATTGTGTTTTGTCTAGGACATCCTGCATCATGCACCCGACGTCACCAAGCCTCGTCCACCCCAAACCGGAATATCGTGATGCGCCAATTCATAGCGTTCGCAGCCACCATTTTGCTGAGCTGTTTCGGACTTGACCCTAGCTCTCATGCGGCAGGTGCTCTGGCGTCGGCCCCGCTGCCTACAGCCGCGCCGATGGCTTCTGGCACGTGCCCGTCCCTGCTCAACCAAACCGTTCGACGTTTACAGGATGACAAGCCCATCGACATGTGCCAGTACGGCGGAAAGGTCGTCCTGGTCGTCAACACCGCGAGTTACTGCGGCTTCACGCCGCAATACAAGGGCCTGGAGGCGCTGTACAGCAAGTATGGACCACAGGGGTTGGTGGTGCTGGGCTTTCCGTCCAACGACTTCAACCAGGAAATGAAGGATCCAGGCAAGATCGCCGCGTTCTGCAAGGACACCTACAACGTTCAGTTCCCCATGTTTGCTCCCTCGCATGTGACGGAACCGAATCCGAATGACTTCTTCAAGAAGCTCATCGCCGCCTCCGGCGACCAGCCAAAGTGGAACTTCTACAAGTATTTGATCAGCCGCGAAGGCAAGGTCGTGGCGGTTTATTCCAGTCTGACAACGCCGGAAAACACAGCGTTCATCAGCAAGATTGAAGCTCTCCTCAAGCAAAAAGGCTGAGGTCTGCAGCCTCACGCGACGCTTTTCGCAGCGGTCGCCGCGTCGGCGCAGCACCCGCACTCCCGTCTTTGCAACGTGCCGATTTGCGCCATGCATTTTGGCACAACCTTTCGAAAGGACAGCAGATGAACGCCCCAGAAAAGATCTTCCAAAGCGCCACACCCTTGCCCGACATTCAATCCACCATTGACCGCCGGAACCTGCCCATTCAGCAAGTGGGCGTCAAGGGCGTTCGTTACCCGGTGCTCATGCGCACCATGGATGGCTCGGCCCAGCCTAGCGTGGCGACCTTTGACCTGTACGTTGGCCTGCCTTCCGACACGAAGGGCACCCACATGTCACGCTTCGTCGAACTCCTCGAGGCGCAAGCCGACGAAACCCTCGATCCCGCAAGCCTGCGCACCATGTTCTCCCAGATGCTTGAGCGCCTTGAGGCCGAGGAGGGTGAAATCACGCTCAGCTTCACCTACTTCATGCAGAAAAAGGCACCAGTGTCCGGTGTGAGCAGCCTGCTGGATTACGAGGTGAAGCTGCACATCGCTGGCCGCGCGGGTGAGGCCGCAAAGGTGCGACAGACCGTCCAGGTACCCGTGACGAGCCTTTGCCCCTGCTCACGCGAGATTTCCAATTACGGCGCGCACAACCAGCGCTCGCACCTCACACTCGCCGTTGAGCCAAACGCCGACATGCACTTGGAGGAACTGATCCGGATTGCGGAGACCTCAGCGTCATGCGAACTCTGGGGCCTGCTCAAGCGCTCGGATGAAAAGCATGTCACGGAGCGCGCCTATGACAACCCCAAATTCGTCGAGGACCTTGTCCGGGATGTGGCGCTCGCCCTTCGATCAGACCCGCGTGTGGACGCCTTCAGCGTGGCTTCCGAGAACTTCGAGTCGATCCACAACCATTCGGCCTACGCGCGCATCACGTTCGTGCGGGAAGCATGACTCCAAACCCCACGGCTCGCCGTCTCGGCAAATCAAGGCGCTCGTTCGAGGCGGCCTTGAGCGATGTCGTCCGTCCCCCAACCCCTACGCGCTCACGCGCGCACGGCGCCATGACCCATCACCTCGCCGAACGCTTCGATGCCCGCGGTCAAGCAGCCCCCGCTCCTTCCCCGAATCGGATCATGGCCGCACCAAAGCCCTGCATTGGCCGACGCCCCATGCCGCGGCTCGGCGGCATTTCTGCGTCGCCCTTGTACCGCGGCGCCTCCACAGTGCCACTTCAGCGCATGCCCGCGCAGCGTTTGACCCCCGCCCCCACCAGGCCATGATGCGCGTGGCAATTGTCGGCTCCGGCATCTCGGGCCTCGCGGCAGCTTGGCAGCTACGGGGGCACGCGCGAGTCACCGTGCTCGAGGCTGGAAGTCATTTCGGCGGGCATGCGCAAACCGTCGATGCCACGGTCGGCGGCATCACCCACCCCGTTGACACTGGCTTTCTCGTCCTGAACCGCCGCACCTATCCGGGTCTGCTTCGGCTGTTCGCGCAGCTTGACGTCCCCATTGCGGAGTCCGATATGTCGTTCTCCGTGCAGCGGGCGCTTCCGGGAGGGGGACGGCTCGAATGGAGCGGCGCAAGCCTCAACACGGTTTTCGCGCAGCGCTCGAATGTCCTGCGCCCGCGCTTTTGGGGCATGCTCAGGGACATCCTCCGCTTTAACCGCGAGGCCACTGCCCTTGCCGAGGCGGATGAAGGCCTCGGGCGCGAAGCGCGCAGGGTTGGCGAATTCTTGCGAGACGGTCGCTACAGCGACGAATTTGCGCACTCATACTTCCTGCCTATGGCCGCCTGCATCTGGTCCTGCCCCACGAAGCAGATTCTGGACTTTCCCGTGTCGACCATGGTGCGCTTTTGTCATAACCACGGTCTTCTGCAGGTGGGCGACAGACCCCAATGGCTCACCGTGCGCGGCGGTTCGAGGCAATATGTGCAGCGCATCGTTGGACACCTTGCCGACGCACGGCTGCAAACCCCCGTTCGGCGCATCAAGCGCTTCGATGTGGGTGTTGAACTCAGCACCGACGCGGGCACCGAATGGTTTGACCATGTCGTACTCGCCTGCCACAGCGACCAGGCCCTGCGCCTGCTCGCCGACCCGAGCGAGCACGAACGATCGGTGCTCGCTGCCATCACCTATCAGCCGAACCGCGCCGTGCTCCACACCGATAGCCGCGTGCTGCCTCGAAGTCGCAAGGCTTGGGCGGCATGGAACTATGAAAGCGCACCAGCAGGTGCAGGCATTGAGACCCCCACAGTGTGCCTGCATTACCTCATCAATAAACTGCAGCCTGTACCCTTCAAGCAGCCCGTCATCGTCTCGCTCAATCCACTACGCGAGCCTGATCCGCGCTGTGTCTTGATGGATATCGGCTACGCGCACCCGGTGTTCGACGCCACCGCGATCGCCGCACAGAAGCATGTGCGCGCATTGCAGGGGCTGCGCCGCACGTATTACTGCGGCGCATGGTGTGGCTACGGGTTCCACGAAGACGGCTTGCAAGCGGGCTACGCTGCAGCGGACGCACTGCTGACGCAAATTCGGCGTCACCCGACGCGGTCCATGCGTGAAGCCGTGCCGGCGGGGGCGCAATGAGACACACGGTGAATTTCCTGCAACCCCGCGCCCAGTTCGGAGGTGGCGGCGCCACGACGAGGCGGGCGGCACACGCGCGTGCGACCCCTGCAGAGCCTGCGAGCGCCTCCGCGATTCCAATGATCGCGCACGGCGTGGTCCACCACCAGCGCCTGCGTCCTGCGCTCCATCGTTTCACCCACCGGGTGTTCTTTCTGATGTTGCCCATGCGCACCCTGGCCGCCGATCCAGAGCTTTTGTGCATCCCGCGCAACCGGCGCGGGCTTGTCAGCTTTCACGACCGCGATCATGGCGACGGTGGCCCTGACTGCCAGTCCTGGCTGCTCAGCCTGCTGCATGACCAAGGGATCACGGATGCCGACGGTGAGATCTGGTTGCAGACATTCCCCCGTGTGCTTGGCTACGTCTTCAATCCAGTGAGCTTTTGGTACTGCCACAGGGCAGACGGTACGCTGTGCGCCATCCTTGCCGAGGTCAACAACACCTTTGGCGAGCGCCATTGCTACCTGCTCACGCCGGCATCGCAAGACGGCGCGCGGGGAACTGTGGCCTGGGGACAGGAACTGCGTGCCTCCAAGGTATTCCACGTCTCGCCCTTTTGCGCCGTGGGGGGAACCTACCGATTCCGCTTCCTGCGTCGGGGTCGCGTCGCGCCGCAAGGCCACGGCGAGCTCGAACTTGAGCGCATGGTGGCGCGCATCGACCACGACGATGCCCAAGGGCCCCTTGTGTTGACGAGCATAAGCGGAGTGCTGCGCCCACTTACGGCAGCAAGCGCACGCGCCGCCCTGATCGCTCACCCCCTCATGACGGTGGGGGTCATGGCAGGCATTCACTGGCACGCGTTCAAGCTGTGGCGCAAGCGCGTGCCGTTCTTTTCCAAGCCGGCTCGGCCTCGAAGCGAGGTGACGCGATGAACACAAATTTGTCCACGGCCTCCGCAACGACCGACCGACGGGCGCTTGCCCAGCCGCGTCCAGGCACTGGCATGCCGCTGGCCGCGCGCACGGTCCTGGCCTTGCTGAAGCGCCTGGATCGGGGGCACTTGGAGGTGCGCCTTCCCGATGGACGCGTCCTGCACTTCGGCTGCCACAACGCCGGCGCGCCGCCCGCCTGCATGCACGTGCATGATTGGTCCATGTTCGCCACCGTGCTGCGGCGAGGCGATATTGGCTTTGCCGAAGGTTTTTTCCGAGGCCAATGGAGCACGTTGGATCTGCCCGGCCTACTCAAGCTGCTGCTGGCCAATCGCAGCGCGGTCGAGCGAGCTCTGCACGGCAGCGCTTGGGGAACCTTGTTTTCGCGCATTCGCCATCTGTTCAACCGCAATTCGCGCGGCGGCAGCCGCCACAACATCCACAAACATTACGACATCGGCAACGCCTTCTACGAACTCTGGCTCGACCCCGGCATGACGTATTCCAGCGCGCTGTTCAGCGCGCCCGGGCAAAGCCTGCAAGCCGCGCAAGACGCCAAGCTCGAACGCGTGCTGCGCCAACTTGGCCTGCCAGCAGGCGGCCGTGTGCTGGAAATCGGCTGCGGCTGGGGCAGCTTTGCCGAGGCCGCCGCGCGCAGCGGGCTGCGAGTGGACGGGCTCACACTATCGACCGAGCAACTCAGCTATGCGCAGCGCCGCTTGCAGGCCGCCGGCCTGGGTGAGCAGGCGCGACTGGAATTGCGCGACTACCGCGATGTAGGCGCCATCGCCCCGACCGGTGGGTATGACGGCATTGCCTCCATCGAGATGTTCGAGGCCGTGGGCGAAACCTACTGGCCCATTTTCTTTAGGACTCTTGCCAGCCAGCTCAAACCAGGCGGCCGCGCCTGCATCCAGACCATCACCATTTCCGAAGCCATTTTTCCGCAGTACCGCCGCGGCACCGACTTCATTCAGCAATACATCTTTCCTGGCGGCATGTTGCCCAGCCAAACCGCCTTTGCCGAGCAGGCCAGGCGGGTCGGTCTTGAAGTTGTCGACACCCTGTCTTTTGGGCAGGACTACGCCACCACTCTGGCGCTATGGCGCGAGCGCTATCTGGCGCAGCTCGAGGCGGTCCGCGGCCAAGGATTCGACAAACGCTTCACTTTGCTGTGGGAGTTCTACCTGGCCTACTGTGAAGCTGGCTTCGCGCAGCAAACCATTGACGTGGTGCAGTTCACGCTTCGGCATATCCGCAGCGCTTAAGCGGACGCACCAGAACCTCGCCTCGATCCGACCTCAACCCTGCCATGCTGCATTCAGGCCACGCGCCCTACGCCACCTTCTCCCGACGCGGCTTCTGGCGTGGTGCCATCGCGATGGCCTGGGTAGCGGGAGCTGCGCGTGGCTTGGCGCATGCAGCGGCGGAAGTAGGAGCACCGCCCGAATTTCTTGCCAGCACCATTGCCCACGTGCGCCTGGCCGGCAGCGGCGTGTTCCGCTGGTGGGGCTTTACGGTCTACACCGCGGCACTCTGGGTCGGCCCACAGGGTCTTGACACTGCGCACCTGACCGCGGCGCCATTCGCGCTGGAACTGCGTTATGCGCGCGAATTGAAAGGCGCGGCCATTGCCGACAAATCCATCGAAGAGATCCGCGAACTGGGCGTGGGCAGCGCTGCGCAGCGAGACAGCTGGCTGGCACAGATGCGCGCCATTTTCCCCAATGTGAGCGATGGTGATGTGCTGTGCGGTCTGTTCGAACCCAAGGCCGCAGGCGGCGCGCGCACGGTGTTTCTCTTCAACGGCAAAACAGTTGGCACCGTGCCAGGCGACCGCTTTGCGCTGGGTTTTTTTTCGATCTGGCTTTCGGCTAAAACCTTTGCGCCCGATTTGCGCACAGCGCTGCTGGCCCAGGCGGCGCCATGAACCCCGCATCGGCGCTCCAAGCACAAGCCTTGGCTGCCTCACCCTCCCCTCCACCGAGCCGGGCTCCCGTTCCCTACGCCGCCAGCGAGCTCGCGCGCTATGGCGCACCGCAGTTTGCGCTGAGCTTCGTCGCACTGCCGCTGTACGTTTTTCTGCCCGAGCATTTCGCGACGCGCTACGATGTTCCGCTCGGCTTTCTCGGGGCCATGCTGTTGCTGGCGCGGCTGGCCGATGCCGTGCTCGATCCCATCATCGGCAGGCTTGCCGATCACATGATGGGCGCAGGTCACGGCTGGCGTTTCATGGCCTCCAGCGGTGTGGTGCTGGTGTTCGGCTTCGCTTTGCTGCTGGGCTTTCCCGCTGTCTTGCCTTACGCGCCACAGCCTGGCGCTTTCGCTGCCGTAATGGGCCTGGCTTTGCTACTGACCTACGCCGGCTACAGCGCCGTGGGGGTGACCCATCAAGCTTGGGGCGCAGCCTTGGGGCATAGCGAAGCCGAGCGCGCCCGCACTTTCGCCTGGCGGGAATCCCTGGGACTGGCCGGCGTTCTGGTGGCCGCAACCGTGACACAACTCGGCGGCGCCGCTGGCTTCACCCTGGTGTTCACCATCAGTCTGGTGCTTGGGCTGTGGCTGGTGAAGTCCGCGCCCATGCCGCACGATTTCCTCGGTCAACACACGCTACACGGGCTGCGCGCGGCGCTGGAGCCATTGCACCATGCGGCCTTCCGCCGCCTGCTGCTGGTGTATTTGGCCAGTGGCGTGGCCGCCTCGGTGCCGGCCACGCTAGTGCTGTTTTTCATCCGCGACCGCATCAACGCGGCGGATCTCTCCGGGCTCTATTTGTTCATCTACTTCGCCTTCGGCGCCGCCTGTGTGCCACTCTGGTTGCGCGCGGTGCGGCGCTACGGTGCGGCAGCGAGTTGGCTGCTGGGCATGGCGCTGACCGTGGCAGTTTTTCTTTGGGCGGCCCTGCTGCGGCCCGGTGACCGCTGGGCCTATGCCGCTGTGTGCGCCGCCTCCGGGCTGGCGCTTGGGTCCGACCTAGTGCTGCCGCCGGCGCTGCTCGCTGGGGTGATCCGCAGCTTGGGCCACGGTGGCGGGCTGGAGGGGGCTTACTTCGGCATCTGGGGCATGGCCACGAAGCTGACCCTGGCGCTGGCTGCAGGCATCGCCTTGCCGCTGCTGGCCGATCTGGGCTATACCCCGGGCACCCCGGCAACAGGCACCCTGCCACCACTGGTGATGGCGTATTGCTTGTTGCCTTGCGGACTCAAGTTGCTGTCGGGCGCCCTGCTTTGGTTCGGCTGGATGCGGCTGGCGCGCAACCCCGATTTCTGTCAACAACAACCGAGAACCTTGCCATGAACGCATTCTGGGTGCATCTGAGACTGGGCGGCATCGCCCTGCTGTTTGCCGGACTGCTGGGCGGTTGCGCCGGCGTCACGCCGATGGACTATCGCGGGCAAAAACCGACGCTGGAGCTGGAGAACTATTTCAAGGGACCATTGACCGCCGACGGGGTGGTTTTCAACCGCTCGGGCAAAGTGATCAAGCGATTCCATGTCGACATCACCGGCACCTGGAAGGGGAACGACGGCACTCTGGTCGAACACTTCGTCTACGCCGACGGCACTAAGCAGGAACGCATCTGGAAGCTCACGCGCCTGCCCGGCAAAGACGGCGAGCGGCGCTATGAGGGGACCGCCGGCGACGTCGTTGGCACCGCTCATGGCTACGCCGAGGGCAATGCCTTCAACTGGCACTACACCCTGGCGCTGCCGGTGGATGGCACGGTCTACAACGTGCAGATGGACGACTGGATGTACCAGATGAGCGACCATATCCTGCTCAACCGCACGGCGATGACCAAGTTTGGGTTCCGCGTGGCCAGCATCTTCATCGCCTTTCACAAGCCCTGATGTGCGTCGTCCACGCCACCATCATTTTCGCTCCATGGCGCTGAATCCTCCCATCACCGACTGGCCCGCGCAGCGGGTTTGGATCGTCGGCGCCTCCAGCGGCATTGGCGCCGCACTTGCCCATGACTTGCTCGCACGCGGTGCGCGTGTGGCCGTATCGGCACGCAGCGCAGACAAGCTCGCTTCCATCCCCGGCGCCCTGGCGCTGCCGCTGGATGTGCGCGACGCCGCCGCATTGCACATCGCGATGCAGCAGATACAAGCGGAGTTTGGCGGGTTGGACCTTCTGGTGTATTGCGCCGGCACCTACGTGCCGCAGCGCGCTACGGCCTTCGATCTAGCCTCGGCGCTGGCGCACGACGACGTCAACTACCGTGGCGCCTTGCACACGCTGGCAGCGGTGCTGCCTGTGCTGCAGGCGCAAGGCAGCGGCCATGTTGCGCTGGTTAGCAGCGTGGCTGGCTGGCGCGGCTTGCCGCAGGCGCTGGCCTATGGGCCCACCAAGGCCGCACTCATCAATCTCGCTGAGGTACTGCACACCGATTTGCGCGAGGCCGGCATTGCCGTGAGTGTCGTCAACCCCGGCTTCGTCGAAACCCCGCTCACGGCGCAAAACAGCTTCGCCATGCCTGGGCTGCTGACATCGCCGCAAGCGGCTTCAGCCATCGTGCGCGGTCTGGAGCGGGGATGCTTCGACATTCACTTTCCCAAGCGTTTCACCCTCTGGCTGCGCTTGTTGCGTCTCTTGCCCGACCGGCTGTATTTCGCAGCTGTGAGCCGCTTCACGGGGCTGTGAGTCGATGCTCGCATCGCAGGGTTCTGTTTCCAGCAACGCCACGCCGCTGGCTCGCTTTCAAGCGTATTTCGAAAGCCTCACACCGCTGACACTCACCGAAATCGGCCAGATCTACGCGGCTGATGCGCGCTTCAAAGACCCGTTCAACGCGGTGCAAGGGCTGGACGCGGTCCGGCGCATTTTTGCGCACATGTTCACCACAACTGAGCAGCCGCGTTTCGTCGTGTTGCACGCCCTGGGTGATGCGACCCAGGGTTACGTCACCTGGGACTTTCACTTTCGCAGCAAGGGGCGAGGCGGGCGCAACTGGACGATTCACGGTGCAAGTCGCCTGGAGTTCAACGCGCAGGGCCTGGTGGCGCTGCACCGCGACTACTGGGACGCAGCCGAGCAGCTGTACGAACACCTCCCCCTGCTTGGTGCGCTTTTACGTGCGATCAAGAGCCATTTGCGTGCGATCTGACCCTGGCCGGATGCGCCCGCTATTTCAGCCATTCCTTGCGGCGGAAGATATAGAAGGAGAAGGGCACTGCGACGGAAGCGAACATCAAGCCCAGGGCAAAGGGGTAACCCATAGGCCAGTCGAGTTCCGGGATGATCTTGAAGGGTCGTGCCGGCTTCGGCTTGGCTGGTCAAAGACCAGGTGGATGACAGCTGGCAAGCGTGCCGGCCCTGTGACGACGCCCAGCCACGCCACGGTCACATCCAGGCATGATCGACCACGCAAAAATCCGGCGCAGGCGGCACACAGCCAGAATTGATGCTCGACAACTTTGTGAAAGGCGTCCGTAACGATCAAATCTCGACCGTATCGCTGATGAACCTGTCTTTTGCGAGCACTAACTGCCGACTCACGGCGGGTCGGGGTGGCGCCAGGATGCGGCGGCCTTGATTTTGGCCAACGGCGGGCGCACACTGCAATCGCCATGGTTCTGTTCTCGCGAAACGCAAGAAAGCTGCTGATTCCGGCGCCGCGCACCATGGCCCCTGATTTTCCTTCAACCATTTTGCTTAACCGTGAACCAGGAGCGATTTATGAACCTGACCATCAGCGGCCACCATGTGGACGTCACCCCCGCCTTGCGCAGCTACGTCGAATCGAAGCTGCACCGGGTGGCGCGACATTTCGATCAGCTGATTAGTGTCAACGTGCTTCTCTCTGTGGAGAAACAAAAGGAAAAGGAGCGCCGCCAAAAAGCCGAATGCAATCTTCAATTGAAGGGTAAGAACATCTTTGCCGAGTGCCAGGACCAGGATCTCTACGCAGCCATTGATGAGCTGGTCGACAAGCTCGACCGTCAGGTCGTGGAGCACAAGAATCGAACGCGCTCCCATCAAGCCGTGCCAGGCAAGCACCTCGATCTTGCCTCTTGACGCCGCGCACGACTGCGTCCGATCGCGCAAATCCGGTTGGACGCAGCCGTGCGGTCGGTCTTGGGCCCGGCGACGACGCAAGCACAGTGACGCTTGCCCCAATGCCGCCACAAGCCGATACACTCGCGATTTGTCCCCAATCTAAAACCATGCCATGAATCAATTGGCCCAGATTCTGCCGCTTGCGCATGTTCAGCTGAACGTGGAGGCCAGCAGCAAAAAGCGCGCGTTCGAGTTTGCGGGTCTGCTGTTCGAAAACCAACTGGGTCTGGCGCGCGCCGTCGTCACCGATAACTTGTTTGCGCGCGAGCGGCTCGGCTCCACCGGGCTCGGCCAAGGTGTGGCCATCCCGCACGGCCGCATTAAAGGCTTGAAACATCCCAGCGCCGCCCTCGTGCGCTTGGCGAACCCGGTACCCTTTGAGGCGCCCGATAACCTGCCAGTACAGCTTTTGGTGTTCCTGCTCGTGCCCGAGGCTGCCTCGGGTAAGCACCTCGAAATCCTGTCGACCATCGCTGAGATGCTTTCGGACGATGGCTTTCGCCAGCGCTTGCTGGATGCGCCCGACGCGCTAACCATGCACCGCTTGGTACACGAGTGGGCCAACCTCCAACACGCGGCTTGACCCCGGCAGGTCCTTCCCGGGACCACGCTCCGCGCCTTGAAAGCCTCAACCCTCTCCGCTGACAGCCTTTTCGAGGCCAACTCCGCCCTCCTTAAATGGAAGTGGCTGGCTGGCCAGAGTAACCCCGAGCGCCGTTTTGACGACGCCGCCGTGGAAGGCGCAAGCTCGGGCGCCGATCTCGTGGGCTACCTGAATTACATCCACCCGTACCGGGTGCAGATCCTCGGCTGGCGCGAAGTGCACTATCTGGTGCATGCCGAGGAAGCCGACAGCAGCCGTCGCGTGCGCCGCGTGGTCGGATTGGAACCACCCGCGCTGGTCATCGCAGACAACCAAATCGCGCCGGAAGCTCTCGTGAAAGCCGCGGACGATGCGGCCATTCCGCTATTCATTACGGAGGAGCCCGCAGCCTTTGTCATCGACGTGCTGCGCGCCTACCTGTCCAAGCTCTTTGCCAACCGCACCACGCTTCATGGCGTGTTCATGGACATCCTGGGCTTGGGCGTGCTCATCACCGGTGAATCGGGTTTGGGGAAGAGCGAACTGGGGCTGGAGCTCATCTCGCGCGGTCATGGCCTGGTCGCCGACGACTGCGTGGAGTTCATGCGCACTTCACAAATCACCATTGAGGGACATTGCCCGCCGCTGCTTCAAAATCTGCTCGAAGTGCGCGGCATTGGCATTCTCGACATCAAAACCATCTTCGGCGAAACTGCGGTGCGGCGCAAGCTGCGCCTGCGGCTAATCGTGCATTTGGTGCGACGCGACACCCAGGATCGGGACTTTGAACGCCTCCCCACCGGGAATGTGCGACAGGATGTTCTCGGCGTGGCCATTCGCAAGGTACTCATCCCCGTGGAGGCCGGGCGCAATCTGGCAGTGCTGGTGGAGGCAGCCGTGCGCAATACGATCCTGCAGTTGCGCGGCATCGATACCTTCAAGGAGTTCCAGGATCGGCAGCGCCTGGCCATGCTTGAGGGCGGCGACGACTGAAGGACCGTGGCAGACCGGCGCGCCCCAGCCGACGCTGGCTGGCCTTGCTCGCCTTACGTTCCCTCAAAGGGGCGTGGCTGGGCAGGGCGGTGCGGGCAACCCTCGCGCGTGCAAGTGGCGTACAGCGCCAGTGAGTGTTCCTGCAACGCGAAGCCATGCTCGGCTGCGATCTTCTTCTGCCGGCGCTCGATCTCAGGATCCACGAATTCTTCCACGCGGCCACAGTCCAGGCAAAGAAGGTGGTCGTGGTGCTTTCCTTCATTGATCTCGAAAATGGCCTTGCCTGCCTCAAAGTGAGTACGCGACAAGATGCCGGCCTGCTCAAACTGGGTCAACACGCGGTACACCGTGGCCAGGCCAACATCGCGCGAATTGTCATTGAGCAACTCACGATAGACATCTTCAGCCGTCATGTGGCGCATGGCGCTCTTCTGAAAAATTTCCAGAATTTTCAGGCGCGGCTGCGTGACCTTCAGCCCTGTGCTGCGCAAACCCTGAACGTTGGAAACCGGCATGGCGATGATGGATGTTTAGAATGAACATCATAGTTCACCCTCTCGACGGGAATTCCCCGCCAAACCCTTGATGCAAGTCCTGCGTACCTGTTTCGCTCGCCACGCAACGCCACCCTTGCGCGCGTGGCTGCTGGCCGTGGCGCTGCCATGCGCTCTCGCCTTGGGCGCATGTAGCAACCTGACGCAACAACGCGACCTCACCAGCGCTTTCAAACCCTATCGGATCGACGTAATCCAGGGCAATTTCGTATCCAAGGAAATGGCCGACGAGCTCAAGCCTGGGATGAGCAAGGAACAGGTGCGTGACATCCTCGGGACGCCGCTGCTGCAGGACATTTTCCACGCTGACCGTTGGGAATACGTATTCAGCCTGCGCCAGGGATACCACGCGCCCATCGTGCGGCGCTTCACTGTGTTTTTTGACAAAGCTGGCAAGATGACT
>JAKBCY010000267.1 GCA_021807445.1 Pseudomonadota bacterium
CTTCGCCGGAGCGGCCTTCTTCGCCGGAGCGGCCTTCTTCGCCGGAGCGGCCTTCTTCGCCGGAGCGGCCTTCTTCGCCGGAGCGGCCTTCTTCGCCGCAGGTTTCTTCATTGCAGTTGCCATTTGGATTCTCCTTGATCAAGTGTTATTGAAATTCATTCACATCCGTGGCATCCAAAGCTCCTCATGGCCCTGCCTCCCGGCAGTTTCCGATACGGGACATTTGAAAATGCACAGATGTGCAAAACCCCCGACAAACCAGCGCTGGCTTGCCGGAAGCCATTCACGAAGCGCGAAATCTGAGTTAGCGCTTCGATGAATGTTGGGATCTCCGACGGATGGGTCAAATGAACACCAGGATTGTCGGATCTTGTCTCTGAACCAAGGGAGCCGTCGGCGCCGCCGCGGTCCGTGCCAAGAAAACCCGTCATAGCGCGGGCCGCAATAAGGCGAGAAACGAAGGGCAAAGCGCGAACACCGCACATCATGCTGAAGCGGAGATGGAAGGGCCCGGCGAAACACATCCCGCCGACTTGCATCCCAGGCTTTAAACCGCAGCCCTTCAAGTTGTCTGTCCTAAAGGCTTGATTGTCATGGTGTCTTCGGGTGTCGACTCCGAATTTCGACCTCGATTATTCCCAGGACAGGGCTCCGCCTGACTGGTACTCGATCACACGGGTTTCGAAGAAATTACGTTCTTTTTTCAGATCGATCATTTCGCTCATCCATGGGAACGGATTCTCCTCGCTTGGGAAAATCGCGTCCAGCCCGATCTGCTGGGCGCGCCGGTTGGCGATGAAGCGCAAATATCCCTTGAACATCGAGGCATTAAGCCCCAATACCCCTCGCGGCATAGTGTCCTCGGCATAGGCATACTCGAGGTCGACAGCCTTATGGAATAGCGCGGTGATTTCGTCCTTGAACGTGCGCGTCCAGAGATGCGGGTTTTCGAGTTTGATCTGATTGACCACATCAATGCCGAAATTGCAATGCATGGATTCATCGCGCAGGATGTATTGGTACTGCTCTGCAGCCCCCGTCATCTTGTTCTGGCGCCCCATGGACAAAATTTGTGCGAAACCGACATAGAAGAACAATCCTTCCATGAGGCAAGCAAAAACGATGATGGAGCGCAGAAGTTCCTGATCGTTGCGCTCGGAGCCCCCAAAAGCGGAGGTCCGGAACTCGGGATTCGTGAGAGTGTCGATGAAAGGGATGAGAAATTCGTCTTTATTCCGGATTGACGGAATCTCATGGTAAGCATTGAAAATTTCACCCTCATCCAAACCCAGTGATTCGACGATGTACTGGTAGGCGTGGGTGTGGATCGCCTCTTCGAAGCCCTGGCGCAGCAGGAACTGCCGGCACTCTGGGTTGGTGATATGCCGATAAGTGCCAAGCACGATATTGTTGGCGGCGAGGGAGTCGGCGGTGACGAAAAAACCGAGATTGCGCTTGACGATGCGGCGCTCGTCGTCCGTCAAGCCGTTGGGATCCTTCCATAAAGCGATGTCCCGCGACATATTGATTTCTTGCGGCATCCAGTGGTTGGCGCAAGAAGCCAGGTATTTGTCCCAGGCCCACTTGTACTTGAAAGGGACCAGTTGATTGACATCGACGCGGCAATTGATGATCCGCTTGTCCTCAACCTGAACCCGACCGGTGGATGAGGCTCTTTGGCTATACACATCCGCCGTGCCTGGCGCGTTCAGCGTGCCCAATACGCCGTGCCGGCCGGCCACTTTGGATGCGCTGTCGGATACGGTTTGGAGCAGATGCATTCCTGTCCCGGCTTGGGCAACGGGGGAAGACGCAGACAAAGAGGCGGGTGAAATGGCGGGTGAAAAAGCGGACGCCCCGCGCACCCTTGGCGCGTTTGAGTTTTCAGTATTTTCTTCCCAACTCAGCATGGCTTTTCCTTCTTTGAATTATCAGATGTTTATGACATACATTCAATATGCAGAGCACGAAATCGGCATAGATATCGTGTTTCATCGCTGCAGCATGACGCGCAAAACCAACGGCAAGGCGGCATGGCAACGAAACCATGCCCCATGACAATGTTCGGCTTACTGACAAGCCTCGCAGCTTGGATCATCGATGGCGCAGAACTTGATATCGCTTCCCGCTGTCGGCGGCTCCACCGCCGGCGCCGCAACCGGTGGAGCCTGCACATGTTGTTGCGCGCTGCCCGCAGCTTGCGGCACGGCATTGAGCCGGCCGGATTTGACGGTGGATTTTTCCGCGTGCGTGGCGCTCATGGTGCGAAGGTAATACGTGGTTTTCAGTCCGCGCAGCCAAGCGAGTTTGTAGGTTTCGTCGAGTTTCTTGCCCGAAGCACCCGCCATATAGATGTTGAGGGACTGGGCCTGGTCGATCCACTTGCTGCGTCTTGCGGCAGCCTCGATGATCCACTGCGTGTCGATTTCGAACGCCGTCGCATAGAGCGCTTTGAGGTCGGCAGGAATGCGGTCGATGGGCTGCACGCTACCGTCGAAATATTTCAGGTCGGCGAGCATGACCTGGTCCCACAACCCGCGCGCCTTGAGATCGCGCACCAGGTACTGATTCACCACGGTGAACTCCCCCGACAGATTGGACTTGACGTACAGGTTCTGGAAGGTCGGTTCGATACAGGCGTCCACGCCGATGATGTTGGAGATCGTTGCTGTGGGCGCGATGGCCACGCAATTGGAGTTGCGCATGCCATGGGTTCGGATGCGCGCACGCAACGCGTCCCAATCCAGGCCGACGGATGTGTCGATGTCGACATAGCCGCCGCGTTGCTCGGCGAGAAGTTTCAGCGTGTCATGCGGCAGGATGCCCTGGTCCCACAGGGAACCTGGATAGCTGCTGTAGCGCCCTCGCTCCTGCGCAAGCTCGGTGGACGCCCAGTAGGCGTGATAGCACACGGCTTCCATCGAACGGTCGGCGAATTCCACGGCCTGCTGCGAGGCGTAGGGCATGCGCGCCAGATGCAGGCAATCCTGGAAGCCCATGATGCCCAGTCCCACCGGCCGGTGCTTGAGGTTCGAGTTGCGCGCCTTGGCCACGGCGTAATAGTTGATGTCGATGACGTTGTCGAGCATGCGCATCGCGGTGGATACGGTGCGCCGGAGCTTGTCGTGGTCAAGCACGTAGCCGCCGTCGGGACCCTGCTTGAGATGCGCCACGAGGTTGACCGAACCGAGGTTGCACACCGCGATCTCGGTCGCGCTGGTGTTGAGGGTGATCTCGGTGCACAGATTGCTCGAGTGCACCACGCCCACATGCTGCTGCGGACTGCGCACATTGCAGGCATCCTTGAACGTGATCCAGGGATGGCCGGTCTCGAACAACATGGTCAGCATCTTGCGCCACAACTGCGCTGCGGGAATGCTCTTGTGCAGCTTGATCTCGCCAGA
>JAKBCY010000045.1 GCA_021807445.1 Pseudomonadota bacterium
GGCGCGCCCGCGCTGCCCGCCCGCGACGCCCTGGCCATGCTCGAGCGCCTGCTGCTGCAGGACCTGCCCGGCGCCGCCCTGCTGGACTTCAGCTGGAGCGCCCTGCAGCGCCTGCTGCCCTCGGCCGGCGCCCACCGTTTCGCGGAACTGCGCGCGCAGGCCGACCAGGGCGACGACGAGCGCGAGCAGGACCTGCGCCGCCACCTCGCCGAGCTGCCGCCCCACGAGGCCCGCGATCTGGTGCTGCAACACCTGTGCCGCGAGGTGGCCGGCATCCTGCGCCTGCCCGCCGACAAACTCAGCCCCTCGCAATGCGTGTTCGACCTGGGCATGGACTCGCTCATGGCCGTGGAACTCGGCCTGGCCCTGGAGCGCCGCTTCGGCATCCGCGTGCCCCCCATGCTGCTCAATGAGAACCCCAGCATCGAGCGCATCGCCGAGCGCCTGCTCGCCACCCTGGGCCCGCAGCCCGAGGCGCAGGCCCCGGACCCCACCCAGCAACTGGTGCAGGGCCTTCTGGCGCAGCACGCCGAGCACCACGCCGAGACCACGGCCGCCGAACTCGCCGAACAAGTGCGCGAAGCCGCCGACAGCGGCGCACGCCTGATCGCCTGAACGCCCACGCACGCCACCCCACACCATGAACCCCAACGACCCCGAAACCCGCCCCGCCGGCGCGCACTCGCTGGGAGGCATCGCCGCGGTCGCGCGCAAACGCCTGCTGGAGCGCCTGCGCAGCCACGGCGAGGCCGAGGCCCCGCCACCCGCGCAAGCCCCCGCCACCGCCCCTTCCGCGGCCAAGGTGCCCGACGCCTGGTGCCGCTTCGAGACCCTGCCCGCCTACCAGCGCCTGCTGGCCTCGCAGGCCGCGGCCCGGCGCATCGGGGTGGAGAATCCATTTTTCCGGGTGCACGAAAGCGCGGCGGGGGCCACCACCCGCGTGGGCGGGCGGGAATACCTCAACTTCTCCAGCTACGACTACCTGGGGCTCAACGGCCACCCGCGCATCGAGCAGGCCGTGCTGCAGGCCCTGCACCGCTACGGCACCTCCGCCTCGGCCAGCCGCCTGGTGGCCGGCGAGCGCCCCGTGCAACGCGAACTCGAGCGCGAACTGGCCGACTGGTACGGCACCGAGGAATGCGTGGCCTTTGTCAGCGGCCACGCCACCAACGTCAGCACCATCGGCTGCCTGTTCGGCCCCAAGGACCTGGTGCTGCACGACGCCCTGATCCACAACAGCGTGCTCGAGGGCATACGCCTCTCCGGCGCCCACCGCCGCAGCTTCCCCCACAACGACTGGGCCCGGCTGGACCAGTTGCTGCACGACATCCGCGCCGACTTCGAACGCGTGCTCATCGTGATCGAAGGCCTGTACAGCATGGACGGCGACATGCCCGAGCTGCCGCGCTTCGTCGACATCAAGCGCCGCCACAAGGCCTTCCTCATGGTCGACGAAGCCCACGCCCTGGGCGTGCTGGGCAAGACCGGCCGCGGCCTGGCCGAGCAATGGAACGTGCCCAGTACCGAGGTGGACATCTGGATGGGCACCCTCAGCAAATCCCTGGCCGGCTGCGGGGGCTTCATCGCCGGCAGCCGCAGCCTGGTGGAACTGCTCAAGTACACCGCCCCCGGCTTCGTCTACAGCGTGGGCCTGTCCCCCGCACTCGCCGCCGCATCCCTCGAAGCCCTGCGCATGCTGCGCGAGCAGCCCGAACGCGTGCAGGCCCTGCAGCAAAACGGCGCCTTCCTCTGCGGCTACGCCAAATCCAAGGGCATCGACACCGGCCTGTCCCTGGGCTACGCCGTCACCCCCGCCATCCTCGGCTCCTCGCTACGCGCGGTGCGCGCCTCCAACGCCTTATTCGAAAAAGGCTTCAACGTGCAACCCATCGTCCACCCGGCGGTGGAGGAACGCGCGGCGAGGCTGAGGTTCTTTGTGAGTGCGGCGCATACGCGGGAGCAGATTGCCGGGGCGGTGGATGCGCTGGCAGCTGCACTGTGACCCAACACTTCACGAATTCTGGAACGCTCATGAACCTCATTCCCGTGATCCTCTCCGGCGGCGCCGGATCCCGCCTGTGGCCCGTCTCACGCGAAAGCCACCCCAAGCCCTTCATCCGCCTGGCCGACGGCCAGAGCCTCTTGCAGAAGGCGCTGCTGCGCGCCGCTTCGCTGCCCGGCGTACAGCAGGTGTACACCGTGACCAACCGCGAATTCCTCTTCAAGACCGAGGACGACTACCGCGAGGTGGACCCTGGGGGACTGAGCCACAGCTACCTGCTTGAACCCGTGGGCCGCAATACCGCGGCTGCCATCGCGGCAGCCGCGCTGTACGCCGCCGAGCGCCAGCCCGACTCCCTGCTTCTGGTCTTGCCCGCCGACCATCTGGTACGCGACCAGCAGGCCTTCGCCCAGGCCGTGCAGCGCGCAGCCGCTCTGGCCGCCGACGGACGCCTCGTGACCTTCGGCATCAGCCCCGAAGGCCCCGAGAGCGGCTACGGCTACATCGAGTCCGATGGCCACATGGTCAAGCGCTTTGTGGAGAAGCCCGACACCGCCACCGCGAAGGCCTATCTGGAAGCCGGCAACTTCTACTGGAACTCCGGCATGTTCTGCTTCCGTGCCGACTCCATGGTGGCCGAAATGCGCCAGCACGCCCCCGACATCCTGGAGGCGGTGGAAGCCTGCCTGCGCGAAGCCCGGCGAGCCACCGGCAAGGGCTTCGAGCACATCGAGTTCACCCCCGAAGGCTTTGCCCGGGTGCGCGAGGACTCCATCGACTACGCCGTGATGGAAAAGTCCCGCCAAGTAGCCGTCGTGCCCTGCTCCATCGGCTGGAGCGATATTGGCTCCTGGACCGCGCTCACCGACCTGCAGGCAGCCGACGAACACGGCAACCGCGTGCGCGGCGAAGTCCTTCTACACGAGGTGAACAACTGCGCCATCGAGGCCCAGCATGATCGCCTGGTGGGCGCCGTCGGCGTCAACAACCTGGTCATCGTCGACACGCCCGACGCGCTGCTGGTGGCCGCGCGCGACCGCGTGCAGGACGTAAAGGCCCTCTACACCCAGCTCAAGCGCAGCGCCCACCCCGCGCACAAGCTGCACCGCACCGTGCACCGTCCCTGGGGCACCTACACGGTGCTAGAAGAGGGGCCGCATTTCAAGATCAAGCGCATCGTGGTCAAACCCGGCGCCAGCCTGTCTCTGCAAATGCACCACCACCGCAGCGAGCACTGGATCGTGGTGTCCGGCACCGCGCGCATCGTCAACGGCGAGCAGGAGTGCTTCGTTCCCAGCAACGAATCCACCTTCATCCCGCCCTGCACCCAGCACCGCCTGAGCAATCCCGGCATGGTCGACCTGGTGCTCATCGAAGTGCAGACCGGGCACTACCTGGGCGAGGACGACATCGTGCGTTTCCAGGATATCTATGGCCGAACCGATGCCAACGCCAGCAACACCATGGCCAGCGCGGCGCTACCCGCCACGCATGCCCGCAACGCAGCGCCGCAACACTGAATTACCACTCGACACCCAACCCGTAGCGACAAGACGTGAACGAAGCGCAGCACCCCCTCCGCAAGCCCCTGTGGCAACGCATCAACAAACTATTCCTGTTCCTGGTCGTCATCCCCACGCTGGTCTCCAGCCTCTACTTCGGGCTGATCGCCAGCGACGTGTACGTCTCCCAGTCCAAGTTTGTCATCTACAACCCGCAGACCCCTTCCCCCAGCACCGGGCTCGGGGGCCTGCTGCAGGGCGTGGGCCTCGGCAATAACAGCAGTTACGCCGCCAATGCCGTACACGACTATCTGCTGAGCCGCGATGCACTGCAAGACCTCGCGAACAAGCTGCACTACCGCGACATGGTCAGCCGCCATGCAATCGACCCATTCAACCGCTTCGGCGGCTGGGTGTGGTTCGACACCACCTTCGAACAGCTTTACCGCTACTACACCCGCATGGTCGGCGACGACGTCGACGCCACCACGAACATCAGCACACTGACCGTCGACGCCTACACCGCGAGCGATGCGCAGCGGGTCAACCAGGAACTGCTGACCCTGGCCCAAAAGCTCGTCAACCAAATGAATGCCCGCGCCAACCAGGACTCGGTGCATTTCTATCGGCTACAGGTCCGCGCTGCGGAAGGCAAGGTGCAGAAGGCCGCCGAGGCCCTCGCCAAATACCGCAACAAGTCCAAGGTGTTCAGCCCGGCACCCCAGGCCAACCTGCAGGAGCAGCTGGTCAGTAATCTGCAGGACCAGCAACTCGCGGCACAGATCCAACTGGGCCAATTGGAAATCAATGCCCCGAAGAATCCCCGCATCCCCCTGATCAAGAAAGGTATAGCGGACCTCCGGCAGCAAATTGCCAACCAGTCGGCTAGGGTCACCGGAAATCATGAATCGCTGGCCAGCAAGTCGGTCGAATACGAACGGTTCGACCTTGCGCAGAGCTTTGCACAAAGGGAACTGGCCGCCGCGATCAGTTCGCTGGAACAGGCTCGCATCCAGGCGCAAAAGCAACAGCTCTTCATCGAAACCATCGTCCAGCCCAACCTGCCAGATGAGGCCCTGGCGCCCAAGCGCTTCCGCAACGTGCTCGCCACCTTGATGGTCGGCCTCTTGCTGTGGGGCGTGTTCAGCGTGATTTTTGCTGGTATCCGTGAACACCATGACCGTTGAAACTCAGCTCACCCTCTGGCAGCAAGCCCAACTGCAGGGCCGCGTCATCTGGGCGCTGACCATGCGCGAAGTCATCACGCGCTTCGGTCGCGAGGGGCTCGGGGCAATCTGGATGATGGCAGAGCCCGCGATGTTCATCGTCGGCGTAATGGTGATTTTTTCGCACATTGAATCAAACCAGACCTTTTCAGTTGCGGAATATCTGGCGATGAGTTACCCAACACTCTTGTTTTGGCGCAACGGAACAGGACGCGTGACTAAGGCAATCGAAGTCAATCGGTCACTGCTGCATCACCAGCCAATCCGCCCCCTCGACGTGATTTATTCCCGCATTTTACTGGAGTTTTCCGGGGCCGCAGGCGCTGCAATGATTTTATATCTCATCTTCGTGCAACTCGGAATTTGCCACTGGCCGGCGGATGTTTTGACCATGACGTTGGGCTATTTCCTGATTATCTGGTTTTCATTCGCCTTCGTACTTATTATGGCAGCGCTTGCCGAACTCAGCGAAACGGTCGAGCGCGTTTCGCATGTCATTCTTTACCTTATGCTGCCATTTTCCGGCGTCTTCCTACCCCTTTACGCTCTACCCGCGAAATTCAGGGAACTTTTGCTTTATTTTCCTTTAGTCGATGCCGTTGAGTATTTCCACAGTGGCTATTACGGCGCCCGCATGCCGACATATTTTCACCTCGACTATGCCATGTTCGTCATTCTGGCGATGACACTCTTTGGGTTTGCGCTCACCACTATTGCCATCCGCCGCGTGCAACTGAATTGAGTACTGAGTGGAACTATGGTCGTTCGATAGATGGGGACGCCATGCAGGCTTTTGAGCGCCCCGGAAGGCCCGGCATCACGGCGGCGCTGCGGGCATGAAGTGGTCGAGTTGACGTGACGAGGGGATAGCGGTGATCACGGTCAGTCTGTTCGCTGAACAAGAGCGCGGGACGCCGATGGACAAGATCGGCGGCGCGCTGAGCAAACTGCCCGAGCATTTGGACTTCGCGGCGCGGGCTGCGGAGATCGGCAAGGTTGCACCGCCGTCCGGTCCCGAGCGGGGCGGGCGTCCGCCGCTCCCCAAGGAGTTGATGGTGCGCGAACTAGTCGCGCGGCAGTTCTACGAGCTCAAAAACAAGCAGCTGCCGTCATTGACGTTGGCCGACGCGCGGACCACGGTGTGGATTAGGCCGCTGTAGGCGTCAACAACGATGTGGCACTTCGTGCCTTATGGGAACGCCCCGCTCTGTCAATCCAATCCAGTTCGACGAACAGAAGATCAACATTGCAGCCGTATATTTTTGAACACCACCCCTAACGCGAACTAAGGTCATGAACCATCGCCCCCAACTGTCAGACCTGCTGCAAAAGAACGAGGCCGATTTTGTCCATGCCACCTACCGCGCCCTGCTCGGCCGAGACCCCGACCCCGAGGGGCTCCAGTATTACACCGGACGGCTTCGTGCAGGTTTTGGTCGGCGCAGCGTGCTTGCGCAAATCGCCCTCTCGCCCGAACGCATCCAGAAGGAAGAGTATTTGCTATCCATTCCGGACGATGCCGCCTTTGTCACGGCGGCCTACCGCGCACTGCTCAAACGCGAGCCCGAGGGGGAAGGTTTTCAAACCCACATGGATGCACTCCGTCAGGCGGCGGATCGACGCCGAATATTGGCGGACATAGCTACCTCACCCGAAGCGCAGGCGCTCTCGGCGCATTATGCGGCGCTTGAAGCCGAGCTGAGGGCAGTAGTGGAAGAAGACCGCAAGGCGCGCCATGGTTTCTGGCGCTACTTCACCCGCGGCGAGCGCATGGAGCGCCAGCTCAACCGACACGAAGAGCAACTCACTTACTTGGCACATGCCACGGCTGCAGCGCATCAGGACGTGCAGACCCATCTTGCTTTTCTCGAATCACAGCTGACGCAGGACTTGGTCCCGGTAGTGCCCGCACATACCGGGCAAAGCCCGTCGCCCGGGTATTTAGCGGCGCTCTCACCCCATGCCCGCTTAATATACCGCCGTGTACTCAACAATACAACGCGATAGAGAAGAGGGAGAAGCATGCGCATCGTGATCGACCTGCAAGGGGCCCAGGGCGCCAGCCGCAATCGTGGCATTGGCCGGTACTCCCTGCATTTCGTCCAGTCGCTGGCGCGGCTGGGCACAGAGCATGAAATCTTCATTGCACTCAACGCCGCCTTTGCCGACACCATTGACCCCATCCGCGCTGCCTTAGAGGGGTTGGTGCCGCAGGAGCGGATTGTGGTGTGGGAAGCCCCTGGCACCCTGGCCGGAATCGACCCTGCGACCTCCACCCGCCGCCGGGCTGCCGAGCGAATTCGTGAGGCGTTTTTGGCCTCACTGCGGCCGGATTGGGTGCTGGTCACGAGTATGGTTGAAGGCTTTCCATTGGGAAATGATCCCAACAATCTCACCAGCCTCCATCAATATTCCCTTGTGCCTACAGCAGCAATCCTTTTCGACCTAATTCCGCTTATTTATCCAGATACATACCTCAGCAACTCCGCCCGCCAAAATTGGTACTTTGAGAAAATAGGTCATCTCCGCCGCGCATCCCTGTTGCTCGCGATTTCGGAGTCATCTAAGCGCGAAGCCGTCGAACATCTCGGCTTCGATCCAGCAGCGGTAGTAGCAATCGGCACCGACTGTGACGTGCGCTTCCAACCAGGTCACATATCTGCTGCGCAGAGTAATCACCTGCAAACCGCATACAACATCAAACGGCAATTCGTTCTATCTTTCGCCGGACCAAATCCGGATTGGAGAAAAAACCTCGATCGTTTGATCGCCGCCTATGGGCTTCTTCCGGACGGCTTGCGCCACGACCTGCAACTGGTCATCGTGACCAGCATGCAAGCAGGAGAAAACGAGCGACTGCTCGACTTGGCACGCAAGGCTGGGCTTGTTGTTAGTGAATTGGTGTTGACGGGCTACGTACCGGAAGAGGATCTGGTTGCCCTCTACAACGCCTGCACCCTGTTCGTCTTCCCCTCTTGGCACGAGGGCTTTGGCCTGCCAGTCCTTGAGGCCATGCGCTGCGGCAAGGCGGTGCTTGCGGCCAATGTCTCCAGCCTGCCCGAAGTGGTGGGGCGCGAGGATGCGCTGTTCGACCCTTTCAATGAGCGCGCCATAGCAGGTTTGATTGAGCGTACGCTCATCGATGACGCGTTCCGTCATGACCTCGAAGGCCACAGCCTGGCGCAAAACAAAAAGTTCAGTTGGGAACAAACCGCGCGGAAGGCGCTTTCTGCCCTGGAAGCTGCGGCACGGTCGGGTTCCGCCTTACCTGCCTTACCTGCTTCCGCGCTGCGTCAGCGTCGCCCAAGACTAGCTTACGTCTCGCCGCTCCCCCCCGAAAAGAGTGGTATAGCTGACTACAGCGCCGAATTCCTCCCTGAACTTACCCGTTGGTACGAGGTCGATGTTATCGTTGCCCAACCCGAGGTCACCGATGCCTATATCCGGGCCAACTGCCCCATCCGCTCAGTGGACGAATTCCGCGCCCGCGCAGACCGCTATGACCGGGTGCTTTACCATTTCGGCAACTCCCTGTTCCACGCACACATGTTCGTGCTGCTGGACGACATCCCCGGTGTGGTAGTGTTGCACGACTTTTTTCTCTCCGGCTTCCTGGCGCACGAGGAATTGCACGGCAAGGCCCCCCACGCGTGGGCACGCAGCTTGCTGAACAGCCATGGCTACCGCGCGGTGGTCGATCGCTTTACTGCGAATGACAAAGGGGAGGTCGTCTGGCGCTACCCAGCCAACCTCTCGGTACTTCAGGGGGCGCTGGGTGTCATCGTGCACAGCGAATTTTCCAGGCGATTAGCGAACCAGTGGTACGGCGACCAAGCTAGCGCAGAGTTGGCAGTAATCCCTCATCTGCGCGCTCGAGCATCAGCCGAGGGACCTGAGGCGGCGCGTCAGGCATTGAGGCTGGCCTCCGACGATCTGCTCGTCTGCTCCTTTGGTTTGTTAGCGCCAACCAAACTCAACCATCGTTTGCTCGAGGCGTGGTTGGCATCGCCGCTCGCCCATGATCCTAAGGCGCATTTGGTCTTTGTCGGTGAAAACCACGGCGGTGACTACGGCCAGAACCTTCTGCGGCTTATCCAGGAAAGTCCCGCCCCCGAGCGCATCCGAATCACCGGCTGGGCTGACGCCGAGACCTATCGCCGCTTTCTAGCGGCCGCCGACATCGGCGTGCAACTGCGCACCCTGTCCCGCGGCGAGAGTTCCGGCACGGTGCTGGACTGTATGAACCATGGACTGGCCACTATCTGCAACGCCCACGGGAGTATGGAAGATCTGGACCGTGACGGCGTGTGGGTGCTTCCAGACGCATTTAGCGATGCAGAGCTGATCGAGGCCTTGACCACCTTGGCAGGCGATGGCCACCGCCGTCGGCGCCTCGGAGCGTACGCACGAGAGATCATTCGCACCCGCCATGCGCCGGCCCGCTGCGCCACGCAGTACTTCGACGCCATTGAAAGGTTTTACAGCGTCGTTGAGGAGGGTATGCCGACACTTTTGACCGACTTGGTCAAGCAACCCCTGCGCGAGGAGGAGTGGCCGCTGCTCGCCACAAGCATCGCGCGCAACTTCCCGCCCGCACCGCGTAGGCGCCAGTTGTTGGTGGATGTCTCGGCATTGGTGTTTACCGACCTAAAGACAGGAGTCGAGCGCGTGGTGCGATCCATCCTCCGAGAGTGGTTGCACCATCCACCAGATGGTTTTCACGTCGAGCCGGTGTATGCCACGATGGAGGCCCTCGGTTACCGCTACGCCCGGCGCTGGACTAGCCGCTTTCTGGGTATCCCGGACGATTGGGCCGAGGACGCGCAGGTCGAAGCCTGGCCTGGGGATGTCTTCGTCGGGCTGGATTTGAACCCCCACCTGGTTCCAGCCAAGCATTCCTTTTTGCGCGGTTGGTACAGCCGCGGTGTAAAGGTGTGGTTCGTGGTCTATGATCTCTTGCCCGTCTTGCTGCCTCAAGTTTTTCCAGAGGAAGCGCAAGCCACGCATCAGCGCTGGCTCGAAACGATCAGTCAGTTTGATGGCGCAGTGTGCATCTCGAAGGCCGTGAAGGATGAATTGGCGGACTGGCTCGCGACCTTCGGCCCCAGGCGGGAGCGTCCGCTAGCCATCAGCTGGTTCCACCTGGGCGCGGATGTCCAACGGTCCGTTCCCACCACCGGCCTGCCACCAGAAGCTGGACGGGTCCTTATGCAACTGAGCAGCCGACCAAGCTTCTTGATGGTCGGTACGATCGAGCCGCGCAAGGGCTATTTACAAGTCATCGCCGCCTTCGAGCAACTTTGGGGGAGCGGGATTGATATCAACCTCGTCATCGTAGGCAAAGAAGGTTGGAAAGCCCTGCCCGAGCGCCATCGCCGCGACATTCCAGAGACCGTCGAGCGTTTGCGCCAGCATCCTGAGCGCAGCAAGCGACTGTTTTGGCTGGAAGGCATCAGCGATGAATATCTGGAGAAGGTCTATGCCGCCGCGACTTGCCTCATTGCCGCGAGCTACGGAGAAGGGTTCGGCCTGCCCCTGATCGAGGCCGCGCAGCACAAACTCCCCCTAATCGCTCGCAACATCCCGGTCTTTCATGAAGTCGCTGCTGGCGATGCCCATTATTTTGAGGACACCCGCGATCCGGCTGTTATTGCGGAGTTGATCGGAACTTGGTTGACTAGTCACGAATCTCGCGCAACGCCCATGTCGCCCGGGATGAATTATTTAACCTGGAAGGAAAGCGCTCAGCATCTTCTGGATATCGTGCTCGGAGCTATTACCCCCACTCATTCTTGGCTACCCGAGGTTGCTATGCGTTGGTGGGGAAGTGATCCTCGGCTTAGTACTGCGGTGGGTACTCGGGATGGACGCAAGATGCGCACAACTGGCCAATCTGGATACCTTATTTGTGGGCCATATTCATCGACACCCGCCGGAACGTATCACTTGGTCATACACGGAAGCATATCACGACTCAGCGGCAATGAAGTTTTAGACATTTCATGCAACAAGGGACAGAAAATCATTGCTTGCCAAGCCCTTCGGAGCAAGGCTACTGAGTCTTGGGTGAATGAATTACGCTTCAGCCTTGAGCATTCTACAAGTGACTTCGAAATTAGAATATTCGTGGCCGATAATACCATTATATGCATAGACAATATTCTTTTGGAAAAAACGAACAGCACCATATCGAGGGCTTCGTTGGCCCAAATAATTGACTCCGAAGACGAACTTAATAAGGCAGGGAAAAGTTCATTTTCATACGTAAATGTCAGTCACAGGAAAGATCTCTATTGGTCCGAACTGCTATATAAGTCGCTAGAAAAAAACTCGCAAACGGCTGAGATATTTTATATCGTAACACCCACTCGCGATATATTATTTTTTGAGACCGCCATTAATAATATAATAATAAAAAACGGGGGATCAAAAAATACGCCAATTCTTCTCTCAGAAGAACTCGTTTTGAAGAAGGCCGGAGTTCGCGACGCAAAAGATTTAAGCGGATGGTTAATTCAGCAGATTCTCAAACTGGAATTTTCAAAACTCTCCCTTTCTGATGTTTACGTGACTATCGATTCTGCCACCGTTTTCACAAAAGAATTCAATCCGCACCACATATTCTTCAAAGGCGAACTTCCCCTGACCTGCGCCAGGGAATACAATCGAATTAATCAATCCTCTAATTATCGAAAAACAGGGGAAAGCGGCTGGCTTAACAATCAACTTGTTAATATATCCGAGTGCTTTGAGGCAATTGAAAATTTTTTTCAAAACACCTCGGAGACCGCCTACCACCACATTGGCGAACTGAACATCTTTTCCTCGAAATTTTTACTGCAACTTGATGCCCTGGCAAACAACGAGGGTTTTGGTGGGCTGCATGGGTTAATCAGATACATCCCCTTGGAACCGGCTTGGTATGGCAGCTATGTCGCAAATTTCTGCAAAACATCGTTCCACCCAGTTGATCCGGACTATACAATTTGCTGCAATACGGATGCTCTAGTTCTGGCCGCAAATAATGGCGAGGTACAAGTACCAGATGACTTATATGGGATAAGATTCCAGGCGCCAGCGATCGAACACGCAAATCTTGAGCTGCTACAAAAATATTATTTTGAAGGCGCATCTCGCGATGCCGCGAAGAAGCCCGCAATACAATCGTTTGCATGAACGATAATGGACATTCCGGAAAGCCATGCATCTCGGCGGTGCGGGCGTGACGTGTCGAGTTAATGTAATGGGGGTGGGGGATGGCTGCGATCAAGGTTAGCGTGTTCGCTGAACAGGAGCGCGACACGCGGATGGACAAGCTCGGCGACGCGCTGAGCAAGCTCGCGGAACGTGTGGACTTCGCTGCGCTTGCTGCGGAGATAGGCAAGCCGGCGCCCCACACTCGTCGCGAGCGCAGCGACCGCCCACCGTTCCCCATGGAATCGACGTTGCGCGAGCTGGTTGTGCAGCTGTTCTACAGCTACAACTTCAGCAGCGAGCAGGCGCAGGATGTGGGGCGGAGGGAGGGTTCGCCAGATCCCGACTGCACGACCATCTGGACGCTGAAGGTTCGCCTGAACAATGTCGATGCGACGGAGCGCATCTTAAAGGCCGTGGGGCAGAAGCTCGACCGGCACGGCTATATCGCGCGTCGAGGCCCGGTGGTCGACGCCAGCATCGTGTCGTTGCATAAGCAAGCGCTGAACAAGGACGAGAAGACGATCCAGCAACCGGACGAAATGCCAGCCCAGTGGTCGTCCTGGAAATGGCGGCACCAGGACTCGCAGACTCGCGGGACCGGGAAGCGTGGCAAGAGGTCTTTAGGCTTCAAGCTCCCCAGCAGCGTGGATCGGCGCCACAAGCCCATTCGCCGCGTGCAGGTCCGCACGGCCTGCGCGAACTGCACCTTGCACTTCGAGCGTGTGCACGATGCCGGCAACACGAGTCGCAACATTTATGCGCACAGGGGGCACATCGACGGCGAGCGCGAGCAGCGCATCCGCGCGCAGGGCTTGTGCGCGCACATTCAGCGCAAGGAGCAACTTGGGAAGCCGCTGTCCGGCTGCTAGGAGTCGCGCAGCAAGCGCATGGTCAAGGTTCGTGCCCGCGCGGAGCAGGTGTTTGCCGAACTGGAACAGGTTGGGGTGAGGCGCTGCGCAGCATCGGCCCGCCGCGGGCGATGTTGCGTGTGAAATGGAAGTCCGCCACGTACAACCTGCGGCGCCTGTGCTCGTTGATGGAGCTGGGGCTGACGCCCTTCTGACGCGCGAAGTGCTCTCGGATCGGTCGGAACCGACCGCTCCGAGTGCCGGAGGGCGAAAAAATCGTCTAACCACCTTTCGAGGAGGCAGCGAGTCGGTCAGGTTGCGTAGTCATCACGGCAAGTTCAAGGTGGGCGACCAGGATGTCGAGGCCCCCTGATGTATTCGACCCGAATATTTTTTCAAATTTCCATCAAAAGCCGCAAAAATGAAAACTGTCATCATTACTGGCATCACGGGCCAAGACGGCGCCTATCTCACCCAGCTCTTGCTGGACAAGGGCTACTCGGTTTATGGCACCTACCGTCGCACCAGCTCTGTCAACTTTTGGCGCTTGGAGGAATTGGGTGTTCTCGATCACCCCAATCTGCATTTGGCGGAATACGACCTGACCGACATGGGTTCGGCCATTCGCCTGCTGGAAATCACTGGGGCGACGGAGGTCTATAATCTTGCGGCGCAGAGTTTTGTTGGAATATCCTTCGACCAACCCATCGCCACGGCCCACATGACAGGGGTGGGCCCTGTGCATTTGCTAGAGGCCATTCGCACCGTCAACCCCAAAATCCACTTTTACCAAGCCAGCACTTCCGAGATGTTCGGCAAGGTGCAGGCCATTCCGCAAAGTGAGGACACGCCTTTCTACCCGCGCAGTCCTTACGGCGTGGCGAAGCTGTACGCGCACTGGATGACCGTGAACTACCGTGAAAGCTACGACATCTTCGGCAGCAGCGGCATTCTGTTCAATCACGAAAGCCCGCTACGTGGCCTAGAGTTCGTGACCCGCAAGATCACCGACAGCATCGCCAAGATCAAGCTTGGCAAGCTTGATGTGCTGGAGCTTGGCAACCTGGATGCAAAGCGCGACTGGGGTTACGCCAAGGACTACGTGGAAGGCATGTGGCGCATGCTCCAGGCGGACGAGCCGGATACCTATGTCCTGGCCACCGGCCGTACCGAGACGGTGCGTGACTTCGTCACCATGGCTGCCAAGGCCGCGGACATTCACCTCGAGTGGCAAGGCCAAGGAGAGCAGGAACGCGGCGTGGACACTACCTCGGGCAAGACGATTGTTCGCGTGAATCCCAAGTTCTACCGACCGGCGGAAGTGGACTTGTTGATCGGCGATGCCAGCAAGGCCAAGGCGAAGCTTGGCTGGGAGGCCACGACCACACTCGAGCAACTGTGCGCGATGATGGTCGAAGCCGACCTGCGCCGTAACGCGAACGGCATCAGCTTCTGATGGATTTCCGCAAAGTGGTCCTGGTCACTGGCGCCTCCGGCTTCACGGGGCGGCACATCATCCCCCTGCTCCGCGAGCGTGGCTTTCGGGTCGTGGGGCTGTGCGCCGCTGGTGGCGAAGGTTCTGAGCACATCGCCTGCGACCTCACGAACCTGGACGCGCTGCGCTGGACCGTGCAGCGCGTGCAGCCTTCGCATGTGGTGCATCTCGCGGCGATGTCCTTCGTGCAACACGGCGATGCACGTGCGTTCTATGATGTGAACGTGTTTGGCACACTCAGCCTGCTGGAGGCCCTGGCCAGCCTGCCCACGCTGCCGGCCAAGGTGTTGATCGCCAGTTCCGCCAACGTCTACGGCACACCCCCCGTCGAAGTGATCGATGAAGGGGTGTGTCCGGCGCCGGTGAACCATTACGCCTGCAGCAAGCTGGCGATGGAATGCATGGTGCGCACCTGGTTCGAGCGCTTGCCCATCATCGTCACGCGGCCTTTCAACTACACCGGGCCCGGGCAGG
>JAKBCY010000046.1 GCA_021807445.1 Pseudomonadota bacterium
GACTCATTGCGCTGGCGAGTCAATTGGAGAGTCTCATCAGGCGCTGAGCGGGGTCGTCGCGTCTCGGCGAAAAATTCGCCGATGACCGCATTGACGGCTTCCGGTCGTGCATGCACCCCCAGTGCGGGGCGTCCGGCCCAGGTAAACGCAGTATGGATTCACTGGCGCACTCCAGCGCCGCATCGTGGCTCCCGGCATGGGTAAACGCAACGGGGTGGGACGAATTGCTGACGACAAGCCGCCAAACCAGATCAGACTCGTGCATGGCCCGGCACCATGCCACAGCGCTCGCGAAGTCGACTGCAGCGCAACCGCATGGCACGATCACGTCACGTGAACCGGCCCCGAGCGTTGCGCTTAGGCGCCAATGCGCAAGAGCCGCCCATCGATGACGCAGGCGACCACGCGATCCACATGCATTTGCGCTGCATACTGCACCTCCTCGTCGAGTCCGCGCGAGGCCATCATGCGGCCCACGCGCGAGCCCGCCAGGCAACTCAGGGCGTCGCTGCCCTGCTGCAACAAAGCCGCAGCAAGGGCTGCATCCGAATAGCTGCGCTGTCCGGGGGCCTGTTGGAGGCACGAGACGAGCAGCCCCGCGCCGTAGAAATCCTCCAGATTGAACTGCTGGCTCGAGCCGGCACACACGATAAATACCGAGCTGTGCGGGTGCTCGCGCAAGACATGCGCGATGGTGGCTTGGGCGTTGCGCAAGCTTGCCGCATACACGTGCGCAGCTGGCAACGCCTTGCGCAGCGCGACGGTTCCGTTCGTGGTGCTGTACACCAAATCGCGTCCCTGGAGCTCATGACGCAACAGCGCCAAAGGGGTGGGGTGCGCAAAGCCGGGCAGGGTCTTGGCATCCAATTCACCACTGAGCACGGTTGTGCCCTCGGCAAGCTGTAGAGCCATGCCGCGCGCATGGTTCGCATCCAACGCAGGGATCACCGAGTTGGCGCCTGCTTGCAGCGCGGCCAGCGCCGAGGTGGTGGCAAAAAGCACGTCCAACACAATGACGACCCGCCCCTCCAACCGCTGCTCATCGAGTTCTTCCTTGGTGAGCAAGACGTGAATTTTCTGCATCGCGTATCCGTATTGATCGGCGCCTTTACAAGCGCGCGGGAGAAGGCTAGCATCCATCGTAATCAAAACATGATTCTGCATCGCGGAATTGCGAGCCGTCAAGCTTCCAAATACCGTTCATACCCCTGGAGACAGCATGCACCGCGTCGATACATCCCGTCACGGCGACATTGCCGTCCTCACGCTCGACAACCCCCCGGTCAATGGCTTTGGCTGGGAGCAAAGGCGCTTGCTTGTCGAAGCGATCGATGCCGCTGTCGCGGATGCGACGGTTGCCGGCATCGTGGTCACGGGTGCCGGGACCGTGTTTTCTGGCGGAGCCGACATTCGTGAATTCGGCAAGCCGGAAGCGATTGCCTCGCCGAATTTGCTCGACGTGATTGCGGTGGCCGAGTTCTGCACCAAGCCCGTCGTCGCGGCAATCGGCGGCACTTGCATGGGTGGGGGGTTGGAATTTGCGCTCGGCTGCCACGGCCGTGTGGCCTTGGCCGAGGCGCGGGTCGCGCTGCCAGAGGCCAAGATCGGCTTGATCCCAGGCGCCGGTGGCTCGCAACGCCTGCCGCGTGCGCTCGGACTGGAAGCGGCGATGAACATGATTGTGTCTGGCGAAGCCGTGGCCGCCCGACAATTGGCGCAAACGCCATTATTTGACGCCGTGGTCGAGGCCAATGTCGTGCAAGCCGGTATCGACGTTGCGCGTCGGCTGGCGGGTTCGGCCACTCCTCTGCCTCGGGCGCGCGACCGGCGCGTCGAGCATCCGGACGCGGAGGCATTTATCCAGTCCACGCGCACCACGGTGCAGGCGCAGTTTCCCCGGGAGCCGGCGCGTTTGCAATGCGTCGAGGCCGTGGCAGGCTCGCTGAAGGATTTCGACGAAGGCATGCTGCAGGAGCGCCGCCTGTTCGTGATGCTCATGGCCTCCCCAGAATCGCAATCACTGCGCCATGCCTTCTTCGCCGAGCGCGCGGCTTCCAAGATCGCGGACGTGCCGGCGGACACGCCAACGCGCACCGTTGCCCAGGTGGGCGTGATCGGCGCCGGGACGATGGGTGGAGGCATCAGCATGAATTTTCTGAATGCCGGCATTCCCGTGACCCTGGTCGAGACAAGCACGCCGGCATTGGAGCGCGGCGTGGGCACGATTCGCAAGAATTACGAGAACTCCGCCCGCAAGGGCAAGCTCACGGCCCAAGCGCTCGAGGCCCGCATGGGACTGCTGCATCCCACGCTGGATTTTTCGAAACTCGCCGGATGCGATCTGGTCATCGAGGCCGTTTTCGAGAACATGGACGTCAAGCGTGAGGTCTTTCAACGCCTTGATGCGGTAGCGAAACCCGGTGCGATCCTTGCATCCAACACCTCGACGCTTGACCTCAATGCCATCGCCGCATGCACGCAGCGCCCGCAGGACGTGGTTGGCCTGCATTTTTTCAGCCCAGCTAATGTCATGAAACTGCTGGAAGTCGTGCGCGGCCGGTCGACGGCCAAGGACGTACTGGCCACCGTCATGCAACTGGCCAAGACTATACGCAAGACCGCCGTGGTGTCGGGCGTGTGCGATGGTTTCATCGGCAACCGCATGTTGGAACACTACGGGCGTATGGCGAATTTTCTGGTCGAGGAGGGCGCAAGCCCTCAACAGGTGGATCGCGCGCTCGAGGCTTGGGGCATGGCCATGGGGCCGTTCCGGATGGGGGACCTCGCCGGGAACGACATTGGATGGGCAATCCGCAAGCGCCGCTACGTGGAGAGTCCGCACGTCAAATATTCGCGCTTGGCTGATCGACTTTGTGAGCTCGGCCGTTACGGCCAGAAAACCGGTTCCGGCTGGTATCGCTACGAACCCGGACGGCGCGACGCGCTTGTCGACCCCGAGGTCGATGCGCTGATCGCGGCCTATCGCCAGGAGATCGGGATCACTCCGCGCGCGATCAGCGACGCCGAGATCGTGGAGCGCTGCATCTATGCCCTGGTCAATGAGGGTGCGCGCATCTTGCACGAGGGCTACGCCCAGCGCGCAAGCGATATCGACATGGTGTATCTAGCAGGCTACGGGTTCCCGGCATGGCGTGGTGGTCCCATGTTCTACGCAGACACGGTCGGGCTGTACATGGTGGCGCGGCGTATGCGCCAGTTCGGCGCACAATCGGCTGGGGATCCTGATTTTTGGCGACCCGCGCCGCTTTTGGCAGAGCGGGCCTCGCAGGGCAAATCGTTCAACGCCGCGTGACCATGCACGGCCGGTTTGCATCCGCACTGGTCGACTGGAACTTCCCATGACCGATGCAGTCATCGTGTCCTCAGCCAGCGCGGGTCTCGCCAAATCGTGGCGCGGCGCCCTCGATCTCACGTGCGGTGCAGGGGGGCGCTTTGAAGTGTTCTAAAGGCGCAACGCCGATGCATGGACGTCATGACGTGATGCTGCTGGGTCCCCAACTTAATGCGATGCAAGCCTGATGCGTCCGACCATTGATTTTCTTCTGTACGACTGGCTGGACGCGGCTGCATTGACCTCGCGGCCACGCTATGCCGACCATAGCCCTGAAACGTTTACGCAGGTCCTCGATACCTGCGAACGGATTGCTCACGACAAGTATGCCCCATTCAACCGTCTGATCGACACGGAAGAGCCCCGTCAGGAAGGCGATCGCGTGGTGCTGCCCAAAGCTACGCACGAGGCGTGGAAGGCCTATGCAGAATCGGGCATGCTGGCGGCCGCGCAGGACGATGCAATTGGTGGCATGCAACTGCCGTACACGGTGGAGGCCGCTGCCAATGCTTTCTTTGCCCGCGCCTCGGTCAGCATAGGGGCTGGCATGCTGACCGTGGGTAACGCCAATTTGCTGATGGCGCACGGCACCCCTGCGCAGCAGCGCGTGTTTGCGCACCGGGAGTTCCGCGGACAGTGGTCGGGGACGATGTGCCTGTCCGAGCCGCAAGCCGGCTCGAGCCTCTCAGACATCGCCACGCGCGCATTGCCCGACGGGGATGCGTTCGAAATGGACCCGCTTGGCCCACGCTACCGGCTGTTCGGCAACAAGATGTGGATCTCGGCAGGTGAGCACGACCTGACCGAGAACATCGTGCATCTGGTCCTGGCCAAGATCCCCGGCCCGGACGGCAAGCTCATTGCTGGCGCGCGGGGGATTTCGCTGTTCATTGTGCCCAAGAAACTGGTCGACGGTGAGGGGCGGCTCACGGGTGAGCGCAACGATGTGAACCTGGCAGGGCTCAACCACAAATGCGGATGGCGCGGTACCCCCAACACCCTGTTGAGTTTCGGCGATGGCCGGCATCCGGTGCAGGGAGCTGCCGGCGCCATTGGCTGGCGGGTCGGGGCCGTCGGCGATGGGTTGCGCTGCATGTTCCACATGATGAATGAGGCGCGCATCGGCGTGGGCATGGCAGCGAGCATGTTGGGTATGGCGGGTTTCGAGGCGGCGCTTGCCTATGCGCGGCAGCGTCCCCAGGGTCGCCCATTGGGGACGGCTGGCAAAGATTCGAGCCAGCCGCCTGTGGCGATCATCGCCCATGCTGACGTCAAGCGCATGCTGTTGGCGCAGAAGGCGTACGCCGAGGGCGCGCTGGCCTTGGAGCTGTATTGCGCGCGGCTCGTCGACGAGTGCCGAACGGGCGACGTGGCGAGCGCCCGCGATGCCGAGCGGCTGCTGGACATGCTCACACCCATCGCCAAGAGTTGGCCCTCTGAATGGTGCCTTGAGGCGAACAGTTTGGCAATTCAGGTGCATGGCGGCTACGGGTACACACGCGACTTTCCCGTGGAGCAGTACTGGCGCGACAATCGCTTGAACATGATCCACGAAGGGACGCATGGGATTCAGGCGCTGGACCTGCTTGGACGCAAGGTGGTGATGCAGGACGGTGCAGGGCTTGCGCTCCTGGCTGCGCGTATGCGCGCCACGATTGCGCGCGCCGAAAAAGTGCCACAGCTGCACCTGCAGGCCGGCGCGCTCGGTGCAGCGCTCCAGCAGCTTCTGGATGCGACACGGCGGGCCTGGGATGGAGGCGATCCGGCGGCCACGCTGGCCAATGCCACGCCGTACCTGCAGGCATTCGGCCATGTGGTGCTCGCGTGGATCTGGCTCGATGTTGCCGAATCGGCACTTGTGCGGCTGGCACACAACACGGACAAGTTGGATTTACGCGACGGCAAGCTCCAGGCATGCCGATACTTCTATGCCTACGAGCTGC
Source organism: Pseudomonadota bacterium (assembly GCA_021807445.1). Classification (GTDB taxonomy): domain Bacteria; phylum Pseudomonadota; class Gammaproteobacteria; order Burkholderiales; family Burkholderiaceae_C; genus Thiomonas_A. The sequence goes on from JAKBCY010000046.1 coordinate 5,296, forward strand.
CGAAAATTCCGGCGTGGCTGCAGGTCGTAGCCCGACGCGACGCGACCTGCAGCGACATGCAGGACGCGTGGTTCTGACAGGGAGCATTCATGAACGCAACGATGCAACGACTCTTTGACCTCACTGGACGCTGCGCGCTTGTTACCGGGGGGTCGCGCGGCCTTGGACTGCAAATGGCCCAGGCGTTGGGTGAAATGGGTGCCAAGCTGGCCTTGGTCGCACGCAAACCCGATGAACTGCACCAGGCGCGCGAGCATCTTCGCGCGCTGGGGCTTCATGCGGAAGTCTTTCCTGCCGATTTGCTGCAGCGCGAGGCCATCGCACCATTGGTGCGGACGGTGCAGAACACAATGGGCTCGATCGACATTCTGGTCAACAATGCTGGTGCGACTTGGGGCGCGGCGGCGGAGGATTATCCCGACGAAGCCTGGGACAAGGTCATGCATCTGAACGTGGATGCCGTCTTCTTTCTGACTCGCGAGGTCGCAAAGCGCAGCTTGATTCCCCAAAGGCGGGGCAGCATCGTGAACATCGCATCGATTGCTGGATTGCGCGGCAACCCACTGCCGATGCGCACGATCGCGTACAACACCTCCAAGGGTGCGGTGATTAACTTCACGCGCGCACTGGCGGCCGAGTGGGGACAACACGGCATCCGCGTCAACGCCATTCTTCCAGGTTTTTTCCCATCCAAGATGACAGCCGGACTGCTCGAGACGATGAGCGAACGCGTCATCCAGCACACGCCCCTGGCTCGCATCGGCGGTGACGACGACTTGATGGGCGCGGCGGCCTTTTTTGCAAGCGATGCATCGCGACACGTCACCGGCCAATGCCTCGCCGTCGACGGTGGCGCGAGCATTGTCTGAGGCCGCAGCAAAAGAGCCGCGGGTGATGCAAAGCGACACAGTCCTGCGTGCATGCGGCGCCTTGCAGCTGCAAGAGCGCGCGCAGCCGCCTCGCGAGGTGCCGCGAACCGAGCCGGCCAGCGGGGAATCCGCGCGAGAGATCCTGTCATCCTTCACCAACCTCGTGCTCGCTGGTGGCGGGAACCGCTGCTGGTGGCAAGCCGGCATGTGGGATGTGCTCAAACCGGAGGGGCTAGCGCCCACGCAGGTTGCAGGCGTATCCGCCGGCGCAGCCACGGCTTGCATGATGCTGGCGGGCAAGACCGCGCAGACGCTGGCCCATTATGGCCACATGACCGCGCATAACCCGCGCAATTTTTACCCCGGACGCCTCTTGCGAGGCCAGCGTGCGTTTCCGCATGCACAAATGTATCGCGAGGCGCTGCTTGCGATCTTTGATGCTCAGGCGCTTGACGCATTGCGCAGCCAGCCGCCCATCTACGTGCAGGTTTCCCGCCTGCCCCGCTGGCTCGGCCCTCGCAGCGGTGTGTTGGCCGGGATATTCGCTTACCAGTTTGACAAGAAGGTTCGGGGGCTTCTGCATCCGCGCGCGGGTCGGTTTTTGGGGTTTGAGCCCGAGGTCCTGGTCGCGCAGGACTGCCCGGCACCCGAGGACCTGGCCGACCTGATCCTCGCCTCGAGCTGCACGCCGCCGTTTACGCCGGCGCTGCACCTGCATGGACGACCGGTGCTCGATGGAGGCATGGTCGACAATGTGCCCGTTGACGCTCTTCCTGTCGAGGCCCGACAAGAGCCGACCCTGGTGCTGCTCACCCGCCAGTACGAGCGGCCGTTGCCACAATCAACTCAGCGCATCTACATTCAGCCATCGCACCATGTGCCGGTTCGTGGCTGGGACTACACCAACCCGCATGGCATCCGCGCGGCCTACGAGCTTGGCCGCCACGATGCGCGGGCACTTCTGACCCGCCTGCGAACGCATGGCATGGCCACTTTTTTGGAGAACACACATGGCTGATCACAATCTGCAAATCGTCCTTGCTGGCAGGCCCACGGGTTGGGTTGAAGAGAGCCACTTTCGGCTCCAAAGCGGCCCGATTCCCGAGCCCGGTGAGGGCGAGGTTCTCGTTCGCAATCATTGGCTTTCGCTCGATCCCTATATGCGCGGACGCATGTCCGACGCGAAGTCTTATGCCGAGCCCGTCGCGCTGGGTAGCGTGATGGTGGGAGGTACCGCCGGCGAGGTTGTGGCCTCGCGCGATCCCCAGTTCCGTCCCGGGGACAAGGTGCTCGGCATGTTGGGCTGGCAGTTGTACGGCGCAGTTCCCGCGCGCGCCCTGCAAAAAGTCGACACAGCCCATGTTCCGCTTTCCGCCTATCTTGGCCCGGTGGGCATGCCTGGCGTGACCGCCTGGTATGGTCTGAATGCGATTTGCGAGCCCAAAGCCGGGGAAACGGTGGTCGTCACTGCCGCCTCCGGCGCCGTGGGAAGTGTCGTCGGTCAACTGGCCAAAGCCAAAGGTTGCCGCGCTGTGGGCGTTGCCGGAGGCCCTGAGAAGTGCCGCTATGTGGTCGAAGAGCTCGGCTTTGACGCCTGCGTGGACTACAAGGCTGGCAACCTCAAAGACGACCTGAAGGCCGTATTGCCCGCCGGGTTGGATTGCCTGTTCGAAAACGTGGGCGGGGAGATCTTCGATGCGCTTCTAGCGCGCACGAATGCCTTTGCCCGCGTTGCGCTGTGCGGTCTGATCGCCGACTACAACACCACGGATCCCTACTGCATGAAGAACATCCGCACCGTTCTGATCAATCGACTGAAGCTGCAGGGATTCATCGTTTCCGAACACATGGGGCAGTGGCCTGCCGCACTGCGCGAACTCGCTGGCTTGGTCGCGAGCGGCAAGCTTCACTGGCGCGAATCCGTCGCACAGGGACTGGAGCAGGCACCGTCGGCTTTCATCGGTATGCTCAAAGGACAAAACCTCGGCAAGCAGTTGGTGAAACTGATCTGAACAAGGGGCACACGCCATGCAAGCTGACACGCGCGAAGTGACGCCTGCCCTGGCTTTTAGTGCCGCGGCGCTGAGCGACTACTTGCGTGCACATCTTCCCGATGCACAGGGACCGCTGCGCGTGGAACAGTTCAAGGGCGGTCAGTCCAATCCAACCTACATGCTTACGGCGGCCAACGGCAGGCGCTACGTGCTGCGACGCAAGCCACCGGGCAAGCTTCTGCCTTCGGCCCATGCCGTGGATCGCGAATACCGCATCATGCAGGCATTGGCCGGAAGCGACGTGCCGGTTCCCCGCATGCATGTCCTGTGCCTTGATGAATCCGTGATTGGCACCGCGTTTTACGTCATGGATTTCGTCGACGGGCGCATCTTCTGGGACCCCCTGTTGCCCGGGATGCAGCTCTCCGAGCGCGCGGCGATTTTTGACGAAATGAACCGCGTGATCGCTGCCTTGCACAGCGTGGACTACGCCGCACTGGGCTTGGCCGATTATGGCAAGCCAAGCCAATACATCGCCCGACAGGTTGCGCGCTGGTCCCAACAATACCGAGCCAGCGAGACCGAGCCAATCGACGCCATGGATCGCCTGATCGCATGGTTGCCCGAGCACATCCCGCCCGGCGACGAGACGGCCATCGTGCACGGTGACTATCGTCTGGACAACGTAATCTTTCACCCCACCGAGCCGCGCATCCTGGCCGTTCTCGACTGGGAGCTTTCCACGCTGGGCCATCCGCTAGCCGATTTTGCCTACCACTGCATGGCCTGGCGCCTGTCGCCAGGACAATTTCGCGGCTTGATCGGTGGTGACCTGGCAGCCTTGGGTATTCCCAGCGAAAGCGAGTACGTGGCCCGCTACTGCGCACGCACGCAACGCCCCCCCGTTTCGCAGGCCGATTGGGAGTTCTACGCCGCCTTCAACATGTTTCGTCTCGCCGGCATCCTGCAAGGCGTACTGGCGCGCGCGCTGCAGGGCAACGCATCAAGCAGCCAGGCGCTGGAAGCTGGTCGGCGCGCAAGACCCCTGGCCGAAGCCGCGTGGGCGCAGGTGCAGGCGACCCACGCAACCTGAAAACCGGACTTTTTATCCACGAGGAACCATCATGGACTTCACATACAGTGACAAGGTACGTGACCTGCAAGAGCGAGTCAGCGCATTCATGGACGCACACGTCTATCCCAATGAGGCGCCATTTTTTGCCGAAGTTGATGCCAACCGCAAGGCTGGCAATGCCTGGCAGCCAACCAAGGTCGTCGAGGAGCTCAAGGCTCGCGCGCGTGAGTCCGGGCTGTGGAACCTCTTTCTTCCCGAGTCCGAGCGTGGCGCAGGACTCACCAATCTTGAATACGCGCCCCTGTGCGAAATCATGGGCCGCTCCCATATTGCACCGGAGACATTCAATTGCTCAGCGCCCGACACGGGCAACATGGAAGTGCTGGAGCGTTACGGCACGCCCGAGCAGAAGGCACAGTGGCTTGACCCGCTCCTCCGTGGTGAAATCCGCTCGGGCTTTGCCATGACAGAGCCGGGAACGGCCTCGAGCGACGCGACCAACATCCAGGCCAGCATCCGCCGTGAGGGCGAGCACTATGTGATCAACGGTCGCAAGTGGTGGACCTCTGGGGCCAACGACCCGCGCTGCAAAGTGCTGATTTTCATGGGAAAGACCGATGCCGAAAATCCAGACCGGTATCGCCAGCAATCAATGATTCTGGTGCCCATGAACACGCCCGGCGTGCGAGTGCTGCGCCATCTTCCGGTATTTGGGTACGACGACGCACCCCATGGCCATGGCGAGGTTGCGTTCACCGATGTGCGTGTCCCGGTCACCAATATGCTTTTGGGCGAAGGGCGGGGCTTCGAAATCGCACAAGGGCGCCTGGGACCCGGCCGCATCCACCATTGCATGCGCCTGATCGGCCTGGCTGAACGCGCGCTTGAAGCCATGTGCAAACGCACTTTGACGCGCGTCGCCTTCGGCCGCCCGATTGCCGACCATGGCGTCACACGCGAACGCATCGCCAACGCTCGCCTCCTGATCGACCAGGCCCGACTGCTGGTGTTCAGGGCTGCCGACATGATGGATCGTGCAGGCAACAAGGCTGCCCGTAAAGAAATCGCGATGATCAAAGTCGCCGCGCCCACGATGGCTTGCCAAGTCATCGACTGGGCCATGCAAGCGCACGGCGGGGCCGGTGTCAGCGACGATTTTGGATTGGCCTTTGCGTACGGCCAGGCCCGGACCCTGCGCTTTGCCGACGGCCCTGACGAAGTGCATCGCGATCAAATCGCAAGACTCGAGCTGGAGCGGTATCGCCCCAAGCGCTGAGCGCCCACAAGGTCCATCGCTGTCCCGCCCACGATTCTGACAACGATGCCCAGCGCCACGGTCAACGGCCAGCGTATCCATTACTGTGATGCACGAGGTCTTGGCCCAGCGCTGGTCTTTTGTCATGGCCTTTTGAGGGACGGCAGCATGTTCGAGCCGCAGATCGCACGGCTTCGCGACCACTGGCGATGCATCACAGGGAATCGACGTGGCCATGGGCGAACGGCGAGTGACAGCATTGCTGCATTCAACGACGACGACTTGGCCGACGACCTGGCGGGGCTGATGACAGATCTGGCCATCGAGCACGCGGTGGTCGCCGGGATAAGACAGGGCGGCTACGTCGCACTGCGGCTCGCCCTGGCGCACCCACAGCGGGTGCGGGGACTCATCCTCCTCAATACGCAGGCGCTGCCGGAAGCGGATGCAGCAATCCACGGCTACGAAAAATTCCTTGCCATCTGGAGGCAAGGAGGTCTTCCACATCACATTGCGGACATCCTTGCGCGCATCATCCTCGGAGAGGGGGCGCCGCAGGCGCAAGCGTGGAAGACCAAGTGGAGCCTGTGGAAACCACACAACCTCACAGCGAGCTTTCAGGCCCTGATGGAGCGCCATGACATCTCCAGTCGCCTGTGGATGATGCGTGTCCCTGCGCTTGTCATTCACGGGGGGCAGACGCCGCGATCCCCCTCGAGCGGAGCCTGGACATGCAGCGCCATCTGGCCCGGGCGCGCATGGCTGGGATTGCGGGAGCCGGACATGCGAGCAACCTGACGCATGCCGCGCAAGTCAATGGCTACATGGAATCGTTTCTGCAGCGCATCCGAGCCGACTGGACTGAAAACACCGAAAAAGGAGGTCAACAATGAGCACGCACCATCTGGAAGTTTGGCCCAAGGGCTTGCCACACCATCTGCAAATTCCTCAAACCCACCTGTTCTTCAATGTGGAGGTGGCGGCGGCGCGGTTCCCGGACAAAACATTCCTGATTTTCTACGATGGCACGTTGAGCTTTGGCGCCTTCAAGCGTGAAGCTGAAACGATTGCCGGCTTCCTGCAAAAACGGTGCGGGATTCAAGCGGGGGACCGTGTGCTGCTTGACATGCAAAACAGCCCTCAGTTTGTGCTTGCCTACTATGGCATCCTACGTGCAGGCGGCGTTGTGGTTCCCGTGAACCCGATGAACCTCACGCACGAGCTTGGGCACTATGTGAGCGATAGTGGGGCCAAGGCGGCCTTCGTCGGGCAGGAACTGTTCGCCCAGGTGCGCCCGCTTCTGGGGCAAGGCCTTGAGCACATCATTGTGGCCGCGTACAGTGACTACATTGCCCCGTCCCCCCACATCGCGGTACCTTCGTTTGTTGCGGCTCCCCGTGAAGAGCTTACGGAGCCCAATGTCACGCTCTGGGTGGAGATGCTCGCTGCGCAGCACGCTCCTGGACCCTTGAGCACCGGGCCAAACGATCTCTGCGTGCTGCCCTACACGTCCGGAACCACCGGAAAGCCCAAAGGCTGCATGCACACCCACCACAGCGTGATGAGCACCGCAGTCGCCGGTATCGAATGGGTGCGGATGCCGCAAGACACCGTGGTGCTCGCCGTCCTGCCATTCTTCCACGTGACCGGCATGCAAATGAGCATGAACGGGCCCTTGTACAACGGCAGTACGGTAGTCATCCTGCCGCGTTGGGACCGCGATGCGGCGGCCGCATGCGTGCAGCGTTACAAGGTGGGGTCTTGGCAGGCCATCTCCACGATGGTTGTGGACTTCCTGATGAACCCGCGCATCGCCGACTATGACCTCTCGAGCGTGTGGAACATGGGCGGTGGCGGTGCGGCAATGCCCGAAGCGGTGGCGCAGAAACTGCACGATCTGTGCGGCATCACCTACATGGAGGGCTACGGCATGACCGAAACCATCGCTCCCTCGCACATCAACCCGCTGGAACGATCCAAACGCCAGTGCCTTGGCATCCCGATCTTTGATGTGGTTGCTCGCATCATCGACCCGCAGACCTTGCGCGTCTTGCCCGCAGGCGAGGTGGGCGAAATCATTGTTCACGGCCCGCAGGTGATGCAGGGCTACTGGGGTCAGCCGGCGGCGACCGCGGAAGCGTTCATCACACAGGACGACAAGCGCTTCTTGCGTACGGGCGACCTCGGTCGCGTTGATGAGGAAGGCTATTTTTTCATGGTCGACCGCCTCAAACGCATGATCAACGCTTCGGGCTACAAAGTTTGGCCCGCGGAAGTCGAGTCCCTGATGTACCAGCACCCCGACATCGCCGAGGCTTGCGTGGTGGGTACCGTCGACGCCAAGCGAGGGGAGACGGTCAAAGCCTATGTCGTCCTCAAACCTGAGGCTCGCGGTGCAGTGAGCGAGCAGTCCATTGTCGATTGGGCGCACGCCCATATGGCCGCTTACAAAAGCCCACGCGTTGTCGAGTTTGTCGACAGCCTTCCCAAGTCCGGCACTGGCAAAGTGCAATGGCGGGCCTTGCAAGAGCGCGAAGCGCAGGGCCGGAAGACCGCAGCCTGATTTCAGGGCGCAAAGGGTGATTGGGGCGCCAAGTGCGCCTTGCTCCCTCGCGTCCGGGCACGAGGGGTGTCCTTGAAACTCTGCGGTGCGGAATATGTTTCCACAGAATGACACGGTAAGACCTGACTAAATGAACTCTCCCGCCGCTAAACGCATGGCGTTGTCGCGGGGGTTTCGCGGGTCACGGACCTGGACTTGCCCCGTTGCCGGGGCAGAGGTCTGGGTCTCGCCGCCACGCCCGTTCCAGGCGTGTGTTGGGTATTGAACGCGTCGATGAGAACCACCAACGCGCTGTTGTGGTCGCGTTGCGACGGTTTGATCTGGCGCGTATCGCTCAGGTGCAGCCGCGTACCAGCTTCTTCCGCTTTGTACGCGAGCATCGGATGCGCCATGCCGAACGCGGACGAGAGCAGCTCCCAGTTGAGTCCGGCCTTCTGCCGCACGCGACGGCCCGGTGCATCTACCGTACCTTTCGCGCTGCGGCTCATGTTCTTCGGAGCCAGTTGCTCCGTCGCCAGCACGGCGCATGACTGCACCATCCTGGTCGTTTCCTTGTGCACGAAGTCCCGGCGCAGATTGGAGATGCGATCGTGCAGCGCAGCGATGCTGCGGCTCAACCGCTTGTCGCGCAGCGACCCTTTCTTCTTGCGGGCGCGCTGCCGCTGCAAAGCGGCCAGGCGCGGCAGTTCCTCGCGCACCCAGCGCGGGTTCGCGATGGACTGACCGTCGTCGAACGTGGCCCAGTCCGTGATGCCGAAATCCACCCCGCGGCGCTGATCATCGGTGCGCTGCCGAGCACAGGCTTCGTCTGGCACGCGCAGCGTCACCCACACAAACCACTGCCCATTCCTGCGCGTGAGGGTGATGTCATTGGGCTTGGCATCCGGCCCGAAGCGGTGCCGTCCGCGCGCCCGGATGGACATGGCCTCTTTGCCGCTGCCCAGCCTCAGCGTGGCGCCACTGCCGCCATGCTGCATCAGCTTCCATCCAGCGGGATCGGGATCGGCAAAGCCGGCGAAACGTTTGGCCGCCTTGAATCAATGGGATGGACGCCCCCACCCGCGGCGGCATCGATGTGCCAAAGTGGAGGCTTTGTCAGTCCACCTGAACGGATCGGAGCGTCCACCATGAAGCTTATGAGCGTTGGCATTGACCTGGCGAAGAACGTGTTTCAAGTCCACGGAGTGAACGCGCACGGCAAGACGGTGATGCGCAAGCAACTCAAGCGGCACCAGGTGGCCGCGTTCTTCGCCAACATGCCGCCGTGTCTGATCGGCATGGAGGCGTGCGGCAGCGCCCACCACTGAGGGCGCACGCTGGGACACGACGTCAGGCTGATGGCCCCGCAGTTCGTCAAGCCGTACGTGAAGACCAACAAGAACGACGCAGCCGATGCCGAGGCGATTTGTGAGGCCGTAGCACGGCCGACGATGCGTTTCGTGCCGATCAAGGACGTGGAGCAGCAGGCGCTACTGGCCCTGCACCGCGCGCGCCAGGGTTTCGTCAAGGCGCGCACCGCACAGTCCAACCAGATTCGTGGCCTTCTGGCCGAGTTCGGACTGATCGTGCCGCAGGGTATCGCGCATCTCGCGACCCGCGTACCAGAACTTCTCGAGGATGCCTCGAACGAGCTGCCCGGGCCATTCCGACTTCTGCTGCAACGGCTGATGGATCATCTGAAGGAACTGGATC
>JAKBCY010000268.1 GCA_021807445.1 Pseudomonadota bacterium
ACAGCAGGTTGGCCCGCGGCACGTGCGTGGCGCACACCGGCTTGCACTTGCCGCAGCGCAGACAGTCTTTAACCGAGTTGGAGATGGCGCCGATGTCGCTTTGCTGCATGATCAGCGATTCGTGCCCCATCAGCCCGAAGCTTGGCGTATAGGCGTTGGTGAGATCGGCAGGGAGATGCGGATCGTCCAGCAGCTTGCCTTTGTTGAAGCGCCCGTCGGGATCCACGCGCCGCTTGTAATCGCGGAAGGGTGCAATTTCCGCATCGCTCATGAATTGCAGCTTGGTTATGCCAATGCCATGTTCGCCGGAGATCACGCCATCGAGGTTGCGTGCGAGCGCCATGATGCGTGCAACGGCGTCATGCGCCGCCTGCAGCATGAGGTAGTCGTCAGAATTGACCGGGATGTTGGTGTGCACATTGCCGTCGCCCGCGTGCATGTGCAGCGCGACCCATACGCGCCCTTTGAGCACGCGTGCGTGGATGGCATTGAGTTCACGGCGCAGGGGCTCGAAAGCCCCGCCTGCAAAAATCGCGTGCAACGGTTTGCGGATTTCGGCTTTCCATGAAGCGCGCAGACTGTGCTCCTGGAGAAGATGGAAGACCTGTGCCCGGGGGGCCCGGTGCAGCATCTGCATGGCGGAGGTGCTGGCCGTGCCCAGACCATGTTGCGCAAACTTCGGCAGCGCCTGAGACAGCGGCGTATCCAGCTCCTGCAACAGAAAACTCCAGCGCGCGTGCGTGCCCGCGACGTGCTCCAGAGCCTGGGTGCGCGCCGCTTCCAGATCAACGGCGCCGATCGGCGCTTCACCCTCGCCGAGCTCTTCGTTCTTGGCCATCGGCAGGCGCCCGCGCAGGAAGCGGTCAACCTCGGCGGTGAGCTGCAGCTTGCTCTTTAGCGAGAGCTCGATGTTGATGCGCTCAATGCCGTCCACGTACTCGCCCATGCGCGGCAGCGGAATCACCACATCCTCGTTGATCTTGAACGCATTCGTGTGACGTGCGATCGCCGCAGTGCGCTTGCGGTCCAGCCAGAATTTCTTGCGCGCCTCCGCGCTCACGGCGACAAAGCCCTCACCCACGCGTGCGTTGGCCATGCGCACCACGTCGGCGACGGCGCGGGCCACCGCGTCATCATCTTCCCCGACGATGTCGCCAAACAGCGCCATTTTCGGGAAGAGGCCACGCTTGCTCTTCGGCGCGTAGCCTACGGCCCTGAGGTAGCGTTCGTCGAGGTGCTCAAGCCCCGCCAGGATGGCGCCGCCGGGGCGGGCCTCCAGGTAGTTCTTGATCTCGACGATGCTGGGAATGGCCTCCCGAGCCTGGCCAAAGAACTCCAGGCAAAAGGTGCGCACATGCGGAGGCATGCGGTGCAGCACCCAGCGTGCGCTGGTAATGAGCCCGTCACAGCCCTCTTTCTGAATGCCCGGCAGACCCGCCAGGAACTTGTCCGTCACGTCCTTGCCGAGACCTGCCTTGCGGAAACGGCTACCGGGGATCTCCAGCACCTCCGTGGACAGTAGGGTGCTGCTGTCCGCTGCAAAGGTCTCAACCTTGAAGCGCGCCACCTCGACGTCGTGAATCTTTCCCAGGTTGTGCTCCAGCCGCGTGACTTCCACCCAGCGGCCCTGCGGGTCCACCAGCCGCCACCAAGCCAGGTTATCAATGGCGGTGCCCCAGAGCACGGCCTTTTTGCCGCCTGCGTTCATCGCGATGTTGCCGCCGACACACGAAGCATCGGCCGAAGTCGGGTCCACCGCGAAGACGAGGCCAGCGCGATCGGCAGCGTCCGCGACGCGTTGGGTGATGACACCAGCGGCTGAGCGAATGGTGGCAACCGGGTCGGCCACCCCTGGCAGGGCGATGTGCTCAACCGGCCCAAGCTCTTCCAGCTTCTCGGTGTTGATCACCGCGCTTTTCCAGACCAGCGGCACGGCGCCACCCGTGTAGCCGGTGCCGCCGCCGCGCGGCACAATCGTCAGGCCCAGGTCGACGCAGGCGCGCACGATCGGGGCAATCTCGGCCTCGGTGTCAGGGCAAAGCACCACAAACGGTACCTCAACGCGCCAGTCGGTCGCATCGGTCATATGCGAGACACGCGCCAGGCCGTCGAAACGGATGTTGTCACGTTTGGTCCAGCGGGAGAGATCGCGAAGGGCGCGTCGGCGAAGCGTTGCGACGTCGTCAAACCAGATGGCGAAGGCTGATACCGCTTCGCGCGCGCGCTCGAGCAGCTGGACAACCAGCGCATCGCGCGCTGCAGTTTGCGGGTCAGCGACATCCATGGTGCCGCGGCGCTTGTCGACCTCACGCAGGCGGTGCCAGAGGGCATCGATCAGCGCGCGACGACGCTTGACGCTGTACAGCAGGTCGTCCTGCAGATAAGGATTGCGCCGAAGAACCCAAATGTCACCAAGCACCTCGTAGAGCATGCGGGCGCTGCGACCGGTGCGGCGCTCCTGGCGTAACTGATCCAACCAGACCCAAGCGTCGGCGCCTAGCAGGCGAATGACGATCTCGCGGTCGGAAAACGAGGTGTAGTTGTAGGGAATCTCGCGCAGGCGCGCAGGCGGCTCGAGGTGCGCCTGGCTGGCGGTAAGGACCGCCTCAGGCGTTGGCGCAAGCACGTTCGGTAGCGGATCTTGTGGAGCATTCATGGCACACACCAAAACGCGCATTGTAGGAAGCAGGGTTTCCCCCGGCGCGGTACGGGTTGAACCGGGCCGAGTGTTCGGCCGTGGAGTCCGTCAATCCTGGGCGGCGTCGCGGAGCCAAAACACCACGCGACATCCAGTGCGCGCGGGCAATCGCCGGGCCGGACTCGGGCATGATCAATGAACGTGCTCAATCAGGACACCGTTGGTTCGCTGGGCACGCACGGTCGATGCGCTCATTCGACTTTCTACAATGACCTGATGCTCCCCAACCATCCCGCCTATTCCCGCGCCGCGCAGTTGCCCGAGCTCTTGCGCCAACGCATCCTCATTCTCGATGGCGCCATGGGCACGATGATCCAGCGCTTCAAGCTGTCGGAGGCGCAATACCGAGGTGAGCGGTTCAAGAATTGGCCGCGGGATGTGAAAGGCAACAACGAGTTGCTCAACATCACCCAACCGCAAATCATCCGTGACATTCATGACGGTTACTTTGCCGCGGGCGCAGATATCGTCGAGACCAACACGTTTGGCGCAACCGCGATCGCGCAGGACGACTATGGGATGGCCGATCTCGCCGATGAACTCAACCGTGCCGCGGCGCGTCTTGCGCGCGCGTCGGCGGACGCGCACAGCACGCCCGACAAGCCACGTTTCGTGGCCGGTGCTTTTGGACCCACTCCCAAGACCGCCAGCATCAGCCCTGACGTCAATGACCCCGGCGCGCGCAAC
>JAKBCY010000047.1 GCA_021807445.1 Pseudomonadota bacterium
CTTTGAATTGCTCAAGAACGACAAGGGTCATTTCCATTTTTCCCTCAAGACCGCCAGCGGCGACACCCTGCTGCGCAGCGAGACGTACGAGGCCAAGGCATCGGCCGAGGGCGGAATCGCGTCCGTAAAAAAAAACAGCACTGATGCGACCCGGTTTGAGAAGCTGCAAGCCAGCGACGGCCGCGCCTATTTCAACCTGAAGGCCGCCAACCATCAGATCGTGGGCACCAGCCCGCTGTTCGCCAAGGCCGAGAAGCGCGATGCAGCCTTGGCCGCGGTCCAAGCCGAAGCGGCCGCTGCCACGGTGCACGACCACAGCTAAGACCCGCGCCATGCGCGAAGCTGTCCATGCACGGCGACGTGCATCACTCAACTCCGGAGATATGGATGCCAACCCTGAACCTGCCACCCCGCGTCGACGTGGTCGAAGTCGGCCCTCGCGACGGGTTACAGAACGAAGCCAGCCCCGTGTCCCTGCGCACGAAGGTCGAGCTTGTCGACCGTCTGTCGGCAGCGGGTTTTCCCAACGTGGAGGCTGCTGCTTTCGTCTCGCCCAAATGGGTACCCCAAATGGCCGACGGCGCCGCGCTCATGGCACAAATACGCCGCCGCAGCGGCACGGTCTATTCGGCGCTCGTGCCGAACATGAAAGGTATGGAGGCAGCCCTGGCTGCCGGCGTGAACGAGGTGGTGGTGTTTTCCGCAGCAAGCGAAGCCTTCGCGCAAGCCAACATCAATTGCAGCATCGCCGAGTCGATCGCACGCTTTCAACCCGTGGCAGATGCGGCCAAGACCGCAGGCGTGAAGTTACGCGGGAGCATCTCGGTGGCGCTGGGATGTCCCTATCAAGGCGACGTGCGCCCGCAGGCGGTCGCCGAGGTGGTGCAGCGCATGGCCGATCTGGGCTGTGACAGCATCGATATTGCCGACACCATCGGCGTGGGCACGCCGATGGCTGTGCAGCAGGTCTTCGAGGCCACGGGCCGCGTCTTCCCCATTAAGCGCCAAGCCGGGCATTTTCACGACACGTACGGCCAAGCGCTGGCCAATGTGCTGGCCGCGCTGCAAGCCGGTGTGCGCACGTTCCACGCCTCGGTCGCCGGATTGGGCGGCTGCCCTTATGCGAAGGGCGCCACCGGAAACGTCGCCACCGAAGATGTGCTGTACATGCTGCATGGCATGGGCATCGCCACCGGAGTCGACCTGCGCACGGTGGTGGAGGCCGGGGACTTCATCTGCCGCGCCATCGGGCGCCCGAGCAATAGCCGAGCGGGGCGCGCGCTGCTCACGCGCTGGCAGGATGCCCAGCGCACCGAGGTCGCGTGAAGCCGCCCCATACCGCCTCAGCCGCCAAGCTGCCCGAAGCCGCGCAGCGCGTGGCCAGCGCCCTGTCTGCGCTTGGCCATCCCGACTCCCCGCGGATGCTCGACGCCGCGGCGCGTACCGCGCAGCAGGCGGCTGACGCGCTTGGCGTGCAGCTCGGGCAGATCGCCAAGTCCATCGTCTTCCGCCATGTCGCCAGCACGCGCGCGGTACTGGTGGTGTGCGCGGGCGACCGGCGCGTGGACGAGGCGCGCGTGGCGCAGCAAGTGGGTGCGCTGGCGCGGGCGGATGCAGAGTTCGTGCGCGCTCGCACGGGCTTTGCCATCGGCGGCGTCAGCCCGCTGGGCCACGCCGAAGCCCCCATCACGCTGATCGATGACAGCCTCTGGCGCTTTGACCGGATCTGGGCGGCAGCCGGGCATCCGCACGCGGTGTTCGCACTCGCCCCGGATGATTTGCAGCGCTGGCTGGGCGTGGCGGCAAGCCAGGTCAGCGCGCCTGCAGTGCAGGCTTGAGGACGTCTCGTGGCCGTGCCCTCGCCCTGCACCCAGATCTGCGCCATGAACCCGGCCACTGGGCTGTGCCGCGGCTGCTGGCGCACGATCGAGGAGATCGGCTCCTGGAGCGCGCTTGGCGACGACGACAAGCTGCTCGTGTGGCAACGCATCCGTGCGCGCAAGATCCAATACGCGCCAAGCGTCCCGGATCTTGCCGAGGACGCACAGCAATCTCCAGGCCGCGCTCTGCAGTCTCGGGACTAGAATCCGCCACCTGCACAAAAAACAAGCAGCGCTTTCCCGCGCCTGAGCACGCGCCTCCATGTCCCTCCAGCCCCCTAACCCCTACGGCGCCCCCGTGCGCATGGGTCCCTTCGATCTGCCCAACCGCGTATTCGCGGCCCCCATGGCCGGCGTCACCGATCTTCCGTGGCGGCAGATGGCGCGCAAGCTTGGCGCCGGGCATTGCGTCAGCGAGATGGTCACATCCAGGCGCGACTTGTGGGACACGCTCAAGACATCACGACGCATGAGCCACACCGGTGAGCCGGGCCCGGTGAGCGCACAACTGGTGGGCGTGGATCCCGCTGACATGGCCGATGCGACCCGAGCCAATGTCGCGGCCGGCGCGCAGATCATTGACATCAACATGGGCTGCCCGGCGAAGAAAGTGTGCAACCGTTGGGCTGGGTCTGCGCTGATGCAAGATGAGACTCAGGCACTGCGCATCATCGAGGCCGTGGTCGCGGCTGCGCACCCATTAGGCGTGCCAGTCACGTTGAAAATGCGCACGGGATGGTGCGCCACTGCGCGCAACGCTCCGAGCATCGCACGCGCTGCGCAAGACGCCGGGGTCGCCATGATCGTGGTCCACGGCCGCACACGCGACCAAGGCTACGGCGGCATGGCCGAATACGAGACCGTGGCAGCCATCAAGCGCGCATTGCGCATTCCCGTGGTGGCCAATGGCGACATCGACTCGGCGGCCACGGCGCGCGCCGTGCTGCTTGCCACCGGGGTCGATGCGGTGATGATCGGCCGCGCCGCTCTGGGCAAGCCCTGGCTCCTCGGACACATTGCCCAGGCGCTCGCGACCGGGACCGAGCCGCCGCCTCCAGCGTGGCGGCAACAGGGCGAATGGCTGCTGGAGCATCTGCGCTCTCACCATGCCTTCTACGGCGATGCCGGTGTGAAGACCGTGCGCAAACACGTGGGCTGGGCCCTGGCCGAACTGCCAGGCGGTGCGATGTTTCGCGCGCACTTCAACAAACTCACCCAGGCTGCGGCGCAGATCGACGCTGTGGCCACCTATTTCGACGCGCTGCAAGGCGGCAGCACGATTTCCTATCCTCTGGCTGCGTAATGAGCAAAAAATCACCTCTTGAACAATGTGTGATCGACGGCCTGGAAGCGTACTTCCGCGACTTGAACGGCACGGAACCGCACGGCATCCACGCCATGGTCATGCAAACCGTGGAGAAGCCCCTGCTGGCTACCGTGATGCGCCATGCGCAAGACAACCAATCCCTCGCGGCCGATTGGCTGGGCATCAACCGCAATACGCTGCGCAAGAAGCTCAAGGACCACAAGCTCATCAAATGAGCCGCACCCGAACCCTCGGCCACGGCGCCTTGACGTATCCCCGCGCATCGTCTTCTCACCGAACCTGATCTCCCATCCGTTATATCTCCGATCCGTATGTACGCACTCATCTCCGTATCCGACAAGACCGGCGTGCTTGACCTTGCCCGCCGCCTGCATGCCAAGGGGGTCGCGCTCCTGTCAACCGGTGGCACGGCCAAGTTGCTCGCCGATGCGGGGCTTCCCGTCACCGAGGTTGCCACCCACACCGGCTTTCCAGAGATGCTCGATGGACGTGTGAAGACCCTGCACCCCAAGGTGCACGGCGGCCTGCTGGCACGCCGCGATGTGCCTGCGCACATGCAGGCCATCGCCGAGCATGGCATTGCGGCCATCGACTGGCTGGTGGTCAACCTGTACCCCTTTGAGGCCACGGTGGCCAAACCGGGCTGTACTCTGGAGGACGCCATCGAAAACATCGACATTGGCGGCCCCGCCATGGTGCGCTCGGCAGCAAAGAACTGGCAAGGCGTGACGGTGCTCACCGACGCTTCGCAATATGACGGCGCACTTGCCGAGTTTGAAGCGCACCAGGCGGTCTCACAGGCCACGCGCTTTGCGCTTGCAGTGGCTGCCTTCAACCGGATCGCCCAGTACGACGCGGCCATTTCCAACTATCTCTCGGCCCTGCAGCCCGGCGGGGCGTTGGCGCCATACCCGGCGCAGCTCAACTCCAGTTTCGTCAAGCTGCAGGATCTGCGCTACGGGGAGAATCCGCACCAGACGGCGGCGTTCTATCGCGACCCGAACCCCGCCCCGGGCTCCCTGCCCACGGCGCGCCAGCTCCAGGGCAAGGAACTGTCGTATAACAACATTGCGGACGCCGACGCGGCATGGGAGTGCGTCAAGAGTTTTGCGACCTGCGCCTGCGTCATCGTCAAGCACGCCAACCCCTGCGGTGTGGCGCTGGCGGAAACGCCCGAGACTGCCTATCGCAAGGCATTCGCCACCGATCCCACTTCGGCCTTCGGCGGCATCATTGCCTTCAACCGCCCCGTGGACGAAGCCACGGCGCGTGCTGTCAGTGCCCAGTTCGTCGAAGTGCTCATCGCTCCGGGCTATACGCCCGAGGCGCTGGCAGCACTGGCCGCCAAGGCCAATGTGCGTGTGCTCACCATTGAGCTTACGGGCGCCGATCCGCATGGTGCCACGCCCTGGGCCCGCGGCCACAAGGCGCAGGACATCAAACGGGTGAACTCCGGAATCCTGGTGCAGACGGCTGACAACGCGGTCATCACGGCCGCCGACCTGAAGGTTGTCACCAAACGCGCGCCCAGCGCTGCCGAAATTGCCGATTTGCTGTTTGCCTGGACGGTGGCCAAGTTCACCAAATCCAACGCCATCGTGTTTGCCCGCGGCGGCCAGACCATTGGGGTGGGTGCCGGGCAGATGAGCCGCGTCGACTCCACGCGCATCGCCACCATCAAGGCCGGCAATGCGGGCCTCGACGTGGCCGGCAGCGCTGTTGCCTCGGACGCGTTCTTCCCGTTCCGCGACGGTGTGGACGTGCTGGCCTCAGCCGGCGCCAAAGCCGTGATCCAGCCTGGGGGCTCGATGCGCGATGCCGAGGTCATCGCGGCCGCCGACGAGCACGGCCTGGCCATGGTGGTCACCGGCGTGCGGCATTTCCGGCATTGAGCGCTGACGCGAAAGGCCATGGGCGCGAGGCCCGGCGCATGGCCCGCCCGGGCTGCACGACCACATGAGACCATAATGGGCCATGCGCATCCTCGGTATTGACCCCGGGCTCAACACCACCGGCTACGGCTGCATCGATAGCGGCGGGCAGCGACTGCATTATCAAAGCAGCGGAGCCATTCGCATTCCCCGCGGGACGCTGCCCGAGCGGCTCAAGACGCTGTTCGAGGGCGTCAGCACGGTGGCGCAGCAGGCGAAGGCGGATGTGGCGGTGGTCGAGATCGTCTTTGTCAACATCAATCCGCAGTCCACCTTGCTGCTGGGCCAAGCCCGCGGCGCGGCCATCGCGGCGTTGGTGTCCAGTGGCATGCCGGTGGTCGAGTACACCGCGCTGCAACTGAAGAAATCCATTGTTGGATACGGACGAGCGAGCAAGGCGCAAATGCAGGAGATGGTGATGCGACTGCTTGCCCTGCCCGGCCAGCCCGGACCAGATGCGGCCGACGCGCTAGGCCTGGCGATCTGTCACGCACATGCCCAGCGCGGGCTGGCGGCGTTGCGCCAAGCTGACGCCGGCGAAAGCGCTGCCGCCACTGCGCGCTCCTCCACCCCACAGGGCCGAGCGGGTTCCCTGACGGCAGCCCAGCTGCAGGGCATGCAGGTACGGCGCGGTCGGTTGATCGGATAGGCATGCAGGGATGACGGCGCCAAGGGCGGGCCGCGACGGCAACCCTGTGGCGAACGTGGCCCTAATGTCCCTTCAATTGACGCACCGCACCGTTTTTGATAACGTACAGGGGTCATGAAATTGCACGTATCCCCGATGCAAACCTCGGCCGCAGCGCTTGCGGCGATGCAACGCGCGCAAATGCTGCGCCTGTTACGGGTCGATGTCGAGCGGCGACTGCGCCCAGCGCGTACCTGAACTCGCCTCCTCGACCTGTTGCCCCTTCAGGGGCTTGTGCGCCAGCCTTCGGCGCGAGCAGAAGCCATCGGTATTTCCTGCCTTTGCTCTGCATTTTTTCCGGAATGTGCCATGCATGCCACAACGCTCCTCTGCTCGCTGCGACTACCCATCGGCGGCCGGGCCTTGTGCCTGCGACAGTCTGGCTGCCTAGGGTCGCAAACGCAAGGGTCTGCACACCATACCTGTCACGCCATCTGAATACATGATTTGCCGGAGATTGCCGCCATGTTGAAACACCCTCACACCAAATACCGACCGATGCCACCTGTGGGCCTGCGCGATCGCACCTGGCCCGACCAGGTCATCAGCAAGGCGCCCATCTGGATGAGCACTGACTTGCGCGATGGCAACCAAGCCCTGTTCGAGCCCATGGATGCGCAGCGCAAGATGCGCATGTTCAAGATGCTGTGCGCCATCGGCATCAAGCAGATCGAGGTCGCCTTCCCCTCGGCGTCGCAGACCGATTTTGATTTTGTGCGCGAACTCATCGAGGGTGGTCACATTCCCGACGACGTGACCATCGAAGTGCTCACGCAGGCTCGCGAAGACCTCATCCAGCGCACCTTCGAATCACTGCAAGGCGCCAAGCAGGCCATCGTGCACGTGTACAACGCCACGGCGCCCAATTTCCGGCGCATCGTGTTCAACGTGGACGACGCCGGCTGCACGCAGATCGCCGTCAACGCCGCGCGCCTCATCAAGCAACTCGCTGCCGAGCGCGCTGAAACCCGCTGGACCTTCCAATACAGCCCTGAAGTCTTCAGCGGCTCCGAACTGCCCTTCGCCGCAGCCGTGTGCAATGCCGTCACCGAGGTGTGGCAGCCGACGCCCGAGCACAAGATCATTTTCAACCTGCCGGCCACAGTGGAGATGAGCACGCCCAATGTCTATGCCGACCAGATCGAGTGGATGCACCGCCATCTGAATCGGCGCGACAGCATTGTTCTGTCGGTGCACCCGCACAACGATCGCGGCTGCGCGGTCGCGGCCGCCGAGCTCGCAGTGATGGCGGGAGCCGATCGCGTCGAGGGCTGTCTGTTCGGCAACGGTGAGCGCACGGGCAATGTGGACCTCGTGACTTTGGCCCTGAATCTGTACTCGCAGGGCATCCACCCCGGGCTGGATTTTTCCAATATCAACGCCATCGCCCGCACGGTGGAAGACTGTAACCAGTTGCCCATCCATCCCCGCCACCCCTACGTGGGTGATCTGGTGTTCACCGCTTTTTCCGGCTCCCACCAGGACGCGATCAAGAAGGGTCTGGCGGCGCAGGATCCCAAGGGCATCTGGGAGGTTCCCTACCTGCCCGTGGATCCGGCTGACCTCGGCCGCGCCTACGACTCAGTCATTCGCGTCAACAGCCAATCCGGCAAGGGCGGCATTGCTTACCTGCTTGAATCAGCTTATGGCCTGGTGATGCCACGGCGCCTTCAGGTCGAGTTCAGCGGTGTGGTGCAACAGCACACCGATGCCACTGGCGCTGAGGTCACCGCGCAGGAACTGTGGACCATGTTCAACGCGGAATACGTGCAGGCTGCGCAGCCGCTGCATTACATTGCCCATCACCTCAACGAGCATGGCCAGCAACAGGGCATCCGGCTGGAACTCGAGGTGGGCGGCAAACGCTTGGTGCTCCGTGGTGAAGGCAACGGCCCCATCGACGCGGCGATGCAGGCGCTGCATCTCCCGCTTGTGGTCCATAGCTACGAGGAGCGGGCACTGGGCCTGGGTTCGGGTGCGCGCGCGGTGGCCATGGTGGAACTGGCCATGGAGGGCATGCCGGCCACGACCTTCGGCGTGGGCATTGACCCCAATATCGTGACCGCGTCGATCCGTGCGATCGTCTCGGGTGCCAACCGCTTGCTGGCGCACGCGGACACGAGCGAGCGCGAGACGTTCCTCAAGGGCCTGCAAGCCAAGCTCAAGGCCGTGGCCTGAAAGCAAGTCCCCGTGCAAAGCAGCGGAAGGCGTCACGCATGAAGCACCCGCTGCTTTGCAACCCATCGATCGCCTTTGTCAGCCCACGCCCCCGGGCGCCGGGGGCGAAGCGCCGGGTTCAGAATCCCTCAGTTGACGTAAACAACCCGACCCGAAGATCTTTGGCTGTATAGATTTCGCGGCCGTCGACCCGCATGATCCCGTCGCCGATGCCCATGACCAGGCGGTGATTGATCACGCGCTTGAGATGGATCTGGTACGTCACCAGTTTGGCCGTGGGTAAAACCTGCCCTGTGAACTTCACTTCCCCAACGCCCAGCGCGCGGCCGCGACCCGGTGCGCCCATCCAGCCAAGGTAAAAACCTACGAGTTGCCACATCGCGTCCAGCCCAAGACAGCCCGGCATGACCGGGTCATTCTCGAAGTGGCAACCGAAAAACCACAGATCGGGACGGATATCCAGTTCGGCACGCATCTCGCCCTTGCCATAGGTTCCCCCGTGGTCAGCGATGTGGGTGATGCGGTCCATCATCAGCATGTTGTCCAGCGGGAGCTGGGCGTTGCCGGGGCCAAACAGCTTGCCGTGGCCGCAGGCCACAAGCTCATCATGGGTGTAGGAAGATTGGGGTTTCATGGGCACTTACGCAATGTAACCGTGCAGTTTAGCCGGCCGCGACGTTTGCCTCCCCAACACGGCAGCGGTCGGCCCGCGGGCTGCTAAAGTGGCACCCATGATCGGACGCATTCTCGGCACCCTGCTTGACAAGACCCCACCACAGATTCTGGTGGACTGCTCCGGTGTGGGCTATGAGGTCGACGTCCCCATGAGCACGCTGTACACCCTTCCGGCCGTTGGGCAGACGGTCACACTGCTCACGCACCTGTCGATTCGGGAAGATGCACACCAGCTTTTTGGTTTCGCCACGGCTCAGGAGCGTGAAGCCTTTCGCGCGCTGATCAAGATCTCCGGCGTGGGCGCGCGCATTGCGCTGGCCGTGCTGTCAGGCCTGAGCGTAAACGAGCTCGCCCAGGCCATCGCGGCGCGCGACCCAGCGCGGCTCACGCGCGTGCCGGGCATTGGCAAGAAGACCGCCGAGCGGTTGCTCCTTGAGTTGCGAGGCAAGCTCGGACCGGACCTTGGCCGCCCTGCTGGAAGCATCACGACACCCGGCCATGCCGACGTGCTGCAGGCGCTACTCACGTTGGGCTATTCCGAGCGCGAAGCAACTGCCGCCGTGGGCAAACTGCCCGCCGATTGTGGCGTAGACGACGGCATCCGACAGGCGCTGAAGCTGCTGGCCAAGGCGTGAGCGCGCGTCCCTCGCATGGGGCTGCCCAAGCCAAGCGCATCGAACTGGGTGCGATCTGCGGTTTATTTCCTTAAAACTGGATAAAATGACAGTTTCGCTTTGTGCAATCCAGCATCACGCTTGGGTCCGTCCTGGCAATCGCGACGTTGCGCATCAGGCGCACCACAAACGCCAAGCCTGTCCACGACCCCAATCGCCGGGCCTGGCTGCTGGCGGCAGACCGATGTTTATTCCCATCAACCCCGAGGCATCTTTCGATTCATGAGCATCCAAGCCGACAGCTTCGAAGCCACGCGGGTCATCAGCCCGGCACCGGCATCGCCACAGGAAGAGGCCGTGGAACGCGCCCTGCGCCCACAGCTTCTTTCGGAGTACATCGGGCAGGCTAAGGTGCGCGAGCAGCTCGACATCTTCATGGGTGCGGCAAAGAAACGTGGCGAGGCACTGGACCACGTGTTGCTGTTCGGCCCCCCGGGGCTTGGCAAGACCACGCTGGCGCACATCATCGCGCGCGAAATGGGCGTGAATCTTCGGTCCACCTCGGGCCCGGTTCTGGAGCGTGCGGGGGACCTGGCTGCGCTGCTCACCAACCTCGAGCGCAACGACGTGCTGTTCATCGATGAGATCCACCGTCTGTCGCCGGTTGTCGAGGAAATCCTCTATCCGGCGCTGGAGGATTACCAGATCGACATCATGATCGGCGAGGGCCCGGGCGCGCGCAGCGTGAAAATCGACCTGCAGCCTTTTACCTTGGTGGGTGCCACCACGCGCGCGGGCATGCTCACAAACCCCCTGCGCGACCGCTTCGGCATCGTCTCGCGTCTGGAGTTCTACACGACCGAAGAGCTGACCATCATCGTGCAACGCTCATCGCAGCTGCTGCAGGCCCACATCGAGCAGGACGGAGCCCTGGAGATCGCACGGCGTTCACGCGGCACTCCGCGCATCGCCAATCGTCTGCTGCGTCGGGTGCGCGACTATGCCGAGGTCCGCGCGGACGGTCAAATCAGCCGCGATGTGGCCGACCGCGCCCTGAAAATGCTGGACGTTGACCCATTGGGCTTTGATCTGATGGACCGCAAGTTGCTCGAGGCAATCGTCCACCGATTCGGCGGCGGCCCCGTGGGTCTGGACAACCTGGCTGCCGCCATCGGCGAGGAGCGCGACACCATCGAAGATGTCATCGAACCATTTCTGATCCAGCACGGCTATATCCAGCGCACCCCGCGAGGGCGCATCGCCAGTGCGGCCACCTACGCCCATCTCGGCTTGGCTGCGCCGCGCGCCCCGGGCGATCTCTTCGGCGGCTAGCGGGACGCCAAGGCGAGCGCGCGATCAGAACGCCACAAAACCGTTTTGGAATTGCATGTTCTGAATCCCGGTTGCAATAGGCCGCCCATAGAAGAACGGCAACCCCAGATCGATCTGGCCTGAGACCGCGGCGGTCCCGCCCAGCGCCGGCAGCGCCGCGTTCGCCGTCTGAAACATGGCATCGGCGCTGGCGATGGTGACGCTTGCATTGGCCATCGACGTGCCCGAGGACAAATCCAGGGCGACGTCAGCCGGAGGCGCAGGGCAATAAAAGCCGGTTGACTGTGTGCATGAAGGCAGGTTCAGAGCCAGGTAGTGGCCATTGGAGCCGCTGTCGATGAAGCCCGTGCCGGCAAGGCCGTTCACGGCGATCGACAGATTGCCGTGACCATCCAGCGAAAAAACCTGCGCGCTGGACGGCAGCTGGTTGTTGCTGGACGTATTGATCCCCAACACGAGCACCCCGGTCGCTGTCTGCGCCCCCCACGGCAGGGGCACCGAAGGCAGTAGCAGGATACTGCCATTGTTGTAGGGTGCTGGATCAGCCGCAATCGGATTGATGCCTTGCTGGTCGAGACTTGCGCTCGTTGCCGTGCAGGTGGAGCCGCTGCAGGAAAAATAAACACCCGGGTTGGTCTTGTATTGCGAAGGGGACACAGTACAAGCAATGCCGCAGTCATACTGGAAATTGCTGATCCCCAGAATGCCGTTGACCACGCCGGCCAACTGCCCGGAGAAATCTTGCCCCTGGTCCTGGCAGGCCGTTGGCGCGGTCGTGATGGCGGAGTCGTTGATAACCTCGATTGGTATGGCACCAGGGGTGCTCACACCCCCGATCTTCACGGTGGCCTCGCGCATGCTGCCCCAGGTGTAGCCCGAGGCGAATTGCGCGCAGGCGGCGAGCTGCCCGCCACCTGCCGCAGTAATAGCGGGTAGGTTCACAGATCCCAGTTGATTGGCGAAAATGCGAAGGCCAGCAGAGCCGGTATCGACCAGCACGTTGGGGATGCTCTGGCACACGTTGCTCGCATCGCACACTGTCACCGTGACATAAGGCGTGTTTGCCGTATTTGCGCTGCTCGTGTTCAGTTGCCGGATGCTGACCGGCACCACGTTCGGCCCGCTTGGCGGGGTGTCCAGGCTCACGCCAGGGTTGGTTGACGCCGCGGCAGTGGCGGTGGTGGTGTTTCCACCACCGCCACCACAAGCGCCCAGGAGGGTCGATGCCGCCAGCACCAGGCCCAGAACAATCCGGCGTACGGGAGGGGCCTCAAGCCATCGACACTTGCCGCCGGCTCGTAAGCCATCGTGCTCAATCTGGAAGCCGCGGCTCATGGCTGCAACCTCGACACATCGAACCCCGCTGGCACCAGCGACGGCACCCAGGCGAGACCATAGAAATTGCGCATGCGGCCGCTGCTGTGCACCACAATATCCGCACCGTGCACGCTCGACGTGGTCAGGCCCGTGCCCGTGCGTGGTCTGCCCCTCAGGTAAGGCTGGAAATAGGCACCCAGCAGTTGCTGGAGGTCGGGTTTGAACGGGCCTCGCCAAGCGACGGCAAACACCGTACCGGCGGCGTCGGCATACTCGGTGACCGTTGCCCCACTTGCGGTCTGCACAGTCTGACTCTGAATGGCTGCCAGGCGCTGCGATGGTGCAGCCACCGTGCCATCATGGCCGGCAGAACTCAGTGGCCGACCTAATCGGGCCTGGGCACCGGTCTGCGCGAGCAGGACGAACGCACCGCAGGCAGCCCAACGCAAGATTTGCTTGAAAGCCATCATGACCAGGGACGTCAATGCGAAGGAAAATTGGAATCGTGCTGCTTAGTCTATCCGAGCCTCAGGCATGCGACCCCGGCGCCGCGCCGATCAGGCGACGGTTTCATCGAGCATGCAGTCGAGGTGGCCGCCGTCGTTCCAGCCAACAAGAATGAGGCGACCTTCGACTGCGAGAACGCGATTGATCGCAGCATTGCGCAACTCCCAGGTGCGCGGTGCATCCAGCCCCTGGCTTGTTGCGCAACGGTACAGGCAGTCAAGCGCGCCACCGTGGGTGACGATCGCCAGGGTTTGGCCCGGATGGCGCTCGGCGATAGCCAGCACCGCCGCCGTGACGCGCGCGTAGAAGAGATCAAGCCGTTCGCCACCGCCGGGCGCCGCGAACGATGGGTCGCGCTTGCGCCAGCGCATGCAATCGTCGGGATGGGTGTTTTGGAGCTGCACGAAGCTCGACCCCTCGAAGCTGCCAAAAGCGCGTTCGCGCAGGGCTGCGTCGGTGCGCAGCACCACACCTTGCGCGTCGGCAATGGGTGCAGCAGTCTCGCGCGCGCGCAGCAAGTCGCTTGCGTACACGCCGTGGATCCGGGTCTCGCGCAAGGCTTCCGCGGCCGCCTCGGCCTGCGCCTGGCCGCGTGCATTGAGCGCAATATCCGTGTGGCCTTGGATGCGCGCGCTGGCATTCCAGTCGGTTTCGCCATGGCGGATGAGCAAAAGCAACGTGGCCTGATCTTGGAGCATGGCTGGCATGGTAACGCGAGTGACCGTCCAAAAAGCTTCGATCGCGCAACCAAACCGCGCACTTGGAAGTGGCGAAGCGGCGCGTTCGAACCCCGCGCGCAATCAGTGCGCGGCGCTGGCGTCGACCGGGCCGGACGTCTTGGCGGGTTTGATCATCCAGACGATGGCGATCATGCCCAGGAACAGCCACGCGCTCAAGCGAAACATCTCGTCCACGGAGATTGTGTAGGCTTGCTGGTCGACGAGGCGGTTGATCACCCCCAGCGCCTGCTCATAGCTGAAACCACCCTGTTGCAGGCCCTGGATGACGGGCTCGGAAACGGGGTTTCCTGCGTAGATGTGGCTCACAAGCTGCTCATGGTGCAAACTGGCGCGATTGGCCCATAGCGTGGTGTAGATCGAGGTGCCGAATGACCCCGCGGTGATGCGCGCAAAATTCGACAGCCCGGAGGCCGCTGCGATGCGTTGCTGCGGCAACCCGCCGAGGATGATGCCCAGCAGCGGGATGAAGAACGTCGCGGTGGCGATGCCCTGAATCACGGTGGGCAGGGAATATTCCCAATAACTGTCGGCCACGGTGAAGCGCGAACGCAGCCAGAACACCAGTGCGAACACGGCGAACGAAAGGGTCGTAATCCAGCGCATGTCCACCGCATTCATGTAACGACCGACGATGGGCGAGAGCAACAATGCGAACAGTCCCACCCAGGCCAGCACCTCACCTGCGTCGGTCGCGGTGTAGCCGACGAACTCCTGAAGCCACAGGGGCAGCAGCACCAGGCTGCCGAAAAACATGCCATACGCCAGAGCCAGCATGATCGTGCCGAGGGTGAAATTGGGCAGCTTGAACAGGGTCAAGTCCACCACCGGATGCTCGTCATAGATCTCCCAGATCAGAAAGAGCACAAAGCCGGCGAACGCACTCACTGCCAGTGCCACGATGACGTTGGAGCTGAACCAGTCAAGCTCCTGACCCTTGTCCAGCATGATTTGCAGCGCCCCGACCCAGATGACCAGAAGGCCCAGGCCCGTCCAGTCGATGGGAAGCTTGCGAATCGGGGTCTCGCGATCTTTGTAGATCGCCAGCGTGATGAGCGCACAGATGATTCCCACTGGCACATTGATGTAGAAAATCCAGGGCCACGAAATGTTGTCGGTAATCCAGCCGCCAAGAAGCGGGCCAGCGATTGGCGCAATCAGCGTGGTCATGGACCACATGGCGAGCGCCATACCCGCGCGCTGCGGTCTGTAGCTCGACAGCAGGAGCGTTTGCGACAGGGGAATCATCGGGCCGGCGCTGGCGCCCTGCAGCACGCGGAACAGGATC
>JAKBCY010000003.1 GCA_021807445.1 Pseudomonadota bacterium
CCAGCACATAGGTGATGAAAGCCAGCGAGGCGGGCACCGTCAGCCAGGGCGACAGTCCCAGCGCCTGGCCACCCAGGCGGATGCCGATGAACTCGGTCATCAGTGTCAGCACATTGGCCACCACCAGGTCGATGAGCGAGAACCAGCCCCAGAAGGCGCCGTAGCGCTTCCAGATGAGCTCGGCATGGCCGCGGCGGGTGACGGCGCCCAGCCGGACGGTCATCTCCTGCACCAGGTAGGCGACGAAGCCCAGCAGGATCATCAGGGGCAGGAACAGCCCCAAGCCATAGGTGGCCCCGGTCTGGGCATACGTGACCACGCCGCCGGCGTCGTTGTCGCCCAGCATCACCAGCACGCCGGGCCCGATCAGGGCCAGCCCCAGCGCCAGGCGCGTGCGCCAGTTCTGCTTGCCACGACGCAACTCGTCCAGGTGCAGGCGGTCGCGCAGGCGGTGCTCCAGGTTCTCCGGCAGGGGAGGACAGTCCGGGCACAGCCGGGAATCGAGGGTGGCGACGTCGGTGTTCATGGGCGGCCTCCACGGTTCAAGGTGCGGCGGGTGTTGGGTTCGCCGATTGGATCCAGGGCGATGCCCAAGGACGCCAGGCGTACAGCGTTGATGGTGATGCGCGGGCGCTCCACGTTGACGGACGCCGGGCGTGCCGGCGCGAGCTGCACGGCACCGCTGCGGAACAGCCCGGGGCGGGCGAGGAGTTTTTGGAGCACAAACATGGGATCCTCCGTTCGTGTGAGACGGCTGAACAGCTTGCGCGCAGGCGTTGACAAGACGCTCGCACGGCAATGGACACGAAGAGGGGGAGGAACCAGGTCGAGGAACTCGACCTGAGCCACCGCCGGCCTGAGGGCGGCGGCAGCGAAGACCAGGGTCTGCTGTCGAATGCCTTCAGGCGTTCACTTCAACGATTCGACAACTGCCACTGTCCATGGGGTGAGTTGAGCCGGGATACGGCCAAAAAAGCAACACCCGAAATCGTAGTTGCGGCGCAGCAGGGGTGTCAAGCGTCTTGTGCGCAGAGCTTGGGGGACGTTGCAAGCGTACAAACGCGCAAGGGATCGGGTGATGCGTTGCGCGGATCCGTTGTGCTGCACGCTCCAGCCTGCAAGAGCTGCTGCGCACGCGATGGCCCTTCTGCGCCGACCTTCTTGAACACAGGCCGCTGCGCAACGCTGCAGCAACAATCCGTGGCCAGAATGCAGGTGACAGCAGATCGTGCGGTCCATGGATCCTAAAGTGAAACTTCTCTCCTCATGGTGTGGCAATGGGGGCGGTCATGATCTGCACGGCGTAACCGATCTGCTCCAGGCTGTGCACGAGGCGTGTGGCGGTGCGGTGCACGTCGGCGCGGTCGAGGTATGTGGAGCCAAGGTCGTGCCAGGGCACGTTGTTGCGCAGCATGTACCAGATCGAAGTCAGCATGGACGCGGCCACGGCGAGGATGGCCTTCTTGGCGCCACGGCGGGTGCGTAGGCGGTGGAACTGCGCCTGAAGGTAGCCATTCTTGACGCGTATGGCGGACCACGCTGCCTGCACGAGGGTGGGCTTGAGCCAGGAGCAGCCGCGGCGTACCCGGGTGCTGCGGCGTTTGCCGGCGCTCTCGTCGTTGCGCGCACACATGCAGGCCCACGGCAGCAGATGCGCCGTAAGCGTCTCGCAAACCCATCTTTTCAGTGAAGGGAGGCGGAGCGAAGCTTGGGGTTTTGGGAGGCTGCATGCGATCAGACAAGCTCAGTGAGGAGAGGATTGGGGAGATTCTGGCGATCCTCGATGAACTCAAGGCCAGCGGTGCGAGTGCGGAGGTCTTTGCTCAAAGCCGTGGCGTCAGCTACGGGCAGCTTCGGGGCTGGCTGTCACACGCACCGCGCTGGCGTGGGCAGTTGGCAGGGCAGGAGGTGCCTGCGCGTGCGAGCGGGTTCGTGCAAGCCAGGCTCAGCCCGCAGGCTTCCGCAGGAACCCTTGCAAACACGCGGGCTTACAAAAAAATGCCCAACTGCAAAAGCAGTTGGGCATCGGTATTGGTGGTGGACTTTCGAGGAATTGAAGTCTCGTTCGGAAAGATGCGGAAAGCTGCCGGTCCTTGCGGAATCCTGAGGGATCGAAAGCCTGCTTTCGACCCAATCCAGCAGATCGTGCCGGGCGGCTTCCAGTGGCAGGTAATCGAGCCGACCGGTCATACGGCGTGGCTACCCGCTGTCAGTACTTCGGCCGAAGCGGCCCTTGGTCTCTATCGGCGTCGCTGGCCGCAACGAACCTAAAGCAGGCATTCATGCTTGCCGCCTTGAAAGGCGACAAACGCGACAAACCAGCCTTTCAACGTTCGAGCTAGACGGGCCGCCGTGGCATGGCGCTGGAGCGGAGCCGGAGCCTATCTGACGCATCCCCCCGGCCCCGCGGAGCCGGCATGCCGTGGCGGGTCCGGTTGAGCGAGGTGTTAGGCGGCATTGCGGCGGGGCGAGCGGCTTGGCAAACGTTGCCCTACGCCTTGGGGCGATGAACAGCACAAAGCTTGTTGCCGTCTGGGTCGCGCACGTAGGCGAGATGTAGAACACCCGCCGGACCTGAGCGTGGGCCTGGCGGCTCTTCGATTGATGTGCCCCCGTTTGCGATGGCAACGTCGTGAAACTCGCGCACTTGTTCGGGCGAGTTGCACTTGAAGCCAATGGTGCCTCCATTACCAACAGTGGCGGGATGACCGTCGATGGGTTCGCTCAGCCCGAAGGAGGAGCCATCATGCCTGTAGAACAGGCGTCGCTGGCCGGTCTTGTTCGTGTTCTCGATCGCTGCTCCCGCGCCGAGGACATTGAAGACGGCGTCATAAAAGCGCTTAGATCGCTCGATGTCGTTTGTGCCGAGCATGACATGACTGAACAAGATGGGTCTCCTGTATTGAGGTGGAAGGAAACAAAGGAACAGCTTCTTGTGCCGCCTAACGTGAAGCTAGGCGGCTACCCTATCAATGGCAACTCACGCATAAGTTAGCAGCCTCTCACGATCAATGCCTCGTAGGTCTGCTGAGAGGCTAAACCACCAGTTGGGCGAACTGCGCTCGATGACTGGTTAGCCCGATCACATCTCGTTGGCCGTCCGGCAGGTTTCAGAGTTGAGCCATCACTCGACGGATAGCTTCGGAGAACCGGTCGAGGATCGCTCCTGGCCGAGAACAGGTCACCGAGGAGAAGTTACCTTGATTCTCCACTCTCCAAATCGGGGCGGTTTCCTCCGCCTACCGATGCTGAAAAACAACCGGTTGATTCGTCCGCATGTAACCTGTTGATTTATAAAGGGGCCGACGACGGCCTTTGCGGACTTCGGGCCACTTCGCGAGGGCGAGCCCGGAGAGAAAAATGGCCCGGAGAGAGTGAAAACGGGCGTTTTTCGAGGCCCAGGCTGAAACGTCGAAGTCCGCAGGCTTCCGCAGGAACCCTTGCAGACACGCGGGCTTACAAAAAAATGCCCAACTGCAAAAGCAGTTGGGCATCGGTATTGGTGGAGCCGGGGGGAATTGAACCCCCGTCCGCAAACTCTCTGCTGCAAGCTCTACATGCTTAGTGCCATCATTTGGATTTAACCGCTCAGACGCAGGTGGACATGCTTCTAAACTAGCGATCCGCTGAATTTAACGACATTGCGCGCGGCGCACAAGATCGCGATCTGATGTTCATGACCTTGCAGGTGTTACCACCCCGGCCCATCAGCGTGCCGTTGCAAGGCTCGCGGCAATTAAGCTGCGAGAGCGAAACTATCGTCGTTCGCGTTTAACTTGATTCCAGTGGATTTACGAGCTTACTGGTGCTCGGCATGCACTCCACAACGTCAACATTCACGTCGAAACCGGGTCGGCCCCGAAGAGTCAGATGGTAACGAATTTAATCTGGCTGGACATACTTGGCGATACCGCGCCCGATTTCAAGATCTGCGATGAAAAATTTTTGGATGCAGCTCCGGTCGAAAGCCGCAGCGATAAAAATTAACGGCACCTATGATTTCAGCCATGCCCACCCACATTCACCAGCCCAAGCTTCTGACTGGGGCACACCACATGCCGAACACGGAAACCTGTGTGACCCGCGCTTGGCGGAAGCATCACTCGGAGATTGAAAGGTACCTTCGACATCGCGTGGGTGATGGCGATCAAGCAGCAGACTTGCTGCAAACCGTGTTCCTCAAGGCTCTGCATCAGGGGCGCAATTTCTGTGACCTCAAAGAACCGCGTGCCTGGCTGTTCACCTTGGCACGCAACGCTCTGGCCGATCACTTGCGCACGCTTCATTCACACGACGCCTTATCTGAGGATCTGCCAGCGGAATCCGGTGAGCAACCGCCGATGGAAACGCTGTCCGACTGCCTGCCCCAAGCGCTCGCCTCGCTCACAAATGAAGACCGCGACGTCCTCGATCTCTGCGAGCTACAGGGCATGACGCAGCGTGACTACGCCACGCTGCGCGGCTTGTCTCTGCCCGCAGCTAAATCCCGCGTTCTACGGGCGCGCGCCCGATTGCGGGACGCATTTGTTCGTGTTTGCGGTGTGCGATTCGATCAGCAAACGGGGTTGGTGTGCTGCCATGCCCCGCAAACGGCCCGCGGCTCGGACGGGCAGCCCCTACGGTAGTTCTTTGCAGACTCGCGCTGACCTTGCCCCTCTGCCCTTATATGGTCCCGTCCCACCAAGGCGATGCGGCTGTGGCTGGGTTGTCCCGGTGCCGAAGCTCGATCACACGGCGGTGCCGTCCAAGTGGTTGATGGCGATCTCCCGAGGCGTGACTTCGGGCCATTGTGACACTGACGCAAGCCGGTATACGACCTAGCACTTCGGCTTCCTCGCCGAAGCGTGACCGCCCTCTGGCCGAAAGGTCGGCGGTTCCTACGGCGCTCATTCCGGCATTGAGCCAGGACCAATCGCTTCGGTTGGTTCCTGCTGCTGGCATTGCGACATCCTTCACTTCACTCACGATCCAGACGTGCCCATCCCTAAATTCAATAAAGGTGATCAAGATCAGACACCGTCGAGATTCGACGCCTTGTGCCATACCCCCACCACTGGCACGCTCGGGGCCAACCACACCTGCCTCCTGATTTGCCTTGCGCTGAATTGGCTC
The DNA here is from genome assembly GCA_021807445.1 of Pseudomonadota bacterium. Classification (GTDB taxonomy): domain Bacteria; phylum Pseudomonadota; class Gammaproteobacteria; order Burkholderiales; family Burkholderiaceae_C; genus Thiomonas_A. The sequence continues at coordinate 5,113 of JAKBCY010000003.1, forward strand.
GCTGCAATTGCGTCCTTGAGATTGGCATCCCTCCGAATGCATCCTTTTCCACGCTCATTCGTCTTCTTCAGGGAGTAACGCAAATCTAACCCCTTGCTTGCGAGAGTTCGATGAATACGCAGACCGCTTCCCAAGACGCCCCCCAAGCGACCATATGCACCGGTGAGTCCGACACAATTCGGCCCATTCCGGTCTGGCGCGCTTGGACGGTCCCCACAGGGTTTGTCTTGGGCTGGGTACTGCTCTACAGTCAGCTCGAAGGCGCCACCGGTGCCTTCATGCACTGGCTGTCCGGCGTAAGCGGCATGGGTGCCGCAAGTCATCTCTACGGTGCGGTGAGCTTCTTCGTCTTCGAAGTGCCCAAGGTGCTCATGCTGCTGGCACTCATCGTCTTCGTCGTCGGTGTCATTCAGACCTTCTTTACGCCCGAGAAGACACGTTCGATTCTGGCCGGCCGCCGCCAGGGCGTGGGCAACGTGCTGGCGGCCACGCTGGGCATCGTCACGCCATTTTGCTCATGCTCGGCGGTGCCGCTGTTCATCGGCTTTCTCACCGCTGGCGTGCCGCTGGGCGTGACATTTTCCTTTCTCGTGTCGGCGCCCATGGTCAACGAGGTGGCGCTGGCGCTGCTGCTGGGCATGTTCGGCTGGAAGATCGCCGCGATCTACCTCGGCCTCGGCTTGGCAGTGGCGATCACAGCCGGCCTGGTGATCGGGCGCATGAACCCGATCAATCTCGTCGAGCCTTGGGTGTTCGACATCCCGGCCGTCAGCAACGCCGAAGCCAAGCCTGGCTGGGATGCGCGCTTTGCCCAGGGCTGGAAACATGTGCGCGAGATCGTGCTCAAGGTCGCGCCCTACATCGTCGCCGGTGTGGGCGTGGGCGCGTGGATCCACGGCTATGTTCCGCAGGACTTCATGGCCCACCTGATGGGCAAGAGTGCTTGGTGGTCGGTGCCGCTGGCCGTGGCCATCGGCGTGCCCATGTACTCCAATGCTGCGGGCATCATCCCGGTGGTGCAAGCCCTCTTGGGCAAGGGTGCGGCGCTGGGCACCACTCTGGCGTTCATGATGGCGGTCACCGCCTTGTCCTTGCCCGAATTCATGATTCTCAAGAAGGTGATGAAGCCCAAGCTGATCGCCCTGTTCGCCGGCGTGGTGACCATGGGCATCATCATCGTGGGCTATGTGTTCAACGCAGTGATGTGAGGCGAGCTCTGACATGGACTTTCCGCACGCAGAACCGAAGGAGACTTTGACGACCGTCAACCGCATGGTGAGCATCATGGCTGGCTTCATGGTCCTGCTCAGCCTGGCGCAGGGCACGGGCCAGATCGACCTGTTCCATCCGACCTGGCTGTGGCTCACGGCTTTCGTCGGCCTCAATCTGTTCCAGATGGGTTTCACCGGCTTCTGTCCCGCTGCCAAGGTGTTCAAGGCAATGGGCTTCAGGGAAGCCACCAACGCCTGTGGCACCTCCAACTCGGGCAAGAACTGCTGCTGATCCCTTCCCGTTTTTCTTCAAGGAGTTTGAATCATGACAACCCACACGATGCCATCCGCCAAAGAGCTGCTGGCCAGGATGCGCGCGGGCATGGGCCGTGTGCCCGCAGCCATTGAAAAATCCACAGTCGTCGATGATGGCCTGATCCAGGAGCACATGCGCTCGCGCATGTACGCCATGCCCGAGGCCGGCGCGCTCGACGAGCAGACCCGCACCCTCATCTACCTGGCTGCGGTGTTGGCCGGCTCCAGCACAGCTTGCGTGCGCGCCATGGCTGACAAAGTGGTGCAGCAAGGCATCCCCAAGGCCAAAGTGTTGGAGACCGTGCACATCGTGCGCTTTGCCATGGCCACCAAGATCATCGGCGACGCCGACCCAGTGTTCGACGCTCTGGTCGGCGCGCAGGAGTAAATCCCACTCACCGAATGGAGGAAACCACGATCATGACCAACATCAAAATCCTCGGCACCGGCTGTGCCAATTGCAAGGCCACGCAAAAGCTGGTCGAGGACGTCACCAAAGCCAGTGGCGTGCAGGCCCAGGTTGAGAAGGTGGAGGACATCGCCTCGATCATGAAGTACGGCGTGATGAGCACGCCTGGAGTGGTCATCGATGGTAAGGTCGTGCACGCTGGCGGCATCCCCAGCCGCGCGCAGGTCGAGCAGTGGATTGGCGCCTGAGCGAGGGAACCGGCACCATGCATAAGCCGATGATTGTGGCCTTGTCCCTGCGTGCGACCGTGTACGGCACTTCGGCCCATGATCGAACCGGGAGCAGTCCGCCCACGCGACGCGGCCTCCGAATTCATATTGATGTGAGCGGCATCGAAGACTCACCACCATCCACTGCAATGCCGGACAGTTCCCCAGAACCTGCTGCCTGCCCAGCTTCGCCACGTGGATCTCCAGGCCCTCGCTACAGTGATTGAGGATGTTGACATACCCGATGAACCTTTTGCGTTCGGGGCGAGCACAACACGGGCAACATATCACCGTGTGGGCATAGCAACACGGTGAACCCCAACCCCGTGTGGAAATCATGATTCTTCACCCCCACGCCTGCATCGCCGAACACTATCCGTGGCAGCACTTGCCAAACGCATGTATCGACGTGTCGACTCGCCACCATCTGCCCCTCCTCGCCTGCCTATCGCCAGCGAGTAAAGCCAAGCAATCCAGGCTTCCTGCCATATCCGCGCTCCGTGAATTTGGCTTCGCCACTGTCCCGTGCTACGACAACGTACGCTTCAGCGGTATGCAAGCCGAAATAATGGGAATCTCGGTCCGCTCGGGGATCAATCTGGCGGCGTCGCTACCGGACACGCTGGGGCATTGACATGACGTCACCATCAGCACAAGACGCGAAGGCCACAAAAATCCAGGGCCTATCCACTGCCGAGGCTACACAGCGACTCCGGCGCGAAGGCCCCAACCTTTTGCCCGGCAGCGCACCCAGGACTTTTCTCCGCATCGCTCTTGGCGTGCTGCGCGAGCCGATGTTTCTGATGCTCTTGGTTGCCGGGAGCATCTATATGCTGCTGGGTGACCGAGCCGAAGCCATTTTCCTCCTCGCTTTCGTGTTCGTGGTCATTGGCATCACCCTGACCCAGGAACGCAAGACTGAGCGCGCCCTGGAATCGCTGCGCGATCTCTCGGCGCCTCGCGCGCTGGTGATCCGCGACGGAAAGGAGACACGCATCGCAGGACGCAATGTTGTGCGAGGCGACCTTCTGGTATTGAACGAAGGCGACCGTATCGCAGCAGACGCGCAACTGGTTCAGGGCCAGCTCACGGCGGATGAATCCCTTCTCACTGGCGAGTCCGTGCCGGTGGACAAGCGGGCGAATGCGGCACTGCATGAACTTCCCGCGCCGGGCGGTGATGGCTCCGCGGCACTCTTCGCCAGCGCAGTGGTGACCAAGGGCACAGGCCTTGCCGTAGTCCAGGCCACGGGTTCAGCGACCGCTGTCGGTCGCATCGGCCTAGCCTTGACGACCACTGAAGAAGCCGACTCTGGGTTGCAGCGGTCCTCACGCATGCTGATCCGCAATCTCACGCTCATCGCGCTCACGCTGGCGACTTCGCTGGTGCTGACAGACTGGTTATGGGACGGCCGTCCGCTGCTGGATAGCTTGCTGGCGGGCATTGCCCTGGCAATGGCCATCTTGCCAGAGGAGATTCCAGTCATTCTCACCGTATTCTTGGCCTTGGGCGCTTGGCGTCTCTCAAAAAGCAAGGTCCTCACGCGCCGCGTGCCGGCCGTGGAGGCTCTGGGCGCAATCACCGTCCTGGCTGTAGACAAAACGGGCACGCTGACGCAGAACCGCATGCAGGTTGGCGAGCTTGCGGTTGGAGACGTCCGGCTCAAAGCCACCCAACCCGTATTTCCCGAGGGCTTTCACGCACTAATCGAGTTCGGCATGCTGGCCACGCCCCCGAACCCTTACGATCCGATGGAGCAAGCCATCCAGGAATTTGGCCACACACGCTTGGCAGGAACCGAGCATATCCGTGACGAACGCAGCGCTGAGTTTGAGTACGCGCTTGACCCCGACATCCTGGCGCTAACCCGCGTGTTCTCGGGCACGGCTCCCAATGCTCATCTTCTGGCGACGAAGGGCGCGCCTGAGGCGGTAGCCGACTTGTGCCACCTGCCCGAAGCGGATCGTCAAGCCATCCACCAGCGGGTGGAAGCGATGGCGGCGCGCGGCCTGCGCGTTCTGGGTGTGGCGCGCGGAATCTGGAGGTCTTCCGGCGCCATAAGCGGATGGCCCAAGAGCCAACATGACTTCGATTTTGAGTTCCTTGGTCTGATCGGAATGATCGATCCGCCACGAGCGGATGTGCCCGCCGCCGTTGCGCAATGCCGTGCTGCTGGCGTGCGCGTGCTGATGCTCACTGGCGATCATCCTGCCACGGCGCGCGCGATTGCCCAGCAAGTTGGTCTGTCCGAGCGAGCCGAGGTCATCACGGGTCCTGAAATCATGGCGTTGGATGATGTCGCGCTGCGAGAGCGCCTGCACGATGTAGACCTTTGCGCGCGCCTTAAGCCAGAGCAGAAACTTCGCTTGGTCCGCGTGCTCCAACAGGCAGGCGAAGTCGTGGCAATGACCGGCGACGGCGTCAACGATGCGCCCGCTCTAAAGGCCGCCGACGTGGGTATTGCCATGGGGGAACGCGGCACGGACGTGGCTCGCGAGGCAGCCGCCTTGGTCCTTCTCGATGACAGCTTCGCAAGCATCGTCGGTGCGATCCGTGGCGGCCGGCGAATTTACGACAACATTACCAAGGCCACCCGCTTTGTATTTGCGGTGCATTTGCCCATCATCGCTCTGGCCCTCGTGCCTGCACTGCTGCACTGGCCGGTGCTACTGCTGCCCGTGCATATCGTGCTTCTGGAACTTCTCATCGATCCCGCCTGCTCCATCGTCTTCGAGGCCGAGCCGTCGGCCATTGACCTCATGCTCCGCCCGCCACGGTCATTGAATGCGACGCCATTTGCGCCCGGGAACGTCGCTTCGGCACTGGCGCAAGGACTTGGCGTTGCCTCCATCCTCTTGAGCGGATATGCGCTACTGCAAGCGTATTCAGGCTGGGGTGAAGCCAGCCTGCGCTTGACCGTATTCATCGCACTTGTGCTTGCGCTATTCCTGCTAATCCTGGCCAATCGCAACAGGGCGCGCACTGTGCTAGTCCAGCTGCCGATCGGCAACCCCTGGTTGGGCCGCTTGTTCGGCAGCGTTGGCATCATGCTGGCGGCGGTCACGCTGAATCCCACTTTGCGCCACGTGATGGGCTTCGCCAGCATCACCTGGCCACCCTTGGCCGCCGCACTCGTTCTGCTGTTGGCCTGTGGCCTTTGGCTGCAGCTGCTACGTTCCGCCAAAGGCTTGCAGTGGTATTAGCCAAGGCGCCCTTTCTCATCGGAGACCCTAGCCATGTCGAGAATCCATGTTGAACGCCATCGCACCCAGCATACGGGTTGGCTGCGCGCGGCAGTGCTCGGCGCCAACGACGGCATCGTCTCCACGGCAAGTCTGATCGTCGGCGTTATCGCCTCAAGCGCCACGCACAGCGCGGTGCTCGTGGCGGGTATTGCGGGTCTGGTCGCGGGGGCCATGTCCATGGCGGCAGGCGAGTATGTCTCGGTAAGCTCCCAGGCCGACACCGAACAGGCCGACATTGCCCGCGAGCGCCAGGAATTGGCCTTCGACGGTGTGCGCGAGGAGGCGGAACTTGCTGGCATCTATATGCAGCGGGGTCTGGATGCCGATCTTGCCCAGCAAGTGGCAACGCAGTTAATGGCGAAAGATGCGCTGGCCGCCCATACTCGCGATGAACTCGGTATTTCCGAAAGCGTAAGGGCGAACCCGCTGCAGGCAGCATTTACCTCAGCATTTGCGTTCGCCGTGGGTGCCGCCCTACCGCTTCTCTGCGTTGTGGTCATGCCCGGAGAGAATCTACCCTGGACCGTCAGCATGACATCATTGGTCTTCTTGGCCATCCTCGGAGGGCTTGCGGCCTTCATGGGCCGCGCGCCACTTGCCCGTGGCGTGCTGCGTGTGACATTCTGGGGTGCACTGGCCATGGCCATCACGGCCGGTATAGGCCTCTTGTTCGGATCCGGCGCCTAACCGGACTTCGGGGGCGAATCTATCCCCCTGCCAGGAAGCTGCCGCATCAAAGACAATTACCGTATTACATCCTACGAAACTGCCTATGTGTGGAATTTGCGGCGAGTTACGCCTTGACGGCACGCGCGCTAATGTGGAGGCCGTGGGCCAAATGACCGCGCGTCTTGCACCTCGCGGCCCGGATCACGCTGGGCACTGGAGCGCTGGGCCTGTAGCGTTTGGCCACAGACGTCTTGCCATCATCGACCTGAGCGCTGCGAGCGACCAACCCATGACGGACCCCGACTCGGGCTGCACGTTGGTGTTCAATGGCGTTATTTACAACTATCGTGAACTTCGCGCTGAACTTACAGCGCTTGGCCACCACTTCAACACGTGCGGCGACACCGAAGTCATTCTCAAGGCCTATGCTGCTTGGGGCGATCGTGCCATTGCGCGTCTTGACGGCATGTTCGCCTTCGTGCTGTGGGATCCACGCGCCAGCATCCTGCTGCTGGCGCGCGACCGCTTTGGGATGAAACCGCTCTATCTGACGCAGGATCGTAACCGCCTGCGTTTTGCCTCCAGCCTTCCCGCTTTGCTTGCCGCAGGCGGCGTGAACAAAGCCATCGATCCCATCGCTCTGCACCACCTCTTCACCCTGCATGCCGTTGTTCCCGCACCGCGCACCATCCTGCAAGGTGTGCGCAAGCTGCAACCCGCGCACCTGCTTCGTGTGGAATGCGACGGAACGCGCACACTTTCACGCTATTGGCAGCTTAGCGCTAAGCGTCGAACACCTGCGCCCAGCGAGGAAGATTGGATTGCGCACACGCGCCGCACATTACAGTCTGCACTCGACAGCCATGTGCACGCCGCCGACGTACCCGTGGGGGTCTTGCTCTCGGGCGGCCTGGACTCAAGCCTGCTCGTGGGAATGCTGACGCAGCGCATACCGGATTTACGCACCTATTCGATCGGCTTTGAAAGCTTGGATGGAACCGACGAAAAGGCCGATGAATTCATCTACTCCGACCTGATCGCTCGGACGTTCCGCACACGGCACCGCAAGCTCAGCATCCCCAACAGCGTGGTGCTGGAGCGACTGCCTACGACCATTGAGCGCATGACCGAGCCAATGTTCAGTCATGACGTTGTGGCCTTTGACCTGCTAGCAGAATGGGTGGGCCATGACGTCAAGGCGGTCTTGGCCGGCCAAGGTGCAGACGAGGTGTTCGCGGGTTACTTCTGGTATCCGCAAATGCAAGCCGAAACTGGCACACCCCTGCAACGCTTCGCCCGCCACTACTTCGACCGCGATCATGCCGAGTGGCTGCGCTTCATCGCTCCCGAATACCACGTGCCGGATGTCACCTCGGAATTGATCGAATACGCCTTGGAGCAGCCAGGTGCTGATACCTTTCTCGACCGCGTGCTACGCCTGGATGTGACCACGCTCATTGTCGATGACCCTGTCAAACGCGTCGACAACCTGCCAATGGAGCACGCGCTCGAACTGCGCGTGCCTTTTCTCGACAGCACGCTCGTGGAGTTGGCGGCCGGCATGCCCCCGGGACTGCGCCTGCGCGAGGGCGGAAAGTACCCACTTAAAGCTGTTGCCCGCGGCGTGATTCCGGACGCCGTGATTGACCGCCCCAAAGGGTATTTCCCGGTCCCGGCGCTCAAGCATGTGCGTGGCGCATTTCTGGCTCGTATGGGAGATCTGCTCACATCCGCCGCAAGTCTCAACCGCGGACTGTACCAACGCGGATACATCGACAGATTGCTTGACGCGCCGGAAGCACCCGAACATTTCACCCGAATTCAGGGCAGCAAGCTATGGCATGCTGCCCTGCTTGAGTGGTGGCTACAAACGCACGTGGACACCGCGCCCGCCTGATGAGCATGATTGAAAGATTGAATCGCGATTGCTTCTGCGTCAGCCTCGATCGCAGGGCTCTGGCGCATGCCTTGGAGTCCGAGCTTGGCCAGCCCGGTCTGTACACGCTTATCCAGCATCGCAACCCTCACATGTTCTCTGCGCAGCCCGTCTTCGTGGCGACCAGACATATTGCCCGCATGCGAGATGTGGTGCAGGCCGTGGAGCGTGTTGCATCGTTGCCGCGCTTTGAGCAAACCGTGCTTGCTCGGGCGCCGGCGGCGGCACGCCACGACCCCGGGAACCGGGGCATATTCCTTGGTTTTGACTTTCATCTGGAAGGCGAGTCATTGCATCTCATCGAGGTCAATACAAACCCGGGTGGTGCGCTCCTGTCAGCAGTGCTGGCACGCGCTCAACGAGCCTGCTGCGAGGAAATGCAAGCGATGGTCCCAAGCGCAGAGTCCGTTGACGCGTTCGAGGCCGACATCATGGCCATGTTCTTGCGAGAATGGCGCCAAGCAGGCCGCCGTGGCGAACCTCAATGCATAGCCATCGTCGACTCGGAGCCAACCTCACAGTACCTCTATGCCGAGTTCTTGCTGTTTGCGCGGCTGTTCGAACGCGCCGGCATCGACGTTGTCATTTCCGATCCAGCGGCGCTGCGCATGGAGGGTTCGCGCCTTTGGCATCGTGACAAGATCATCGATATGGTCTACAACCGGCTTACAGATTTCGGGCTTGAAACACAGGCTCATGCTGCCCTGCGCCACGCGTGGAGTGAGAATGCAGCAGTGATTACGCCGCACCCCCGCGCCCATGCGCTGTACGCCGATAAGCGCAACCTGGCGCTACTGAGCGATGTGGAATCCTTGCGCACACTGGGCGTGGATAGCGATACATCCAGGCCCCTCGCCGCGCATGTGCCACGGACGCAAATCGTCAGTGCGCAAAACGCGGAGGAACTCTGGGCCCAGAGGCGAGGCCTGTTCTTCAAACCGTGGGCTGGGTATGGCAGCCGCGCCGCCTACCGCGGCGCCAAACTCACCAAAGGCGTGTGGTCGGACATTGTGCGCGGCCAGTACGTCGCTCAAGCGCTGTCCCCTCCCGGCGAACGCAACATCGGCGACGCCAATGCCCCGCAGCCCCTCAAATTCGACCTGAGGGCTTATGCCGATGCAGGCCATGTGCTGTGGTTCAGCGCCCGGCTCTATCAAGGTCAAACCACGAATTTCCGCACACCGGGCGGAGGTTTCGCGCCCGTGTACACAGAGCCCGCCCCCTAAGAGGCATCAATCGTTTACCCTCGACCAATCCCGTAATAAGCCAACCCCGCGGCGCGTACGGACTGCGGATCCCAGAGATTGCGGCCATCAAATACGACTTTGGCGCGCAATTGCGAAGCCATTTGCTCGAAGTCGGGTGAACGAAATGCGTGCCATTCCGTGACCACGACGAGAGCATCTGCGTCGTGAAGAGCCGACGCGGCATCTTTCGTGAGCTCCACGCCAGGGCGATCTCCCCAGAGTCTGCGAGCGCTCTCGATTGCAACGGGATCAAAGGCCTTCACCCTGGCGCCTGCCGCAAGCAAGGCTTCAATGAGGTCGATGCTTGGGGCGTCCCGCATATCATCCGTATTGGGCTTGAATGCGAGTCCCCAGACAGCGATTGTGCGGCCTTTGACTCCATCAGCTGCGAAGTGTGCCGCAATCTTCTCAAACAGCCGCTGCTTCTGCCGCTGGTTGACCGCGTCGACTGCCTCGGCCAGCTCAGCTCGCAAGCCCGCTTCACGTGCCATGAAAGCGAGGGCCTTCACGTCCTTCGGAAAGCACGATCCCCCGTAGCCCGCACCGGCATATAGAAAGTGGCTACCAATGCGTTGATCCACGCCCATTCCCAAGCGCACCTGCTCAATGTCGGCACCTACGGCCTCGGCCAACCGGGCGAGCTCATTCATGAACGAAATACGGGTGGCCAACATCGTGTTGGCGGCATACTTGGTGAGTTCGGAACTAGCCGGGTTCATCATCATCATCTTTTCGTGATTACGGTTGAACGGCCGATACAGATCGCGCATCACCGCAATAGCCCGTTCGTCCGTACTGCCCACCACGATGCGGTCGCCACGCGTGAAGTCATCAATAGCCGAGCCCTCTTTGAGGAACTCGGGGTTGCTCACGACGCTGACCCAGTGGTGTACCCCTCGACGTGCCATTTCCTCGTTGATGATGCCTTGGACCATGGCAACGGTACCGACGGGGGCAGTGGACTTCTGCACGACGACGAGCGGGCCATTGACGTATTGGCCAATTTCATGTGCGGCACCCCGTACCTGGCTCATATCGGCCTGCCCAGTGGGCAATGGCGGCGTGCCGACGGCGATAAAGCATACCTGCGTCCCATTGAGTCCCTGAGCAAGATTGGGCACGAAACCCATGCGTCCCGCCTGCGCGTTGTGTGCGACGAGTTCGCTCAGACCCGGCTCATAGAACGGCACTTGAGCTTTTTTCAGCGCAGCAATACGCCCGGCGTCGCGTTCAACGCAAATAACGGTGTTGCCAACATCGGCAAAGCATGCCGCAGTAACCAGGCCCACATACCCAGCGCCGATAACGGTAACTCGCATGAATCCATCCTTGGTAATGTCGCAGTAGTCCGTTATTGTGCATGGACAGCGCACGGCTCAGTTCGACGCCATGACTCAGAAAGCTGCTTGCTCGCACGTCGGCAGCCGTTACGCTTGACACATATCAATCTCTGTGCGGCGTTGCAGCATTACAAATAACCTATAGGCCTTAAGGAGATGGGCATGAAATCCAACGCGCACCCCCGTCCTTCGCGCCGTACGCGCGCAGGTACCGTCGTCGGGATCGCCTCGGCGCCTGAAAAGCTTATCCCAAGAGCTCCCGAGTCAGACTCCCCCCAACCGCTCATGCCTAATAATGATCGATCCCTTGCGGTGATTCCGCCGACACCTCCAAGCGCCGAACCCGCAGCCTGCTTGAGTCCGCCGCCTCAGCCCGACGCTGGACTGGCTGAGTTGATCGATCGAGCCGCACACGCCATGCAGGCCAGACGCACGCTCGGTTTATCACCCGCGTCTCTGGGGCTGGCCGCGGCTGATTGGTGGACGCACCTCGCCGCCTCGCCGGGAAAACGCCTGGCGTTAGCAGGAAGCGCCTTACGCGACGCAGCGATCTACGCTGGGTATTGCGCTCGCGCAATGGCGCACCGGCCAGGCACGAGTGATGCAGCACATTGCATCAGCCCCACGCCAAACGACCGGCGTTTCGCCGATCCGGCTTGGCAACGGTACCCATTCAACTTGCTTCAACAGGCCTTCCTGTTACAGCAAGACTGGTGGCACAACGCTACATCCGGCGTGCGTGGCGTGTCCAGACATCATGAACAGGTGGTTGCTTTTGCTGCGCGGCAATGGCTGGACATGCTCGCACCAACCAATTCACCCTTGACGAATCCTGAAGTCATCGACGCCACGCTCAGGACTGGAGGCATGAATTTGGTCGATGGCGCCAAAGCTTGGATGGATGATTTGCGGCGCGTGATGAGCGGCCAGCCACCTGCCGGAACGGAGAGCTTCGTCCCGGGGAAGCAGGTCGCTCTCACCCCGGGCAAGGTGGTGCTGCGCAACCGGCTCATCGAGCTCATTCAATACAGCCCCAGCACCACGCAGGTTTGGGCCGAGCCGCTTCTGGTGGTACCCGCTTGGATCATGAAGTATTACATCCTCGACCTCTCGCCCCACAATTCGATGATTAAGTATCTTGTCGACCAAGGCCACACGGTCTTCATGATTTCATGGAAAAACCCGGGCGCCGAGGACCGCGAACTTGGGATGGATGATTACCTCGCACTCGGCCCTCTTGCCGCGCTGGACGCGGTGGAGCGAATTCAGCCCGGCCGAAAGGTACACGCAGCCGGCTACTGCTTGGGCGGCACTCTTTTGTCCATTGCTGCTGCGGCCTTGGCCGCCAAGGGGGATGATCGCCTAGCAACCGTTACGCTTTTGGCCTCGCAAATCGACTTCACCGAGCCTGGCGAGCTGTCCTTGTTCATCGACGAAAGCGAGGTGAGCTTCCTAGAGGACATGATGTGGGCGCAGGGTTATCTGGACACCACGCAGATGGCCGGTGCGTTTGAGATGCTGCGCTCGTATGACCTGATCTGGTCACGCATTACCCGCGACTACCTAATGGGCCAGCACCGACCTCCAAATGACTTGATGGCCTGGAATGCCGACGCCACGCGCATGCCCGCACGCATGCACAGCGAATACCTGCGTGGGCTCTATCTGAACAATGACTTGGCTGAAGGACGCTGGAAGGTGAACGGCCGGACAGTTACGGTGGAAGATGTGCCGCTTCCCTGGTTTGTCGTCGGCACCGAGGCTGATCACGTTGCGCCTTGGCGGTCGGTGTACAAAATTCATCTGCTGGATCACAGCGAGGTGACTTTCGTGCTGACTAGCGGTGGCCACAATGCCGGCATCGTCAGTGAACCGGGACACCCGCGCCGCCATTATCACTGGGCGTTGCACAAGCATGACAGCGGATTTCAGGCCCCTGAGCAATGGCTGGAGCAGGCTACGCCGGAAGAAGGATCATGGTGGCCACGCTGGAGCGCGTGGTTGTCAGCCCACAGCAGCCAAATGACTGCGCCGCCGCCCATGGGCATTGCGGGCGCCAAGCCGCTGATGAACGCGCCGGGCAGCTACGTACTGCAACGCTAAGCCTCAAGAACATCCGCACCGATATGCCATGGCAGACCTGATCGAAAACCACCCAATCGCTGAACTGAAGGTCGGAAACTCGGCATCGCTGACTCGGAACTTCACCGAGGATGAAGTGCAGACCTTTGCGCTGATGTCGGGTGATGTGAACCCTTCGCACGTGGATGCAGCATTCGCCGCGAGCGATCCCTTCCACAAAGTGGTGGCGCATGGCATGTGGTCAGCCGCACTGATCTCCAATGTCCTTGGCACCCAGCTGCCAGGCCCGGGGACGGTGTATCTAAGCCAAGATCTCCGATTTCTCAAGCCGATGTACCTCGGCGACACCGTGCGCGTAACCGTGACCGTCACCGCAGTCGACACGACCGCGGGCCGCGCACCTCGCGCCACTTTGCACTGCACCGTGGTCAATCAGCGCAACGAGACAGTTGTCGAGGGGTCCGCCGACGTGCTTGTACCGACCGAGAAAGTACGCCGCCCGCGTGTGCACCTTCCCAAGCTGGAACTACGCGATCCTGGCGTAAAGCTGCGGGCAATCATTGAACAGGCACGCACTAGACTTTCTGGGCGGCCACCCCTCTCCATGGCGGTGGTGCACGCCGTGGACGCCGTCTCTTTGGGTGGGGCGGTGGATGCGGCCAAGGCGGGATTGATCCGTCCGACTTTCGTCGGCCCGAAGGCCAAAATGTGTGCCGCCGCTGCAGCCGCTGGCATTGATCTCACGGCTTATCCCCTTGTGGCGACCGAGCACAGCCATGCCGCGGCTGACAGGGCCGTCGCCATGGCGCGTGCAGGTGAGGTGCAGGCACTGATGAAGGGCTCGCTGCACACGGATGAGCTCATGCATGCGGTGGTCGATCCACAAACGGGACTGGGTACGGCGCGGCGCGTCAGCCATGTCTTCGTGATTGATGCCGTGGGCCAAGCTCGCTTGCAGCTGCTGACCGATGCCGCGGTGAACGTAACGCCGGATCTGGAGGCCAAGCGTGACATTGTCCAGAACGCGATCGATCTGGCGCACGCCCTGGGCATTGCACAGCCCAAGGTCGCCATTCTCTCGGCTGTGGAAACCGTCACCCCCAAGATTCCGTCCACGATTGATGCAGCCGCTTTGTGCAAGATGGCTGACCGGGGACAGATCACAGGCGGCCTACTCGACGGCCCGCTCGCCTTCGACAACGCTGTATCCAAGCGCGCCGCAGATACCAAAGGTATCGTCTCGAGAGTTGCCGGTCAGGCTGACATTCTTGTAGCGCCGGATCTGGAGGCAGCCAACATGCTTGCGAAACAGCTTGAGTATCTCGCCGAGGCCGAGATCGCTGGCATCGTCCTGGGCACACGCGTGCCCGTGGTACTCACCAGCCGCGCCGATCTTTCCGACGCGCGTATGGCCTCGTGCGCCTTGGCCGTACTGCTGGATCTGGCAACGCGCACAAAGCCGCATGTATGAACGCCTCTCTTCTCAGCCTCAATGCCGGTTCGGCGAGCCTCAAGTTCGCGTTGTTCGATAGCGCCATCGACAGCAACTCTTCGAGTCTTCCGACGCCGATTTTGCGTGGTGAGATCGACGCACCAAGCAGCAAACCGACTTTGACCTATACCCATGCGGGCGAACCCTCCCGTACGGAGGCATCCAATGCACCGCGAGGCGACATTGGCGGCGAAACCACGTGGCTCATCGATTGGCTGACGCGAAATTGCGAAGCGCCGCGCCCCACGCTTGTAGCACATCGCATTGTCCATGGAGGACTGCACTATAACGAGTGCGTGCGCATCACGCCGGGGGTGTTTGCTGATCTCCAAAGGCTAACAAGCTTGGCGCCACTGCATCAAGGCCCTGGTCTTGCGGGTGTGCAAGCCGCGCAAGCCAGCCTCCCGGAGGCCATGCAAGTGGCTTGTTTCGATACCGCATTCCATGCAAAGCACACTGATGCCGAGCGGCGTTATGCGATTCCACGCGCATGGCACGAACGCGGCTATCAGCGCTATGGCTTTCATGGTCTGTCATATGACGCTATTAGCCGCCGTCTACCTGCCGTGCTAGGAGAGCAGGCGCATGGATCGGTGGTCGTCGCGCATCTTGGCAGTGGCGCAAGTCTCTGTGGCATGCGCGACCTTCAAAGCGTCACGACGACAATGGGTTTCACTGCGCTTGACGGACTCGTGATGGGCACACGCTGCGGCGCGCTCGACCCGGGCCTTGTCCTGCAGTGGTTTCAGCACGATGGCATGCAATCAGAAGAAGTCAGCGATTTGCTCTACAAGAAAAGCGGGCTTCTCGGCGTGTCCGAGATCAGCGCGGACACACGCGACCTTCTCGCCAGCAAGGACCCGCGAGCCCAACAAGCCCTTGACGTTTTCGTGGCCAGTATCGTGCGCCAAACGGGAGCGATAATTGCCACATTGGGCGGGCTAGACGCGCTGGTGTTCACCGGAGGCATTGGGACCCATCAACCCATGATCCGAGCCGCCGTGGTGCAAAAACTTGCCTGGCTGGGCTTGGTGACCAACGTCGAGGCAAATGCAAATGGAGATCTGAATATCGCCTCCAGTTCCAGCCGCATTCCCATCTTTGCGCTGCCGACTGACGAAGAAGCCGTGATGGCAGCGCAGGCGGCGGTCCTGCACACAGCTAGCGCCAAGAGGTGAACTCATGACTGGCCCCCTACCTCCGCTTCTCTTGCAGTTCACGGCAACTGTGGTGCTCAGCTTTGTGCTTGGCCTTGAACTGCACAGCTACCGTCGTGCACAGGATGAAGGCATCGGCTTCGGCACCACTCGCACGCTTACCCTTATTGGCGCGGCGGGTTTTGTGCTTTGGCTTCTCGACGGTTCCGCACCGCGTGGGCTTTTTGTGGCGGGCCTGGCGGCGCTGGCGGTCTGGTTGGCGGTGGACTTGGCTCTACACGGCACTGCCGGGGCCGATGGTGGCGGCGCTCTCCTGCCCTCGGTCATCGCTTTGCTTGCCTTTGCGCTCGGGCCGCTCGTGCTCACGCAACCCGATTGGCTGGTGGCTGCCATATTGATCGTCACTATTTTGATGCTGGCAGAAAAACCGCTGATCCGTCGCCTGTCCGACGCCATGCCGATGACTGAGGGCGTGACCCTGGTCAAGTTCCTCATCCTCGCTGGGCTAGTTCTCCCTCTCCTGCCCAACACACCGATTCCAGGTCTCGTCGACATCACGTACGCCAAAATCTGGATGGCTGTCGTCTTGATTTCCACCATTTCTTATGCGGGCTACTTGGCGCACACCTACGTGTTTCCCAACGCCGGCACCTTGCTCACGGGCGTCCTCGGCGGGGTATATTCCAGCACAGCGGCCACTGTCGTGCTTGCGCGGCAAGCACGACTCGACATGCGCATTGCTTCACAAGCGCCTGCCGCAATCGTTTTGGCAACAGCAATGATGTATGTCAGACTGTGGATCGTGATCCTTGCCCTGGGTCACTGGCCAGCGGCACTGCATCTTGCGTTACCGTTCACGCTCCTGCTCGCTGGCTCGCTCGGCCTAACTTGGCTTCTCTGGCAACGCGGCAACCGAGAGGCGCCGCAAGCGCCCGGTGCCACACTCGGAATGCGCCACGCCAATCCACTTGACTTGCCCGTTGCTTTTCTATTTGCTGGACTTTTCGTGGCATTCGCTGCCATCACGAACTTCGTCACCCAGCATTTCGGAGCGACAGGCCTGCACGTGCTGAGCTTCCTTGTCGGCTTTACCGACATTGATCCATTCGTGCTTTCACTTTTGGCCGGACACTTTCAGGTGAGCGACGCAGCCGTGATCACGGCCGTGCTCATTTCAACCGGCAGCAACAATCTTCTTAAAGCTGCCTATGCGATGGGACTATCCAGACAAAGAACCATGCTGCCAGCAGCGGCTTGGCTTGCATTTACCCTGCTGCTGTCTCTGGGCTGGGCGGCATGGGTGACATAAACCTTACTGCCAAACACTCGCATATGCACCCCGCCACCTTTGTTGCCGAAACTGCGACTACCGATCATGCTCGGGGCCTGACCAGAGATGAGGTGAGTCAGCGCCTGGCGCAATCGGGGCCGAACGCCATCCCGGATGAGACGGTCGCCGCCTGGCGCCAATTTTTGGACAAATTCTGGGCGCCGGTGCCGTGGATGCTTGAAGCCGTGATCGTGTTACAGATCATGCTGGGGCGTGCCCCGGAGGCAATCGTGATCGCCGCGTTGTTGCTGTTCAACGCGGTGGTCGCCTTCGCGCAGGAGCAGCGCGCCAAGGACGCGCTGGCCTTGCTGCGCAAGCAACTGCACGTCAACGCCCGCGTCCTGCGCGACGGGGCTTGGTGCACGGTCCCCGCCGAGCAGTTGGTGCCGGGCGACGTGGTGCACGTGCGAGCTGGTGACTTGGTTCCGGCCGATCTGCAATTATTCGAAGGCGATGTCGCGCTCGACCAGGCTGCACTAACCGGCGAATCACTTCCAGTAGACGCAGGCGCTGGAAAATCCGCTTATACCGGCTCCATCGTGCGTCAAGGGGAGGCCAGCGGTATCGTCACGGGCACCGGCGCACACACCT
The DNA here is from genome assembly GCA_021807445.1 of Pseudomonadota bacterium. Lineage (GTDB taxonomy): Bacteria > Pseudomonadota > Gammaproteobacteria > Burkholderiales > Burkholderiaceae_C > Thiomonas_A. The sequence continues at coordinate 22,406 of JAKBCY010000003.1, forward strand.
TCTTCGGCCGAACGGCGGAACTCGTCCGCACGTCAAACGCGCCCAGCCATATGCAACGCACCATTTTCGGGATCGTTGAACGACTCGTGATGTTCGATGCGGTTCTGGTCGCGTTTGTTGTGGTCTATGCCCTGTTGCACCACATGCCCATGCTTGATACCGCAGTGTTCGCGCTCATGCTGCTGGTGGCGTCCGTCCCGGTAGCCCTGCCGGCCACCTACACGCTAGCCACAGCGATCAGTAGCATGCAGCTCGCGCATCAAGGCGTCCTGGTTACGCGGCTTCCGGCAGTGGAAGAGGCTGCTGCAATGGACACGCTGGTGTCGGACAAGACCGGGACACTGACGCAAAACACACTCACGCTAGAGGCTGCGATGCCCTTGGCAGCGGACACAGACGCTGACCGTGTGCTGTACGCAGCGGCGCTAGCGAGCGACGACGCCACACAGGATCCATTGGATCTTGCCATTCTCGGCCCTGCCCGCAAACAAGGACTTCTACAGAGCGCGCCACCACGTCAGGCTTTTCACCCATTCGACCCCGCCACCCGCCGCAGCGAGGGCGTATACATCGCCGACGGCAAACCTTGGCATGCGCTAAAGGGGGCAGCCAGTGTAATCGGACCCCTTTGCCGGCTCGATCGCGCGCAACAGGATGCGCTCGACGCCGCAGAACGACAGCTTGCCGCCAGTGGCGCGCGCGTGCTTGCGGTGGCGGCTGGTGGTGAAGATGCCTTTCAGCTCCTCGGCGTCGTCGGCTTGTCGGACCCGCCGCGTCCGGACGCCGCCAATCTGATCGCGCAGCTCGCGCTACTCGGCGTGCGCGTACGCATGGCCACAGGCGACGCACTGGAAACTGCGCGCGCCATCGGCACCGCGCTGGGCCTCGGCACGCGCGTATGCGAAGCACGAGGTGACGCCCTGCGCAACCCTGAAAACTGTGACTTGTTTGCCCGCGTGCTGCCAGAGGACAAGCATGCGATCGTGCAAGCGCTGCAACGCACTGGCCACGTCACCGGCATGACTGGCGACGGCGTGAACGACGCTCCGGCACTACGTCAGGCAGAACTTGGCGTGGCCGTGGCAAGCGCCACCGATGTGGCAAAAGCTGCTGCCGGAGTGGTCCTCACCGATCCGGGCCTATCGGGTGTTCTCACCGTGGTGCGCACAGGGCGCGAGGTGCATCGACGCATGCTCACCTACACGTTGAACAAGACGCTCAAGACGTTCGAAATCGTTGTTTTCCTCACTCTGGGCTTGTGGCTCACAGGACGCTTCGTCATGTCGTCGACGCTGATCGTACTGCTGCTGTTTACCAACGATTTCGTCACCATGACAATCGCCACCGATCACGTGCAACCCGCGCCGCGCCCTCAGCGCTGGCAGGTACGAAAGCTCGTCGGCGCCGCCCTCGTATTTGCGGCGCTGTCGCTTGCATTCTCGTTTTCGTTCTACTGGTGGGCACGTGCCAGCCAAGGCCTTTCCGCGCCGCAGTTGCAGACCGTCGTTTTCCTGATCCTGGTCTTCACCACTCAAGCAAGTATCTACGTGCTTCGCAGCGACGGTCGGCTGTGGTCGTTACCGCCCAGTCGTTGGATGCTACTCGCAAGCCTTGGTGACGTATTCGTGGTGAGCCTTTTGGCCAGCTTCGGCGTCTTGATGGCCGCACTGCCCTGGGGACTAATCGCCAGACTCATCGCATGCGTCGTGGTATTCGCACTTGCCCTTGATCAGACCAAGCGCATCGTGTTCAACCGCTTTGCCATCGTCTGATGGCTGGAGAATCCGCGATATGACCGGGGCAGCCAAGCAGCCATCGAAGCTTCCGAACGTCAACGTGCCCATTTTCTGGCCGGCGCAACTAGCCGCCAATATGGCTGACGAGGGTTTGGATCTTTTCGCCCGCAATGTTAAGTTCCTCACTGAGGAGTCGCGCCTGCACGGTGGCCTAAAGCCACGTTTGGCCACCGCGCATATCGAGCGTCTCAAGCTGCGCACGCTGACACTGTGCGACTATTCAGCGCCGAATGCCAAGGGCACTCCGACCCTGGTCGTTGCCCCGTACGCCGGGCACACCTCGATGATCGCCGATTACCACGAGGGCCAGAGCCTGATGCAGACCCTGCGTCGCGCGAGCGTCGAGCTTTTGTTCCTTACCGACTGGCATAGCGCTACGCCGGATATGAAAGACCTGGAAGTTGATCAATACTTGGCCGAGCTTTTGGCCTGCATCGACGACCTAGGCGGTCGCGTCAACTTGGTCGGCCTGTGTCAAGGCGGGTGGACCGCGGCGATGCTGGCAGCGCGCTTTCCCGAGCGGGTTGCCAGCCTGGTGCTAGCCGGCTCCCCGATTGACACCCACGCAGGCAATGGCCCGCTGGTGAAAATGGTCAAGGCCAGTCCGATGAGCTTTTACGAAGACTTGGTGTCCTCTGGCGGCGGGTTGATGCTCGGCAAATACATGCTCGCTGGATGGAAGAACATGCACCCCGAGCAGCACTACGTGCAAGAGCACATCGACTTGTACGAGCACATCGACGACCCGGTCTGGCTGTCCAAGACAGAGGCGTTTGAACGCTGGTACGAGAATCCGCTTGACCTCCCAGGGCGATGGTACCTGCAGGTGATCGATCAACTATTCAAGCGCAATTTTCTGGCCAAAGGCAAGTACGTCGCGCTCGGCCGCATATTAAGCCTTAAAGCCGTGACCTGCCCTCTCTATCTTCTCGCTGGCGAAAGCGATGACATTACCAATCACAAGCAGGTTTTCGCCGCTGAGGCACTTTGCGGCACACCCAAGGTCGACACCAAAAAGCGCATGGTTCCGGGAGGGCACGTCGGCCTGTTCATGGGCTCGCGCACACTTAGGGAAGCCTGGCCCGAAATTGGCGGCTGGATTGTGGCTCAAGGGCGTTGATCCGGCGGGCTGGGCATTGAGTGCACGGTGCGCCTTGCTGCGTGATGCCCTCAAACGCTCGGAATCGCTCCCCACAATGTCCCCAGAGTGAAAGCGGGCAAAGCTTCGCTCCCTTTATCGGCCATCGCAGCCACTCCGAGCAACACACACAAACTTCAGCGCCGCGTGCCATCTTTGAGCTTCAGCATTGCTCAGCCTGTGGCCCGCAAAGCGCGACGGATGAGGTGACTGTTGCGAATTCCATCCACGGTTTTGCGGTCAAACATTCCCCGTCCAAATGCGCCTGCATCGCCCTTGCCGACGCCTTCGGCCCATCCTCGTTCAGACATCATTCGGCGATCATTCGAGCGGTGGCTCCAGACTAAACCTGACGCGTTTGGCTACGCCGAACAGCGCTAGAAAAGCTCCTGCGAGCCAGACCAGCCGGCGCAAAGCCAGAACTAGCAGGGCCAATATCCCCGCAGACGCCCTGCCCCTCCCCACTCACGCATCGTGTCCAGGCCGGACGGCCACCGCAGAGCCGGTTCAGGCCATGCGGTGTCGGAAGAGCCATGCGGCAGCGGCCATGCTGGCCAAGCCAATCAGCGCCAGCGGCGCGTACTGCGGCAATAGCATGTGCACGCTTTCGCCTTGCAGGAACACACCGCGCACGATGACGAGGAAATAGCGCATGGGGTTGAAATAGGTCAACAGCTGCACCGCTTCGGGCATGTTGGCAATCGGGGTAGCAAATCCTGAAAGAATGACCGACGGCACCAAAAACATGAATACGCCGAGAAGACCCTGCTGCTGCGTGACAGCCAGAGCGGAAATCATCAACCCGATTCCGATGGCGGCCAGCAAAAAGAAAAACAGTCCCAAAGCCAGTGCAGCGATGCTGCCGACAAAAGGCACCTTGAACCACAATACGGCCATCAGCGCAATGAAGCTACCCTCCAGTCCACCGATGACGAACCCTGGAACTGCTTTGCCAACCAGAATCTCGAACGGCCCCATTGGTGTCACCAACAGTTGATCGAAGGTACCCATCTCGCGCTCCCGCGCAACCGAGAGCCCCGTGACCAGAAGCGTCACCACCAATGTAAGCAGCGCAACGATGCCCGGCACGATAAACCAGCGCGACAGAAGGTTTGGGTTAAACCACGCGCGGATGTCGAGCTTCGCCGGCAGTCCCGGTTCACCATGCGCGCCAGCCCACTGCTGGTTAAATTCCCAGAGCACGCCGCCGACATCATTGAGGGCCAGCGATGCCGTGTTCGAATCGCGTCCATCAATGATGATCTGAAGCTGGGCCTGCTTTCCCGTAAGCAACTCCCGCGTGAAATGCTGCGGTACGTGTAACACGAGAAGCGCCTTCTTGGCGTCGATCAGCTGGGCAATCTGCGATTGGCGATTTATCGTAGCAACCTGCTCGAAGGTCCTGGAGCCAGCAAAGCGCGATAGCAACTCGCGTGCTGCGTAGCCCGCGTCCTCGTTATAGACGGCGTAGGGTATGTGGTTAAGATCAAAGCTCGCGGCGTAGCCGAACACCATCAGCTGAATCAGCGGAGGCACGATGAGAACCGTTCGGCTGGCCGCATCGCGTAGCACGGCGAGCAACTCCTTGGCGATCAATGCGAGGATGCGTGCCCACATGGTTCCCGCCGGCTCAGTCCAGGCGCTTGCGCGAATTGCGTCGCGCGATGCTGAAGAAGATCAGCGCCATTAGTGCCAACGCCGCGCTGTTCGCGAGCACAACCGGCCAGACGTTTCCCGCTAGGAACAACGTCTGCAAAATGGCCACGTAGTAGCGCGCGGCCACAACGTGGGTGAGAAGCCGCACAACCTCCGGCATTGATCCGATGTCGAAAATGAATCCAGAGAGCAAGAAAGCCGGAAGAAAGGTCACGATCACCGCAAGCTGCGCAGCGACGAACTGGTTCTTGGCGAGCGTTGAGATCAAAAGGCCCATGCCGAGAGCTACGAGGAGGAAAAGCGCCGAGCATGCGACCAACAGCCAAAAGCTTCCCACTAGCGGCACCTCGAACAGCCACACCGCCATCGCCACCGACAGCAGCATACCCCCCATACCCAAGACGAAATAAGGCACGAGCTTGCCAAGCAAGATCTCGCCAATCGTCACTGGACTCGCCATTAGCGCCTCCATGGTGCCGCGCTCCCATTCGCGCGCGATGACCAGCGCCGTAAGCAACGCGCCAATCAAGGTCATAATCACCGCAATCAGTCCAGGAACGAGAAAGTCTCGACTGCGCACGGCTGGATTGAACCAGATACGGTCGTTGGCGAGAACCGGGACCGTCAGTGGCCTGCCGGCCGTGTCTGCTTGCCGCTGCAGCCAGTTCTGCCACATACCCTGGAGATAGCCCTCGAGGATGCGCGCGTTGTTCGCGTTGACCCCATTCACCCAAACTCCCACCAGTGCGCTGCGACCCGACAACAGGCGGCGGCTGAAATCCGCGCGTAGCCACACGATACCGTTCACGGCACCTTCCATGAGCGCCCGCCGCGCTTCGGTAACGGTGGCGTAACGTCGCGGTGCGAAATAGTCGGACTGCACAAGCCCGCCAACGAAGCTCGCTGTTTGCGCCGTCGGCTGTTCGACCACCACAGCCAATGGCACCCGGCGGGCGTCCAGCGACACTCCATAGCCAAATAGCAAAAGCAGAAACACCGGAAGCACGAAAGCGATGGCAATCGCCGATGGATCGCGCACGATCTGCAAAAATTCCTTGCGGATCAGCCCGCGCAAGCGCAGCCAGTTCACACGGCCCTCCGGATCTGCGCCTCGTGCGACTGAATGAGATCGATGAAAGCATCTTCCATGCTGGGGTTGGGAAGACGTGCGCTGCGAACCCGCGCTCGAATCTCTTGTGGCGAGCCAAAAGCCATGATCTCGCCCAGGGACATCAAAACGAGGTTGTCGCAATACTCGGCCTCGTCCATGAAGTGCGTCGTGACCATCACCGTGACCCCGGACTCGGCCAGATGGTTGATCCGCTGCCAGAACTCACGCCGAGCCAGCGGATCCACTCCAGAGGTAGGTTCGTCGAGAAACAGGATTGAAGGCTCATGCATAAGCGCGCAAGCGAGCGCCAATCGTTGCTTGAAACCGAGCGCTAACTCAGCGGTACCGGCATCCAGAAATCCCCCCAAGTCGAACTCGCGTTGTGCCCACACCAAGCGGGCTTTGCGCCGCGCGCCTCGCAAGCCGTAGGCGGAGGCGAAAAATTTCAAGTTTTGCGCCACACTCAGATTGCCATACAGCGCGAATTTCTGCGCGACGTATCCGATCCGTGCCCGAGCTGCGCTACGCGCCGTATGCAAATCCAGACCCGCCACGCGTAAGGTGCCAGAGCTAGCCGGCAGCAGGCCGCACAGCATGCGAAATGTCGTGCTCTTGCCAGCGCCATTCGCGCCCAGCAGGCCAAAGACCTCGCCGCGCGCCACACTGAAGCTGATCCCCTTGACAGCTTCGTAGCTGCCGAAATGGCGGCGCAACTCATGTACCTCGATCACCGTGTCGGCAGCCGGCGCAGACACGGTAGCGGACCCTGCGGACGTGCCCGCAGTAGACGACGGCGCTAGGGCATCGCCCGTGCGTGCACTCATCGCGGCGGTCGGATTTGAACCAGGATTCGGCAGCGCCGCATCGGCGTTCTCCGCTGGTGCCGAACGCAGCAGGCTGACGAAAGCATCCTCGAAGCGCGGTGCCACTAGGTGCCAGTCTTCGCCAGCTTGCATGTGCGCTTGCGCGTCACACAGGACCACGCGTACACCGTCTGCCTGCACCAGGGCATCAATCACGCCTTGGCGCGCAACAAGCCGTGCCTGCAAGGCACGCCGCCGCAACGCGGAATGCTTTACGAGATAACAGCGCCCATTTAACTGCGCGCCGAACGCGGCTGGAGCTTGCTGCGCGAGCAAACGCCCTTGGTGTAGAAGCACGATGTCGTCACACAACTCGGCTTCGTCGAGATACGCCGTGCTGACCAGAACGCTCACCTGCTGCGCACGCATGGTCTTGATGATGCTCCAGAGTTCCCGCCTCGAAATTGGATCGACACCGACGGTCGGTTCGTCCAGGATTAAAAACTTAGGCACGCGTAACAAGGCGCAGGCCAGCCCCAATTTTTGCTTCATGCCGCCAGACAATGCGCTCGCCCGGCGCGTGCCAAAGGGCCCAAGTGCTGTCATGCGCAGCAATTCCTCGAAGCGCGCCGCGCGCTGGGTACCGTCGAGCCCTTGCAAGTCAGCGTATAGGTTCAGGTTTTCTTGCACAGTCAGATCTTCATATAGGCCAAAGCGTTGCGGCATGTAGCCGATGGCCTCCTGAATGGCTGCGGAATCTTCGCGCGTGTCATGCCCGAGCATGCGCACCGTGCCCTCCTCTGGCAACAAAAGCCCGGCAGCCAAGCGCATCAGGGTGGTCTTTCCCGCACCGTCCGGACCCAGCAGCCCGGTGATACGCGCCGGCTGCACCGTGATGCTCAATCCGTCGAGCGCTTCGACGACGCGCCTTCCTTGACGAAATCGCTTGTGCACACCATCAAGCTCCAGCGCAGGTGCAGCCATGGCTTCAACCCCTGCAGACATCGCTGGGCATCGTCCGTGGGGAATTGTTCAAAAGCGGAACCTGCACAGTCACCGGCATGCCTAGGCGCAGCTTGCCTTCGGGGTTGCACGCGTACACCCGTACGCGATAGACCAACTCTGTGCGCAAATCGGTCGTCTGCACTGACTTGGGCGTGAACTCGGCGGTGGGCGAGATAAAACCAATCCATCCGACGAAGCGCTGGCCGGGAAAGCTGTCACTTTCAATCTCAGCACGCATACCTGGCGCCACGCGTCCGAGGTCGCGCTCGCTCACGTAAGCACGAGCCCATACCGGATTGTCGAGCGCAATCGTCATCACCGGGGTTTGGGGCGCCGCCATGTCCCCGACTTCAAGAATGCGGTTCTCGACCACACCTTCGTCGGGCGCGATGAGTGCAGCGTCGGTCAGCTCTCGCTGTGCCAGCGCCACCGCCGCCTTGTCAGCGTGCACTTGAGCCCGAGCCGCGGCGATATCCTCCTTGCGCGGGCCTTGCACAGCGAGGCTCAAGGCCTGCCGTGCGCGCTGCAACTGAGCTTGGGACGTCTTCAAAATTTGAGCGGCGTTATCCAAGCTTTGCTTGGGCAGAAAATTCGCCTCAACGAGCGTCTGTTGCCGCGCATACGTAATCTGCGCGTTTTCAGCGGCGGCTTCGGCAACTTCTACCCCGGCCTTTGCCTCGGCGATTTCCTGCGGCCGGCTTCCGGCGCGCAAACGCGCAAGCACGCTTTCCTGCGCAATCAGTGACGCCTCCGCGCGCGCCGCGGCGTCTTGAAATCGCAGCGACTCCAGCTTGGCAACCACTTGGCCCTTGTGCACATGGTCGCCCTCCTGAACGAGAAGCCGTTGGATGCGACCCGCGTCGTTGAAGGCAAGCTGTACCTGCCGGATATCAATGTTGCCATAAAGCGTAACCGCGCCTGAGGCCCCCTTCGGTCGCGTCAAATACCATGCCGCTCCGGCAACTGCTATGACGACGATGAAAACAACAAGCAGGGCGAGGCGCTTTCTTTTGGGCATGATGGCGACATGGGGCGCGGCATGGAGCCTAGGGACGTATTGTCGCCTCGATACGACGCTTGCACTTGATGAAGCGCAAACAAGCGCACCGAACCGAAGCTAGCATGGACTCCATCATCCAAATAGATGGGTTCTCAAGCCGGCCACGTGCGCGCGAGCAGTGCCTCCCGAAATGCCCCACCCATTCTTATCCATTTCCTTGCAATTTGCCGCCAATGCTTACATGCAAGGCCAGTGCAGAGCGATGCGCGCCGCTCGCCGCCACGCGCTGCCAGCGGCAATTTTTCTGGGGATTGCGGCTTTCGGCGGGTGCGATGCGGCGCAATCCGAGACGCTAGCAAACGTGTTTGCCGAGGCCCAGCAGCACAACCCGACCCTGCGGGCTTCCCGAGCCAACTATGACGCCGCACTCGCCCGTGTACCGCTGGCGAGATCACGTCTGTTACCACAGATTGCTGCAGGGGCGAGCCTCAGCGATAACGCCCAAAGCGACAGCGAGAACCCACTTTTGCAAAAATTCGGCTTTCCCACGAATTGGGATTACATCGCGCGCGATGCGAACCTTACGGCCACTCAGGCGCTGTACGACCCGGGGGATCGCATCAGCGTGAAGCAAGCCGAGCTCGATGCCGGCGTCGCCTACATACAGTGGACACAAAGCAACCAGAATCTCCTCGTCCAAGTAACGTCGGCGTATTTTGACGTCTTGGCTGCTCAGGACACCCTGCGCTCGCTGCGCGAGCAGAGTAAAGCCATCGCCGAGCAACTTGAGGCGGCGAAACGCAATTTCGCCGCCGGGAATGGGACCATCGTCGACGTACGCGATGCGCAGGCTCGCAACGACCTCACGGCAGCACGGCTCATCGCGGCACAAAACCAGATCGAGCTCGCGCGCTCGGCGCTCGAACAACTCGCTGGCAGAACACATGGAACGTTGGCTGGGCTCACGCCAGGCATTCAACTGCCTGCCCTTTCCGGAACGGTTCAGACATGGGTAAAAAAGGCAGAGCAGAAGAATCTTGGGGTGGAGCAGGCCCGCATGGCATTGGACGTGGCTCGCCTGGAAAACCACAAGGCTAGCGCAGCAAACTTGCCAACGGTGAATGCTTATGCACGTCTGGATCACGCCAGCACCAGCGGCGGCAGCACCCTGTTTCCCTTCGGGAACCGCGCTGACGTTGCCTCGCTCGGCGTGCAAGTCCGGATTCCTATTTTCGCCGGTTATGCCGTGCAAAGCCATGTGCAGGAAACGGCTCATTTGCTGGACAAAGCACAAGCCAACCTCGATAGCGCTCGCCTCGCCGCAGCGCAGCGCGCGCGCGCCGCGTACTTTAGCCTAGAAACGGGGCGCGCACAGGTCAAGGCCTTGGAGGCGGCAATCGCATCGAGCCAGAGCGCGCTGCGGGCGAATGAAACAGGCTACAAGGTCGGCGTGCGGGTGAACATCGACGTGCTCAACGCTCTATCCCAATTGTTCGAAACACAGCGCCAGGCAGACAAGGCGCGCTATGACGTACTGGTGAACGAGCTCAGACTCAAGGACGTCGCCGGCCAACTGGGTCTTGGCGACTTGGACGCCGTGAACGCACTGCTGCGATCCTCGCCGCCACGCCAATAGCGTCGGCTTGCGGCACAAGCTGAAATTTTTGCCACGCGATTGCGTCGTAGGCTTCCCTGTCAAGCGGCTGAATTCCAGTTTAAACCTGTCTGAAATCCGGTCCGACCTCAAGAAGCGGAAGTCTCTATTTTTAACCTGTCTCCCGTTTGGGGAAGCCTACGGCGTGACTCATCACACGTGACATCAAGGTCTGCAGCAATCGGTACGCCCTCGGTTTGTGACCACCCAAACGCACGTCTCTCCAATGAGAATCACTCCGCCTACCCCGGCGTTGGAGTTTCACCGTGCCCTGGGCAGCGTGGCACGACTGTGGCAGGCCCATAGCTCTCTGTTCGAGACCCAGCCCTATCAATCTAAAGGTGCAGCTTGCCGTCCGACGTCACCCTTGCGAGACGCCGTCCGTGAACATGGAATACCCACGCTATGTGAAATGCCTACACACGTGCCCCGATCGCATTTGTTTCAGGCAACAGGTACCTCGCCCGGGTGCACGATTAGCACCGGCACCTTGCTGAGTCGAGCGACACCTTCAGCAACGCTGCCGAGCATTAGGTGTCGTACGCCGCTGCGTCCGTGGCTCCCAACAACGATCAGTTCGGCGCCCCATCGATTGGCTTCGGTCACGATGGCGTCGGCCACATGCGGAGTTTTTGCGCTGGTCTCGACGATTGCGGTGCTCACGTCCAGCCCCCACTGAGAGGCTTGATTCATCCAATCATCGAGTGTCAGGCGCGCATCATCGTTCACGACTTCCGCGACCGTCGGCGCGCCTCCGACGAAGCCGTTGAAGTCGATCACGGTAATCAAACGCAGAGCCGCCTTGCGAACCCGCGCTATAGCGATGGCGTGCTCCGCAGCAGTTTGTGCGGTAGCGCTGGTATCGAGAGGAACGAGAATTTTTTTGTACATGACTTTGAAGATTGATCCCCTGATTTGGTCCCTGGCATAAAGCAAAAACCATAAACGTGCAATCCATGCAGATCAACAAGCGCTATGTCTCGCAGGGGCAAGCCACGATTCAGCGCTTTTGCCGTCGCCTTTGCGAGCCCGAGTGCAAAGTGCACCGTCGGCACCGGGCCAAGACCAAAAGATCTGGGCCCACACCCCTCTCGCCGCAACGCGCCGAGGTGCTATCTGCTTTAGACCCTGCTCTTCTGCGCAAGCGTGGTCCGCGCCGAGCATTGCACGGACCTTTGTGTTCAACACCGGCTCATTGTCGAAAGTTTTGCTGTCTTGCCGTCCTTGCGAAAAGCGGATTTAGCTGTCGTCTGCGATTTGGCTGTGGTGTCACGTCCGTTATGCGCATCTCTGGGAAAGTCCTCATTCACCTTAGCCCTTTTTTCGATCCGCGCGATATCTGCATCGAACAAACCGGCAGCCCGAGCTGCAGCGAACCGCCTTTGCGACCTCAGGGGCCGTGCATCCTGCTCCTTGTCGGCGATGCCAGACGTGGACTAGAGGTCTTGAGCGTGGCAGCCTGACTGCCGATCGCAAAGCGCCTTATCCAGGCTGTCTAACAACATGCTATCGGGTACGGTACCGTCACCCATGCGCAAGCCCCAACGGCCATTGATAGCGGATCAGATGCCGTATTGATTCTCCAATCCGATAGCCACGGCTGGCGGAAGCGGCGGCACTCCATCCCACCGAAATCATGCTTAGATCATGAACTGTCCTCCATTGATCGATAGTGTGGACCCCGTGATAAAGCCCGATTGCGCGTCGATAAGAAAAGCCACGACGTGTGCAATCTCCTCGGGCTGTGCCAGTCTCCCCACTGGAATCTGCGCCACGATGCCCTCCAGAACCTTCGGATCGACTGCAGCCACCATGTCGGTCGCGGTATAGCCGGGAGCCACCGCGTTGACTGTTATGCCCTTGCGCGCAGACTCAAGCGCTAGGGCCTTGGTGAATCCGATCACTCCAGCCTTGGCAGCCGAATAATTGGTTTGGCCGAATTGCCCTTTCTGACCGTTGATCGATGTGATGTTGACAATGCGTCCCCAGCCGCGAGCACGCATCCCCTCAATCACAGCGTGGCACATGTTGAAACAGGCATCGAGATCGGCGTCAATCACTTCGCGCCACTGCTCAAGGCTCATCTTGTGCAAGCTTGCATCCCGGGTAATGCCCGCGTTGTTGACCAATATGTCGATAGGCATCGCGAAAGCGGCTTCGACCATCCGCGCCCCCGCCTGACACGCATCGTAGTCAGCTCCATCCCACTTGTAGGCAGGAACGCCTGTTCGCTCCTGAAAGGCTCGGGCGGCCGCCTCGTTACCCAAATAGGTCACGGCAACGCGATAGCCGTCATTTTGCAGACGAGTGGCAATGGCCGCGCCGATTCCGCGCGTGCCACCTGTGATGAGTGCAAGCTTGTTCATGATCCTCCCGACAATGATGGCGGCGCACCGTATTAATCTATATAACCCAATGACTCTGAACACAAGGGCGTGTTAGGCCTTTGATGACTGTACATGCTGGCAGGCTCTCAAGGACTTCGCCGCCGCATGCCACGCGGACCCTTCTCAACATCCGGGCCGCGTCGTCTTTTCCCTGCTCAACGCAGACTGCAGCCTAGCCATTCACGATTTCTGTTGCCAATCCTCAAAAAACTCAGCACCAAAATCGAAAACATCATGAAACTCTGCGACGACTTGATTACGCCGCCGACTTGGCGCCCCTAGGGGCGGTGTGCGTGAGGCTCCGCACGCTGTCAGACACCATTTTTGTGGCGTGGCTCTGCGGCTCCTGCATGGCTTCAATCGCTTGGTTTGTGAAATTCAAGGCACTTTGCATTAGCGCCGCTGCACCCTCGCTTCCGATCGGCAATGATTGCGCAGAGTTTTGCATGGCGCCATATAGTGTTTGTTGCATCCGATTCATGCTCCTATTCACCGCTTCAGCTAGTTCGGCTTGTGTACGGACCGCGAGTTCCGCGAGCTTCTGCGCATAGGCAAAAGCCTTCTGGCCATGCGCCTGAATTGGATTGTCTGACTGGGCACTCATTAGCTCCTGCACGTCGCGCGCCGACAATGCTGCACGCCAAGCCTCCGCTGTGTCCTGCGTCACTTCCCGCAAAGTTTGAAGATTGAGTTGCGCAAGCCGCTCCAGGCCCGTCACCGTCGTCTCGACCATGCTGGCCATAGATTCAAGTTCAGCCTTTTGTGCTGCCTGGATTTGTTCGGTGGCATTCATCACAGGACCCCCACTCGCTCGGAAAAACCTAATGAGTCTGCGCGCCTTTAAAGCGAATTTCCTTGACTTACATCAGGAAGAACAGAAGCTGCTCGAAAATTCGCGATCCTGCCCGAATCGAGGACCTTCCGCAGGCACACGACGCTACGCGTGGCCAAGCAACGACGAGCCCCGTCGCATCCAACTCATAGGCGTCTGACGTCCCCTGCCCCCGATTCGATTCTCGAAAGCCAGATCCATTGGGTCGCACTTCACCATAAGGCCCCGGGCGGGGCGCACGACCCTGGCACAGCGCGCCCAAAGAGACCCGATGCGGCGCGCTGGCGTCATTCCTCACTGAACCTTCACCTCGATGCCTTTTGGCTTGACCTCTGCCACCTTTGGAATCTGAAGGCTTAGGACTCCATCCTTAAAGGTTGCCTTGGCAGCGCTTGCGTCGACGCTATCGGGCAACGAGAAGCTGCGGCTAAAGCTCCCATAGAAGCGCTCGATACGGTGAAATTTCTTGTCTTTTTGCTCAATCTCTCGCTTGCGCTCACCTTGCAACGTCAGCACCCCGTTGTCGATGGTGACCTTCACGTCGTCCTTATTGATCTCGGGAAGCTCAGCCTTGATCGTGAACTCCTGGGGGCTCTCAGCGATGTCCACTTGTGGAGACCAGTCTGCAGTCGTCGCCATCTCGCCTGCTCCCGCAGATCGGCGTGGAGCACCGATTGCACGCGTGTACCGGTCGAACATATCTTCGATTTCACGCCAAGGGTCCCATTTCACAATTGCCATGATGCACCTCTCTTTTGCGCGGGCTCCATTTGTATGGCCCACCTGGCCCGCCTACAGGTAGCAGCCACTGAATTGCGCGAAGCATCCGATGCGCACCCCGCAATCGGGCTCGCGGCCGTTGCGAGGAAGCCAGGGACAAAGAAGAATTCCTGGCGATCTGCATAGACACTCATAAATTGAGTTTGCGCCGTCGCAGATGTTTTTTCCTTGACGCGCATCACCTAATTGCGTCGCCGATGCGCTTGACGCGCTGTCTCCGCGCCGAAGAAACGCATCACGCGTCCAGCGAGGAACGAAAACGCCAGACACTGACTGCCAACATGATTGTGGCAAGCAACCCCATCGCAGCCAAGTCACCGAAGAGCACCGTAAACCCAACACCTTTGAGGAACACTGCGCGAATGACCACCAAGAAATATCGCAATGGGTTGATCAACGTGAACCACTGCAACAACTGGGGCATCGCTGCAATGGGAAACGCAAAGCCCGAGAGGATAAAAAATGGGTTCACGAAAAAGAAGTTCAGTGCGAATGCCTGCTGCTGGGTGCGCGAAAACGTCGACAGCAGCAGCCCCATACCCACTGCGGCCAGCAGGAATAGCGCCGAACCGACGAGCATTACCAGTGGATCACCTATAAAAGGCACACGGAACCACAAGACGCCAATGGCACTTACCAGTGCGATGTCCCCAAGACCAATCAGAAAGAATGGAAGCGTCTTGCCCAGGATAAATTCCACCGGCCGGATCGGGCTGACCATGATCTGCTCCAGCGTGCCAACCTCGCGCTCGCGCACAATCGCGAAGGCGGTCAGGCTCACTACCTGCATCAGCGTGAGGCTGCCGATGACCCCAGGGATGAAAAACCATGTGTCGTTCAGCCCCGGGTTGAACCAGGGCACAGCCTGGAGGTTCACGCCAATTTGCGGGGGTACCAAGCTGGCATAGGGGCGCGCAAACTTGGCCACCTCGTCAGCGGCGAATTGGGAGACGATCTGGCTCATGTAGCCAAGCGCGATAAGAGCTGTGTTGGAATTCGTGCCGTCGACGACGATCTGCAGCGGCGCACTCTTGCCGTTGCTGAGATCACGCTGGAATCCGGCGTGGATAACGATGGCGATCACGGCGACGTCGTGGTCGATGTCGCTCTTAACCTGTGCCGTGTCGCGTGCGGTATCGACTACGTCAAAGCGCCCGGAGGCGACAAAATGCGAGATCAGGCTG
This sequence comes from Pseudomonadota bacterium, assembly GCA_021807445.1. Lineage (GTDB taxonomy): Bacteria > Pseudomonadota > Gammaproteobacteria > Burkholderiales > Burkholderiaceae_C > Thiomonas_A. The sequence goes on from JAKBCY010000003.1 coordinate 37,752, forward strand.
CGGCTTGCTTGGCTCTGATCGAGGTCGAGCACGACGGTGGCAACGTGGTGGACAGTGAAGGTGGCGGCATAGCCGAAAACCAGCATCTGAATGACCAACGGCACGATCATGCGCATGATTGCGGTGCGGTCCCTTCGGATCTGCAGGAACTCCTTCATCAACATGACTCGGAGGCGATCAAACATGCGGTCAATCCAGTCGTTTGTGAAAAGCTCGCGATGCCAACCAGACAATCAGCGCGGCAAAGATCCCTAGGCCGAGCAAAGGCTGCCAGAGGTCGGACAGGCTGCTGCCCTTGAGGAAAATGCCGCGGAGGATCGTGACGTAGTAACGCGGGTAGACGATGAAGGTCAGCGCCTGAATCGCCTTGGGCATCTGGTCAATGGGAAAGGTGTAGCCCGACAGCAGCGTGGTCGGCAACAGGGTGACGTATAGGGCCACCTGACTGGCGGCGAGCTGGCTTCGAATACGCACCGAAATCAGGTAGCCGATACCCAGTATTACCAGGCTGAATAGCGCGGTGGCAGCGAACAGGGTAAGGAGATTGCCTCGAAATGGCACTCTGAACCAGAGGACCGCGAGCCCCAGGCACACCGCTGCATCGGCCATGCCGATGACGAAGTAAGGGATGAGCTTGCCCAGCATCACTTCCAGCGCGTTTACTGGTGTGGAGATCAGCTGCTCCATTGTGCCGCGCTCCCACTCGCGCGAAACGGTCAGCGACGTGAGCTGTGCTCCCACCAGTGCAAGAATGACGGCAACCACGCCCGGAATGATGAAGTTGCGGCTGTCAAGGGTTTCGTTGAACCAAGTGCTCGGTTCAAGGTCGATCCCGCCGATCTTGGAGGCCTTGACCCCGTGCGCCGCCTGCCACCGGGCCTGGATCTGCGCGTTGAGCTGAGTGACCACGCCTTGAATATAGCCTTGCGCGATATTGGTTGTGTTAACGTCGGTCGCATCGAATACGGCCTGGATCGGCGCACTTCCGGTGGCCGAAAGCTGGCGCGAGAAGTTAACGGGAATCACCAAAGCGGCGATGCACTGCCCGGCGTCAATCGCGTGGCGCAAGCTGGCCTGATCGTGCAGCACACGAGTGGTGGAAAGCCATCCGCCGGCGTCGAAACTGCTGGCGATGTCGCTGGTGAGCTGGCTGTTCTCCTGGTCATCCACGCACAGGGGCACATGCTTGATGTCGAGGCTCACCCCATAGCCCAAAAGGCCCATCTGCATGAGCGGCATGATCAGGGCAATCGCCAGGCTGCGCGGGTCGCGCCAAATCTGCAGCGCCTCCTTGTACGCCATCGCGAACAGGCGGCGCAGATTCATGTCATCTCCCTTGTGTCCCGCCCGCGCGCGACCAGACGTACGAAAACGTCCTCCAGGCTAGGCAGCACTGCGCGCGCTGTGCCTGGCTGCAGGCCGCGGGTGCTCAGCATCGCGATGAGTGCCTGGGCACTCATCGCGTCTGACTTCAGTATGACGTGCAGTTTGTCGCCGAAAATCGCAGCGTCAACGACGCCGGGTGCATCGTGCAGCGTCTCGAGCGCGGCGCCGAGCGGGGTGCACTCGACTTCGTAGAGCCTGCCGCCCAAGCCCTGGCTCCGAAGTTCGCCCGGGCTGCCGATAGCAACGAGTTTGCCGCGGTCGATCAAGGCGATGCGGTTGCAGTACTCGGCTTCATCCATGTAGTGGGTCGAAACGAGGATGGTGACGCCGCCGGCGGCGAGTTCGTGGATCAAATCCCAGAATCGGCGACGCGCCTCGGGCTCGACCCCCGATGTCGGCTCGTCGAGGAACAGCACCGGCGGGTGGTGCAGGATGGCGCAACCCAGCGCCAAGCGCTGTTTCCAGCCACCCGCAAGCGTAGCCACGAGAGTATCCTCCTGGCCCTTCAGTCCGGCCATAGTCACAGCGTAGTCGACCCGCTCGGCCATTTCTTGTCGCGGCACGTGGTAGATGCCACCGAAAAAGCGCAGGTTCTCGCGCACCGTGAGATCTCCATAAAGGGAGAATTTCTGCGACATGTATCCAATATGCTCACGCACTTGCTGCGGCTGGCTGCCCACGTCGAATCCGGCCACGCTGGCGCTGCCTTCCGTGGGCAATATCAGTCCGCAGAACATCCGAATCGTGGTCGATTTGCCCGCACCGTTGGGGCCGATAAAACCCATCACATCGCCGCGCGCGATTCGCAGGTCAAGGTGATCCACAGCTGTGAAGCCCCCGAAGCGTTTGGTCAGGCGCTGCGCAATGACCACATCGTCTGCAGGAGCATTCATGCGGCGCCCCTACCGAGAAGGGCCACGAACACGTCCTCGATGCCGGGCTCGGCGAGGTTGATCCGCGCATCAGCCATGCCCGCAGCATCCAGCGCTGCACGCAGCTCCGGCTGGCGGCGCCCGGCATCGTCTACGCGCACGTGCACACGGTCGCCCATCAGCAGCATCCCCAGAACGCCCGTCGCGCTGGCAAGAATTTTTCGCACAGCGCGTGGCTGCCCCGACAGCACGGCGAGAAGCGTGCCGGGCATTGCCGCCTTCAGCCGTGCCGGAGTGTCGCAGTAACGCACCTCGCCGGCGTGGAACAACGCCAGACGCGAACAACGCTCAGCCTCGTCCATATACGCTGTGGCCATCACGATGGTCACGCCGCTTTCGCGAAGCTTGTACAAAATAGCCCAGAAGTCCCGCCGCGACACAGGATCGACGCCAGTGGTCGGTTCGTCCAGCAGCAACACTCGCGGCGTGTGGATCAGTGCGCAGACGAGGCCGAGCTTCTGCTTCATGCCACCAGAGAGCTGCCCAGTCAGGCGACGCTCGAAGCCGCCAAGCCCAGCTGCCCGCAGTAATTCGGTGGTGCGTGCCAGGCGCTCTTTGCGGGGTACGCCAAACAGCTCGGCGTAGAAATAAATGTTTTCCGCAATCGTCAGGTCTTCATACAGACCGAATCGCTGAGGCATATAGCTCAAGCGCAGCTTGGCGAGTTCGGGGTTGCCTGCCACGTCGACGCCATCCACGGTCACCGAGCCTGCGTTCTGCCGAAGCACGCCGGCGAGAATGCGCATGGTCGTGGTCTTGCCCGCACCGTCGGGGCCGACCAAGCCAAAGATCTCGCCGCGCGCCACCTCGAAATTGACGTTTCGAACGGCGTGCACCACTCCGAAGCTTTTCGCCAGCCCTCGCACCTGCACGGCCGGAAGATCGCTTGCTGTATTCATCGTCCGGGCGAGAGTAGTGCGATGCTGGCATCGGCCGGCATGCCGGGAAGTAGCGCGTGCGTCGGGTTGTCGATGTCGATGCGGATGCGGTAAACAAGGGTCACGCGTTCAGCATGGGTTTGGACCGTCTTGGGGGTGAACTCGGCCTGCGACGCGATGAAGCCAACGTGGCCCTGGAACACATGGCCGGGGTAGGAGTCGGCTGTAACCTGCGCGGCCTCGCCTAGGCGAACCGCGCCAAGGTACTGCTCGTTGACGTAAGCGCGCAGCCAAACATGATCGAGATCGTCGATGGTGAAAATTGCTACTCCGGGGCCAGCCAGCTCGCCGAGCTCCGCCTGCCGCACGGCGAGCACGCCGCTGAACGGCGCCCTGAGCGTGGTGTAGCCCAGCGTCACCCTGTCGAGCGCAACCTTGGCCTGCGCCGCATGCACGTTGGCTAAAGTCAGCCCAACATTCGTCAGCGCCACATTGGCAAGCGCCTGATCCCGCGCCAGAGCTGAAGCGGACTGGCCGGCAGCCGTTCTTGCGAGATCGTAGGTCTGGCGGGACACTGCACCCGATGCGAGCTGGCCTTCGTCACGAGCCATGTCGCGCCGCTTTTGGGCGAGATCGAGAACGTCGCTTTCCACCGTGCTTTTCGCTGCAATGAGGTTGCTGCGCGCGACAGCCACCTGCTGCTGCGCAACCTCCAGCGCCGCCTGGTCAATCTGCAGCTGCTTGCGGTAGAGGCTATCGTCGACACGCGCAAGCACCGTTCCTGCACTGACGAACTTGCCTTCGTCAAACGCCAGGCTGGTGATCGGCGCTTGCACGGCCGTGAAACTCAACACGCTCTGGTGGGCCTCGATATTGCCTGAGACGACAACGTGATTAAGCGCCTGGCCAGTACCAAACACCAAGCGGTGCGCAGCTGGCCAGAGCCAGACCGCCAGCACCAACACGGCCAGTACAACAGCCAGAGCCAAGCCAATGGCACGACGCGGTGATGCCATAAAGAAGTCTCCATTCGAAGCCCGAAATTGGCCGACTGCGCCCGCGTGTCAGCCACCCAAGGATCCGTCATCGATGCACATGGGCCGCGACCGCGGTCGCGGCCAGCCTTCGGCAACGCGGTCACGCAACCGGTGACTGAATCCGCGTCGACCCTGGCTGCCATATGCGACCCGCTTGGCGCCACCTCATCCAACCTTCTCGGCCAACCGCGGCACCCCCCTGCTGGCAATGGCAACTTGCAATAGCGACAGCTCGAACTGCACACCTCGGTTTCTGACGTGGGCGCAGGCCAGATCGATCAGTGCCGGCTTGGGTTGTCGCCAGTCGTCAAGAATCTCATCGGCAGCACACGGCATACCCAGCATGTCCATGCCATATGCGCCCCCCTGCCGCGCCTGCAACCCAGCCGCCGTAGGGGCTGACTGAGAGATCGGAAGACATGATTTGTGGCGAATTCAAGCCCAAACAGGCGCCAAGCCGTGTCCATGGCAAGAGTGTGCTCGTGACGAGACAGGACGCACTTGATCTGCGTCAGCCCATTTGCCGCGACCGGCCGCCCTCGTGTAACACCATGTCACCGCAGCATGATGGGCTCGCTCATGCCCGGGATCTGCCAGGGCTTGCGGTGCTTGTCCAGCAGTTCGCCGAATACCTTCATGCCTTTGTCAAAATCACCATGGACCAGAAACACCTTCTCCGGTTTGCCGCAGAGCTGGAGCCAGGCGAGGAGCTCACTTTGTCCGGCGTGAGCGGAAAAGCCGTTAATGGTGTGAATTCGGGCCCGCACCTGGACCTGCTCGTCAAACAGACGCACACTCTTTGCACCGTCGATGATCGAGCGTGCCAGAGTGCCATGCGCGGCATAGCCGACAAAAATCACGCTGGCGGCGGCGTTCCAGAGGTTGTGGCGAAGGTGGTGGCGGACGCGCCCTCCCGTGGCCATCCCCGAGCCAGCCATGATCACTGCACCTCCGCGTATGGTGTTGATCGCAATGGATTCCGACGCATCGCGCGTCATGCGCAGTCCAGGGAGCGCGAACGGGTCATCGTCGCGCAAACGCCTCGTGAAGCTTTCGCGCATTGCCTCCGGATAACGGATAAAGATTTCCGTAGCCGAAATCGCCATCGGAGAATCGAGAAAGACCGCTAAGTACCGAGGCAACTTCTGCAGTCGCATCCCCTCGGACAATGCGTAAAGCACTTCCTGCGCGCGCTCAAGTGCAAAAGTCGGAATCACGACGTTCCCGCCTCGCGCATGCGTTGTGGCAATCGCGTCAATGAGCTCGTCGATAGACGCCCCCCAAGGTCGATGGTCGCGGTCGCCGTAGGTAGTTTCCATCACCACATAGTTGGGTGGCGCGGGCGGACCCTGAGGGTCGTCAAGTAGCGGTCGACCAGGATTTCCGATGTCACCAGAAAAATAGATACTCCGGGTCGCGCCCGCATCTTCCACTTCGAGATAAATCGAGGCAGACCCAAGGATATGCCCCGCGTTCATGAATGTGGCATGTACACCCTTGGACACTTCCATGCGGACGCCATATGCGGCGGAGCCATCAAAATGATCCATGCTGCGAAACGCCTCCGCCAGGGTGTAGAGAGGCAGTGGTGGTAGCTGTTGTTCATCCCCTCGGTGCCTTGCGTGACGTTCTGCGCGCCGCGCCTCCTCCTCCTGCAGGCCCGCTGAGTCGGCAAGAACCAGCCGAGTGAGTTCGCGCGTGGGCGCGGTGGCGATGATGCGACCACGAAATCCACGCTTGACCAGTAAGGGAATGCGCCCACAATGGTCCAAATGGGCATGGGTGAGCAAGAGCACATCAATGGTGCTGGCGTCGAAGCCGAATTCCTCAGCATTTTCCTCGGCGAGCTCATGCCCGCCTTGAAACAGGCCGCAATCAATGAGCACACGGGAACTCTCGGTCTCGACCAAATGGCAGGATCCAGTGACCTGCTTGGCGGCTCCGTGGCTAGACAGGCGAATCATGGCTGTGCTCCTGTATTGATTGTTGCCCGGGTTGGCGCAGCCTGCGCGGCATTGCCAGCGAGCATGTCAAGTACGGCTTGCGCTGTGTCTTGTGTGAGATCGATGATCTCGACACCTTCATCGTTCGCAGTGGCCACGGTGTCGGTGACCGCGAGCTTCGCCGCGCCTGCGAAGCGAACCTCGTGCAGCGCATCACCCGCGAACAGACCGTGAACAGCAATGCACACGGGGGGTAACGCGTGCCGCTGCCGCAGATGGTCCAGCACTGCGACCAGGGTACGCCCCGAGCTGACGATGTCGTCGAGCAGCACTGGCGTTCGGCCGGGATGGAGGTGCAAATCCGGCACTGTCGAGCGCACCTCTTTGTCACCCATTCTGGTCTTCTCCACAATGACCACAGGCGCACCTGCACGTGCCGCCACATCGGCCGCCCACTGAGCGCTTTCGGAATCAGGGCCAATGATCAGTGGCCTTTCCACATGGTCCTTAATCCACTCCGCAAGGCGTGGCGCAGCATGCACCACCGTGCATCGCAGGGTGTAAAGCTGCGACAGTTCATGAATGCGATGCAAGTGCGGATCTACCGTGATCAACCAATCGAAGTACCTCGAGAGAAGCTTGGCATACACCCGGGCCGAGACTGCTTGTCCATCCAGAAATCGTTTGTCCTGGCGCATATAGGCCAGATACGGAGCCACCAGTCCGACTTCCACAGCGCCCAACTCGCGCAGGGTGCTTGCCGCCATAAGTAACGGTACGGTTTTCGGGTCTGGGTCATTTAGTGTGCACACCACCACAGCTTGGCGCCCCGCCTCGGGATGTTGCACACGCACCAGCGTCTCACCATCGGGAAACCGGTGGACCACGCACTCTGCGACTTGGACGTCAGCGTGGTCGGCAAGCGCACGCGCAATGGCCTGTGCCCGTTCCTCATTGCCAGGCAAGGGATAGAGGGTGAGAGCCGGCATATCAGCTCTCCAGATGAATCAGGGCTGGGTGACTGCGCACGAAGTCCAGCGCGTACTCGAGTTCGCCCTCGGACTCGGCATGCAGCACGAACAGTGGCTGATCGCGTTCGACGTGCTCGCCAACATGGGCACCCAACCACAATCCAGCGGTCTTGGCATGCGGAGCGCCCGCGAGTTTGGCCGCTCGCGCCAGCAGGCGGTTGTCGATGCGAGCCACGCGTCCCGTACGCTTTGCCACAATGGGATACCGATGCGCGGCAACACCCGGTTCGTGAAACCCACCCTGGGCTTGGCAGATTGCCTGAAATTTTCGCCAAGCGCGGCCATCCGCCAATGCCGCATGCGCCATTTCAAGCGCCAGCGTGCCTTGCGCCAAGCCGCCGAGCTCCAACACTGCGGCAGCCACTTGCAGCGCGCGCTGACGCAGGTCATCCGGCGCTTCTGGCTGGTTTTGCAATACCGCGAGCACATCATGCGCCTCCAGCGCCGGCCCCACTCCGCGGCCCACTGGCTGACTGCCGTCGCTGATGATGCCATGCAGCTGCAACCCAATCGCATGCGCCGTGAGCCTGAGTGCATGCAGCAGCGACTGCGCCTCGCCCTGACTGCGCACCTTCGCCGTCGGGCCTGTGGGAATATCGATCACCACATGGGTCGAGCCTGCGGCCGCCTTCTTGGACAAGACGGACGCCACCAGCTGGGCCTCGCTGTCCAAGTCGAGCATACGCTCAACTCGGATCAGCAAGTCATCGGCTGGGCTCATGTTCATGGCACCGCCCCACACCATGCATCCACCCTCGGATTCGACCACTCGGTGCATTTCCGCGAGTGTTAGGTCGACACGCGTGAACGTTTCCACGGTGTCTGCGGTACCTGCTGGCGACGTGATTGCCCGCGAGCTGGTCTTCGGCATGATCAACCCGAAACTGGCGGCGATGGATACGACGATCGGGGTGGTCCGATTCCCCGGTAATCCGCCAATGCAGTGCTTGTCGACTACGACAGGGTGTGGCCAGCTCATGCGGTTGCCAGAGTGCACCATGGCACGTGTGAGGCTTGTGACCTCGGCTGCGCTCATGCGATCGCCCGCACAGGCGACGAGGAAGGCGGAGATTTCCACGTTCGAAAGGCGCCCGCCGACCACCTCGCCGATGATCGCGTCGAACTGATTTTCGCTCAAACGGGTTCCGAAAATCTTGGCACGGATATGGCTCATGCTGTCGCTAGGTGGAGCGTAACGAAACCGCAAGCGCTCTCCAGCTGCTGGCTCCAAGTGGCGCCAGGCCGACTCTGATAGACCCACCTCGTCGGTGCCGATCAGTTCCCCTGCCTTGAGGATGTTCAGCGTTGCAATGATGCTCCGCCGTTCACCGAGCACCTCGATGCGTGCGTGCGCCTCAAATCCCTCAGCGCGGCACACTGGAGAGTCGGCTCGCAAGACCACCACCGGTTCATGATGCGTGTCAATCCCCAACCGCCGAGGTCGTAGCGAAAATCGGGGCGGCGAATCTGTCGACATTTGAGCCGCGCTGCTTGTCGGCAAGTCTGTCATATGCTCCTCCGTCATGCCACTTTTTATCCGCTTGGGCGCGCCTGGTGCCGGCCGGCCCCGTCAGTTGCGGAATGGGGTGATTGCACCCAGCGCCAGTCACGTACCTCGGGCATATCCTCAAAATGGGTGCCGATATATAAAGCGTGCTCGGCAATCTTCCGCTGGCATCGCACGCGCAGGCGGCGGGCAGCAGCGTCGTCGCGCGCAGCAAGATCCAATGCCTGGATGGCGAGGTGGAAACGGCTAAGGCGATTGCGCACAACCATGTCGAACGGCGTCGTACTCGTACCTTCTTCCCGGTAACCCTCTGCAAGGATGCGCTGGGCATTGGCGCGGCGATGCACCAAGCCGTCAACGACATGCGGGTAGCCGTGGAACGCAAAAAGCACGGGGCGGTCGATCGTGAAAAGTTCGTCGAAATCGTGCTCAGGCAAACCATCCGGGTGGTCGAGCGGTGAAGCCAACGCCAGCAGATTCACCACGTTGACGAGGCGAAAACCGAGATCCGGAATGAAACGGCGTAGGAGATCAGCCGCTGCAAGCACCTCGAGCGTGGGCACATCACCAGCGCAGGCCAGCACGACGTCAGGGTTGGATGCGTCGCCACCCTCGGCCCATGGCCAGCGTCCAGCACCCGAGGCGCAATGCACGAGCGCCGATTCCAACGATAACCATTGGGGCATCGACTGCTTGCCGGCGATGATGACGTTCACTCGTTCGACGCTGGCAAACGCATGCTGCGCCACGGCCAGCAGGCAATTGCTGTCTGGAGCAAGATACACCCGCACGTACCGGTGTTTTCGGTTGAGTACGTTGTCAATGAAGCCCGGGCCTTGATGGCTGTAGCCGTTATGGTCTTGCCGCCAAGTATGTGAGGTGAGCAGGATGTTGAGCGCGGGCAATGGGCGGCGCCAACTCACTTCGGCCGATGCCTTGAGCCACTTCACATGCTGGTTAATCATACTGTCGACGATAGGTGCAAATGCTTCATAGCAGGCGAACAATCCGTGGCGTCCGCTAAGCACATAGCCCTCAAGCCAACCTTCGCAACAATGCTCGGAAAGAACCTCCAGGACACGGCCATCCGGGTCCAGATGCTCGTCTCCCCGCTTAATTGGCTGCATGGTGCAACGCTGGGTCGTCTCGAACACCGCATCGAGCCTGTTGGAGACCAATTCGTCGGGGCAAAAAATACGAAGATTCGCAGCTCCCGCGTTAAGCCGCAACGCGTCTCGCAGCCACATCCCAATACAACGGGCGCTCTCGAATTCGACTGCACCAGGGATCGGCACAGCGAGTGCAAGCTCAGAGAGTGATGGCAATTGCAAGTCGATGCGAACGCGACCACCATTTGCATGGCGGCAGTTCCCCGGCAACAGGCCTTGCGCCGGAAGCCCTTGCAGCAAATCGCGCTCCGGGCAGCCATTCTCGTCAAACAATTCCTGCGGACGATAGCTACGCAGCCAGGTATCCAGTTGGTCACGTTGCGTGGGATCGTCCCGTGCGCGTGGAAGAGGGACCTGATGCGCTCGACTCGTCCCTTCCATTGGCAAGCCATCGACCTGTTGCGGGCCGGTCCATCCCTTGGGTGTGCGCAGAACAATCAACGGCCAGTCGGGAGTCGTGCGCTCCCCCACGGAAGGGAAGCGCCAATCGCGCTGGATCGCGTCAATCCGCGCCATTGCAGCGTCCATTGCTCCAGCCAGATCGCCATGCACACCAGCCGGATCACGTCCTTCCACCAAAAGCACACTGTAGCCAAGACCTTCGAAATGCCGGGTAATTTGGTCATCCCGCATGCGCCCGAATACCGTCGGGGCCGCGATGCGGTAGCCATTCAGGTGCAGAACCGGAAGCACGACGCCGTCTCGCTTTGGATTCAAGAAATGAATTGACTTCCACGCTGCTGCCGCCGGGCCGGTTTCTGCCTCGCCGTCGCCCACCACCGCCAGCACGAACAGGTTCGGATTGTCAAAAGCAGCGCCGAAAGCATGCAGGAGCCCGTAGCCCAACTCGCCGCCCTCGTGCAGCGAACCCGGAATATGCGGACCAACATGGCTGGCCACTCCACCCGGAGTAGAAAACTCACGGCACAGTCGATGCATACCCATGGCGTTGCGGCTCAACTCTGGCCGCACACCTGCGTAGCTGCCTTCAAGCCATACGTTGGCCAAAACCGCCGGCGCCCCATGCCCGGGGCCCGCGACGAAAAGCGATTGCGCGCCATGCAGGTTCACCACGCGCAGCAGATGGGCATACAAAAGATTCAAGCCTGGGCTTGTGCCCCAGTGCCCCAACAGCCGTGGCTTGATGTGCGCTGCGGCCAGGGGCTCGCGCAGCAACACGTTGTCTTGCAAAAAGATCTGCGCGCAGGCGATGTAGTTAGCGGCCCTCCACCAGCGGTCGAGCCAATCTGCTTGCGCCTGTTCCAGCCTGCCTTTGGTGCTGTTTGCCATGCGCTGTCTCCGTGTCGGGCATCGTTGGCTTCTCGCTTTCCATTGTCTAAGCATCGCATGGCGATCATCTGACGCAGATCAAACCAGCACTTACGTATCGCTAAAAACCATGGCACGCGCCAGGATTCGTATGAACAAATTGGCCCCCAGAAATCGTATTGTGGATCGGCGCCGGACAACAACCCGGGCCCGCCGACGGTGGCGAGAGGCGGGGTTCCTGTGCCGGGGAGAGTCACTTCCTTCCCGCGCTCCCGTAAGGGCCTTCAGGCCTTCAGGCCTCCACGCCTGCCCAACCGAGCCTGCGCCCATCTACCGGGCTATAGCCCCCGGCTGCCCTTTTGGGCAGTTTCCGCATCGCACGCAGCAACCGGCCTTCGTCAATTCTGTGCGAACAAAAGCTTACTGACCGTATCGTTATCAATGGGCTCACCAAACAGGGTACGCACCAGAAGATCGCTTCCCAGGACCTGGGGAGCAAAGAGCATATCGGGCTGAACACGGCGGATCTTGGCCAGGTGGCGTGCATCATTCACCCCCGCAATGGTCTTCACCCCAGGCGCCAGTTCTTTTACGGCCAACACGGCGAAGGCGTTTTCCGCATCGTCATCGCGCAGCGTCAGAACAGCCTTTGCCTGCGGAACGCCGGCCTCTTGCAGAACCTCGTTGCGCGTCGCGTCACCCATGATCACATCGGCCTCCGCCGGGTAAGGCGAATGTTGGCCCAATCCGATGATCACCGTCACCGGCACGTTGCGGGCATGGAGTTCCTTCCACATGGTGTAGGCCAAGCTGGAAACACCCAGAATGACGTAGTGATTGCGCCGTTTCTGCTTTTGCATTCGACCCTCCAATGCACGTTTGATGCTCCCGCCAACGAGCGGCCCGATGACCACTGACAAGGTCGTTGCAAACACCGTGATTCCCAACACGACCATCGACACGGTAAACATCCGCGCCTCAACCGTGCGCGGCACGATATCGCCATAGCCGACCGTAGACATGGTCTCGATCGTGTAATAGAAAGCGGTCGGGAGATCCTGGATGGGCGGCGTATAGCCCGCGCCAAACCACAAACTCCCTAGAACGCCATAGATCAGCAAGCTTCCGATACCCAGCAAGGCAAAGAGAGAGCTGGCTGCCAAGCTGCTGCGATTGAAATGCCGGCTGTAGAGCAGCAACACTGCGACCAAAAGCGCGGCGGTGGCAAAAACTGCGTTGGGGCGGTGCGCGATCCACAGCGCAAGCCCCGCGGATAGCACTCCCAGAAGAAGCCCGATGACCCAGGCCACGCGTGCACGAAGCAGCAAACCAAATGCCATCAGAATCAGGCCGACTCCAACGAGAACTCTGGGTAACGCAGCCAGATCCGCCACATGCGTGATGGAACCTGCACCGCGCTGCAACAAGTCCTGTAAAGCAGCGAGAAGCGGCGCGAATTGCGGGCGCACCTGCAAGGCACCGCAGACAGTTGCCAGGATCGCTGCGAGGGCCTGAGGGCCGTATGTGCCCCATACTTTGACCCCCAAGCGCCAAGCCGCAGCAAAGCGTCCTCGCACACGCGGCAGCCAACGCGCCTTGCCACGCGCTGAAGCGCCCAGAGCCGCAGACGGCGGAGGTATCCCCTGAAGCGAAGACGAGGCCGACTGGGGTTCCTGACGATTGGAGTTGGGCGCTTGCTTCGGCGATGCCATGGTCAATCTCGACATTCAGGGATCATGACGCAATGACCTTACCGGGGTTCATGATTCCCTGTGGATCCAACGCGTCCTTGATCGCGCGCATCATGCCAAGAGCCACCGGACTCTTGTAGCGTGAGAGTTCCGCCGTCTTGAGTTGCCCCACGCCATGCTCCGCCGAAAAGCTGCCGCCGCATGCACTGGCGGCGTCATGCACGATCATGTTGCATGCCTCTTGGTGCCGATCCAGGAATTTCGCGGCATCGACGTCGAGCGGCGCCTGCACGTTGTAGTGCAGATTGCCGTCACCCAGATGGCCGAAGATGATCAACCGTGCTCCCGGCAGGGCTTGGGTCACGAGTTCAGCCGTGCTCTCGACGAAAGCGGCCATACGCGAAATTGGAACGGCAATGTCGTGCTTGATATTCAGCCCTTCTGCCGCTTGTGCCAATGGGATATGCTCCCGCAGCGCCCAGATCGCCTGCGCTTGCGCCAGCGTCTGGGCCACGGCGGCATCCACGACCTGACCCCGACCGATGGCTTCACCGAGCAGAGATTCAAGTCGAGCCTGCGCATGCACCTCGCTTTCGCTATCGGAGAGTTCGAGCAATACGCACCATGGTGCGGCAAGCTCGAGGGGCAGGCGCAGTTGCGGAAAATGGCGCTGAACGAGCTGCAAACTGTGCGCACTCATCAGCTCAAAGCCGGTGAGACCTGCACCGAGCGTTGCGCGTGCCTGTTGAAGCAGGTCGACTGCATTGCGTACGTTTTCCACAAGGCTCAGAGCCGTGCGCTGTGCTGCTGGCTGCGCGAATAGTTGCAGGCTCGCCGCCGTGATGATGCCAAGAGTGCCTTCGGCACCGATGAGGAGATCGCGCAAATCGTAGCCGGTGTTGTCTTTACGCAAGCTCGAGAGGCCGTCCCACACCTGGCCCTGTGCCGTTACCACCTCCAAACCCAAGCACAGCGCGCGCGCCGTACCGTAGCGCAGCACGGCTGTTCCGCCTGCGTTCGTGGACAGCACGCCCCCAATCGTTGCGCTTCCCTCAGCGGCCAGACTCAACGGGAAGAGCATGTCCGCTTGCTGCGCTGCCTCTTGCACAGATTGCAGAACGCAGCCCGCTTCGGCCACGACCACGCCGTCTGCTACTGAAAGTGTACGAATGCGACGCAAGCGCTTGAGCCCGAGCAGAAGCTGGGTGCCAGTGGCATCGGGTGTGGCGCCCCCGACAAGACCTGTATTGCCCCCCTGTGGCACGATGGGTACGCCGTGGGAGGCGCAGAGCTGCACCACCTCGGCCACTTCAGCAGTGTCTCCCGGCAAGGCGACCGCCAGCGGTGCACCTTGGTAGCGGCCCCGCCAGTCGTTGGCATACGAGGCCACATCCTGTGCGGCGTCCAGCACATGACTCGTGCCGAGCAAGGCCCGTAGCGCGTCAAGAAAGAGGCGGCGATCGGCGAGGTTCATCATGTCTCATCCCGGTGCGGCGCTGGCGCGCGAGCATGCGCTCGCAAGGTTCCTGCCATCAGGCCAAATGCCGCCAAAGCGAGTGCGCACTCTCCCCAGGCCAAGGCGCGGGACGCCGCCAGCGGGTCAGTGAGCCCGCGAACGACCCCCTCCGCCAGATAGAACCACACCAGCATGCTCATCCACTGGTACGTATAAAGCCTGCCACGCCACATGCCGGGCGCGGCAGCCACCAACGGCAGCACCTTCAGCGCCAACCACGAACCCCCAGGGCGCAGGGGCGCCCACGCAAGCTCCCAGCCAAGGCACAGCACGATGAGAGCGGCCCAAACGAGAAGGTTGGCAATCCGCCAGGGGTGACCGACAACTCCCCGGCTTTGCGTTGGCCTATCGCTCTGCAGGGTCTGGGGGCGCATCATGATGCCTTCACGCGATAAGCTTTTGCGCCGCCACCGCCAACCGCCGCCCGAGCGCTACTGCAAGACGCAGTTCTTCAGTCGTAGCCGCTCGGCTCGAATCATGCCCAGCGTGATGGCTGGCGCCGTAAGGTGTCCCACCACTCGCAGTCGTCATCAACTCCGCCTCAACATAAGGCAGCCCCACGATAATCATGCCGTGGTGCAGCAATGGCAGCATCATGGACAACAATGTGCTTTCCTGCCCGCCGTGCAGGCTTCCGGTGGACGTAAAAACCGCCGCCGGCTTGCCGGCCAGCGCACCGGAGAGCCACAGTCCGGACGTCTGGTCCCAGAAATACTTCATCGGTGCGGCCATGTTGCCGAAGCGCGTGGGCGACCCCAACGCCAGTCCAACGCACTCTTCAAGGTCGACTTGCTCCACGTAGGGCGGGCCATTGTCCGGAATAGGTGGCTCCGTCTGCTGCACAACCGCTGCCACACGCGGCACGGTGCGCACACGTGGCAACATACCGGGGACTTCAGCGACGCCCTGGGCCATGGCTTCCGCCAGCGCGTGGGTGCCGCCATGTACGCTGTAATAGAGAATCAGAATTTCATGCATATTGCAATCCTATGCGCGCGCGCTACCGTCCACCTGATATCCCGCAAACCTTTGGCCTCCTGATCCGGCGCTTTGGGCAGGAACGCCTGGCGCAGACGGCGGGCAGCCTCACGTTCACGACCCTGATCTCCATGGTGCCTCTACTGGCCGTGGGTCTGTCACTTTTCACGGCGTTTCCGGCTTTTCACACCATGCAGGATCATCTACAGGTGCAATTTGCCCATGCCCTGCTCCCGCAAAACATCGCCGATACGGTGTTTGGCTACCTCAACCAGTTCGCTGCGAAGGCCAAAGGACTGGGGGCGGTTGGCATCGCAGGTCTGGGCTTTCTTGCAACGTCGATGATGCTCACAGTCGACAAGGCACTCAACGCCATATGGCGCACGGCACGCCCACGCCCGCTCGCGCAGCGCGTGCTGCTGTATTGGGCGGGCATCACACTCGGCCCCCTGGTGCTCGGTGCCGGGCTGGCTGGGTCCGCCGCGCTGATGGCCGCACACCACGGTTGGCTGCATCATGTTCCGGGCGGCACAGGCGTACTGCTCACCGTGCTATCGTGGCTTTTCATGGGCTCGGCACTCGGGGCCTTGTATCGGTATGTGCCGAATACGGACGTGAAGTGGCGTGACGCCTTGGCCGGCGGTCTTTTCGCGGCTGTGGGCTTCGACCTTGCCGGCCACGCGTTCGCCTGGTATGTGGCCAGCGTCCCCACGTTCACGGCGGTCTACGGCACGTTTGCCACCTTACCCATTTTTCTCCTTTGGATCTATTGGAGCTGGATTGTGGTGCTGCTGGGTGCCATGCTGGCTGCATTGCTGCCCTTGCTAAGGGTACGCGCGCTGCCAGTTCAGCATGCCGCTGGAGGCGATTTTTTGCTTGCACTCAAGCTGCTTCGCCTTCTGGGGCAGGCCCGCAAGGCTCCCGATAGCGGACGGGAAACGCTGCAACTGGCGCGAGCGTTGCGATGCGACCCCCTTCACCTGCAAACGAAACTCAACGCTCTGGAGGGGATGGGCTGGATCGGCCGCGTGGTCCCCACTGAGAGGCACAAGGCAACGCGCTGGGCGCTGCTGGTGGACCCTGCACAGACGCCTATTGCCGCATTGGTTGACGTGCTACTGCTGGACCATGAAGCCGCTGCCGCCGTGTCGCCACTCCTGGGTCAGATCATCAGCGACGAAGAGCGTGCACTATCTCTGGCTGCATTACTCAAAGTGGAGGGCTGAGTTGATCTTCAGCGCGGCCGGCCAGCTCCAAGAAGCCGTCTACTGCGCAGGAATCTCATGAAAGCTTTACAACCTGATCTGGAGCGTCCATGGACATAACCGTCTACC
>JAKBCY010000048.1 GCA_021807445.1 Pseudomonadota bacterium
GGCCATCGTCTGCAACATCGGACACTTCGACAATGAGATTGACGTCGCTAGCGTCGAGCAGTATCAGTGGGAGGAAATCAAGCCCCAGGTGGACCACATCATCTTTCCAGATGGCAAGCGCATCATCCTGCTGGCCAAGGGGCGTCTGGTGAATCTGGGCTGCGGAACTGGCCACCCAAGCTACGTGATGTCATCCAGTTTCGCGAATCAGACCATTGCGCAGATTGAGCTGTACACGCAGACCGCGCAATACCCTGTCGGCGTGTACACGCTGCCCAAACATCTGGACGAGAAGGTGGCTCGGCTGCAACTCAAGAAGCTCAACGCCCAACTCACCCAGCTGACGGACCAGCAAGCCACCTACATTGGCGTGCCGAAGGAAGGCCCCTACAAAGCCGACCACTACCGCTACTAAGGCGCGTTGCGGCCCTGCGGCAAGGACGCGGGGCTGGGCGATTCTGAGCAATGATTCCTGCAGCCCGGTTGGTTTGGCTGCATTCGCGGCCTGGGGCCGCGGCCGCCATACCCGAGAAACACGCACGCATGGATATTCCGAATCTAAGTTTCGAATTTTTTCCGCCGAAGACGCCTGAAGGCGCGGTCAAGCTGCGCGCGGCCAGGCAGCAGCTCTATGCGTACCGCCCGAACTTTTGCTCTGTCACTTTCGGCGCCGGCGGGTCCACTCAGGAGGGTACGCTGCTGACCGTGAGGGAAATCGCCGATGAAGGCATACCCGCGGCGCCCCATCTGTCGTGCATCGGATCCAGCCACGACAGCGTGCGCGCCTTGCTGCAGCGCTACCAAGCTGAGGGCATTCGGCGCATTGTGGCCTTGCGCGGGGACCTCCCTTCGGGCTACGGCATCGGAGGCGAGTTCCACCACGCGCGCGATCTTGTGGAGTTCATTCGCTCGGAAACAGGGGACTGGTTCCATATTGAGGTCGCGGCGTACCCCGAAACTCATCCTCAGGCGCGTAGCCCGCGGGAGGACTTGCGACATTTCATCGAAAAGATGCGCGCTGGTGCCGATTCGGCGATCACCCAATATTTTTTTAATAGCGACGCTTATTTCCGCTTCATCGACGAAGTCGCGGCAGCTGGGATGAGCGTGCCCATCGTGCCCGGCATCATGCCCATCACGAATGCCACTCAGATGTTGCGCTTCTCGGACGTCTGTGGTGCCGAGGTGCCGCGCTGGATTCGATTGCGCCTGCAAAGCTTTGGTGATGACCGGGCCAGCATCCTGGCCTTCGGTCGCGAAGTTGTAGTTGATCTTTGCGACCAATTGCTTGGGGGTGGCGCCCCTGGGCTGCATGTCTATACGCTCAACCACGCCGCGCCCACGGTCGATCTTTTGCAAGACCTCGGCGGTCGTTAGGCGAAGCGCCGCGACGCGGCTGTGCGAACTCAGGCGCCGCAGCGAGCCGGCGGCAGTTGCCCCGCGGCCGATCGATGCGTGTCAGTCGCGGCGCGGGATCGCTGCACCGGCGGCTCTGACATTGGCGAGCACGGGGCTGCGGCCGATGGCGTCGCCGGCGTTAGCATGCGCGCCTTGGCAACCACGCGCAGGCCGATAGAGCCCCAAGCTGTTGCCACCATGCGGCCTTGTCCGTGCAGCACGTGGCAGTCGCCCGGACGCAGAAACACATCATCCCACTCCCCTTCCTCAGTCAGCCATAGCAGCGGGAGTGGCTCCGCCGGAAAGGGCGACGCCATGACCTGCAGGCGCAGGCCGCGCGCACCGCTCAGGTGCACGGAGTCGCCGGCCTGCAACGTGATCGATTCGCGATGCAGTTGCAAGGATTGTGTATTCCATTCATGCATGGTTCTCTCCTTCGCGCAAAAGCCGGCCTGCAACGGCATCTCGTCTTACAAGATCGAAATCTCGTCAAGTGGTCTAGAAATAATAGGAAGTACTTGCTGGCCCGCATAACGGTCTTTTGGTATCTTTATCATGCATTAATTGCATGCTGAAAGGCTTCCATGCCGACCCTGAGCACCCCGTCTCGAGCGTTCTCTCACCGCATCGATGCCGGCAATCTACGTGCGTTTGAGGCTGCAGCGCGCCTGGGAAGTTTCACCGCGGCAGCACACGAGCTGTTCATCACCCAGTCCGCGCTGAGTCGACAGATTCAGGCGCTGGAGGCTGAGATCGGCGTGACGCTATTCCTGCGCGAAGGCCCGCGTGTGCGGCTCGCCGAAGCTGGTGAGCGATTGGCGGCTACGCTGCGCCCCGCGCTGGCCGCGCTTGACGACGTTGTGGACGATCTGCGCCAAGTCATCCAGCGCCCACGCGTGCGCATCACCACGTTCGCTTCCTTTGCCAGTTTGTGGCTGATGCCCAGGTTGCCATTGTTTCAGGCTAACCATTCCGACGTGGACATTGCGGTGGAGGCGACGGATCGCCTGGCCGATCTGGATGTTTCCGGTCAGGATGTGGCGATCCGACTGGTCCATCCCGATAACCCGCTCGCGAGAGGGCCCGGCACCAGACCATTGTTCGAGGAGCGCATCGCGCCTGTGTGCAGCCCGCGCCTGCTCGCCGAACTGCAGACGCGCGGAGGCTTGCGTTCCCCAGCGGACCTCAAGCGCGCAGCGTTGATTGCCGATGTTGGATCCCACAACAGTTCGCCAACGCTTGCGCGTCATATTGACGCGCTGTCCTGGCCTGGCTGGTTTGCAGCGATCGGACACACCCCGGTCAAGCCGCTGAGCTGGCTGGATTTGAACTTCACCCATCAGGCCGTGCAGGCGGCGCTGGCGGGCATGGGTGTGGCCATGGGACAAATGGCACTGGTGCACCATTTGCTGGCCGACGGCAGTCTTGTGTTGCCATTGGGGCCGATGCGAGGCAGCGGCTACTTTTACCATCTCGCGCAGCGCATGGAGGCGGCGCGCCGCCCCGAGGTTATGGCTCTGGTTCAATGGCTGCAAGAGCAGTTGCAGGCCCCGATGCCGGCGGGGACTGGTTAAAGCGCGGCGCACCCTGTAGCCTTGTCGAGGCTGCCAGCGACGAGCTCACGCGGCGACTCCCAATTCCTGTCAGCAACCCCAACCTCAAGCCATGACCGACTCCGCGCTCACCACCCGCCTTCATCGGAACGCCAACGCTGCGTTGGACCATGTCGTGGCCATTTATGAACGGGGCGTCGCCCGCCTGCATGAGGCGCTGCGCGCGTTTCTTGCGGGCGCTGAGCCCGTTCAGCCCGTGCGCGCGTACTACCCATTCGTGCGCGTGCGCACAAGCAGCGGCGCGCATGCGGACTCCCGTCTGAGCTATGGGTTCGTGTCGCGCGCAGGCATATTCGAAGCTACGCTCACGCGCCCCGAATTGTTCGCCGACTATTACCGCGAACAATTTGCACTGCTTTTGCGCAACCATGGCGAGCCGCTGGAGGTGGGGGTCAGCGAGACGCCGATTCCGCTTCCGTTCACCTTCCTGGATCACGAACCGTTTGAGGAGAAGGTCAGCCTCGCGCAGCGCGCGCGCCTGCGCACTCTGTTTGACTTGCCGGATCTCTCGGCAATGGACGATGGAATCGCCAACGGCACGTTTGTTCCGATGCCGGGGCAAGCCCGGCCGCTGGCTCTATTTACAGCGCCGCGCGTCGACTACTCCTTGCACCGCCTGCGTCACTACACGGGTTCTGACCCCCAGCATGTGCAGAACTTCGTGCTCTTTACCAACTACGCGTTCTACGTGGACGAATTCGTACGTGTCGCGCGCGAACTCATGGCCCGTCCAGCTGAGGCGCAGGACGACTACATCGCTTTCGTGGAGCCCGGCAACGTTGTCACACGCCGGGTCGGCCAGCCGGCCGAGGCCGACGACGCGCTAGGCGAAACCCCGCCACGCATGCCACAGATGCCGGCCTATCACCTGTTGCGGCGCGACCGCAGCGGCATCAGCCTCGTGAACATTGGCGTGGGCCCGGCTAACGCGAAGACCATTACCGACCACGTTGGAGTGCTTCGTCCCCACGCATGGCTCATGCTTGGTCACTGTGCCGGGTTGCGCAATAGCCAGCAATTGGGGGACTACGTGCTTGCACACGGCTATGTCCGGGAGGACCACGTGCTGGACGAGGAACTGCCACTGTGGGTGCCGATCCCCCCCCTGGCAGAGGTCCAGGTGGCCATTCAGGAGGCCGTGGCCACCATCACTCAATTGCGAGGGTACGATCTCAAGCGCGTGATGCGCACGGGAACCGTAGCCAGCACCGACAACCGGAACTGGGAACTGCAGCCGTTTCACGGCGTCCTGAGCACTCCCGAGCGCCGGTTTTCCCAAAGCCGTGCCATCGCGCTGGACATGGAAAGTGCGACCATCGCTGCCAACGGCTTGCGTTTGCGAGTGCCGTACGGCACGCTGCTGTGCGTGAGCGACAGGCCGCTGCATGGCGACATCAAACTCCCCGGCATGGCCGATCGTTTTTACCGTGAACGCGTCGACCAGCATCTTCGCATCGGCATTCGCGCCTTGGAGAATCTGCGCCAACAACGGATGGATGAACTGCATAGCCGCAAGCTACGTAGTTTCGACGAAGTGGCGTTCCAGTAGCGGTATTGCGTTCACGCGCGTGTACGGATTGGCGCGATACGCCGCGTCAGCGGTGCTCATTCACCCATGCAAGCCATTGTTCAAAGTGTTTCGCGTCCCCGGCACATACCGCCGAGCGGTTGCTCAAGGTGCCGTCGAACACCGCTTGCCCATCAAGAGTGGTGCTGTACCCGCCAGCTTCGCTGAGAATGAGGTGGCCGGCACAGTAGTCCCACAGGCCCTGGCTTCCATGCAGGTAGAGATGAAAGCGACCCGCGGCAACCCAGCACCAGTCCAACGCCACGGATCCGATGGAGCGCTGCGAGGCGTATGGAGGCATCGTGGCCAAGCGCGTTGCCAGCGGTACCGGGAGGCGCTTGAAATCCACGCAGGCAATCGTTTTGGCCATGGGCAGAGTCGTTTTGGCCATAGAAAGTGGCACGTTGTTGAGCCAAGCCCCGTGGCCGCGTGCAGCGCTGAATATTTCATTGCGTGGGACGTCGATGACGATGCCGAGTTCAATGCGCGCGTTGCGAACAAGTGCTAGGGATGGACCAAAGATCGGTACCCCGGCAGCAAAATTGCTGGTGCCGTCCAGCGGGTCGAGAACCCACAGCCCAGTTTGCGTGTGGCGCATCAGGCTCTGGTGTTCGGTTGCGGGCATCTCTTCGCCAAGAAAAGCAATGTGCGGCCAGCGATCGGCGAGTTCGCGCTGTACGCGGGCCTGCATGGCACGGTCTGCTGCGGTGACCCAAGTGCCGTCGGCTTTAAGCTCGCTGGGAACGCGCTGAAAGCGCGGGGTGATCTCCTCGCTTGCCGCTCGGTGCAAGAGCGTGACGACCTCGGTGAGGCTGGGATCGGGCATGGTGGGCATGGGATGGCGGCTTGCGCCTCAGGGCACAAGGATGGTTGGTGCGGCAGGAGCAGCCGTCTGCGGCCAATCCAGGCTGTAGTGCAACCCGCGGCTTTCGTGACGCAGCTGGGCTGAACGCACGATCAGTTCTGCTACCTGCAGCAAGTTTCGAAGCTCCAGTAGGTCGCGGTTGACGCGGAAATTCGCATAGAACTCCTGCACCTCCGATTGCAGCAGCGCAATGCGGTGCGCCGCACGCTCCAGACGCTTGTCCGTGCGCACAATGCCCACGTAATTCCACATGAGCCGGCGTAGCTCATCCCAGTTATGGCTTATGACAACCAGCTCATCAGCGTCACTGACGCGGCTCTCGTCCCAGGGACGTGGTGCCAGCACTGGCGGTTGCGCCGCAGCTCCGATCGCCTGCGCTGCGGCAGTGCCGAAGACGGCGCATTCAAGAAGTGAATTGCTGGCGAGGCGGTTGGCGCCATGTAGGCCCGTATAGGCGACTTCACCAACGGCATAGAGGCCTGAAAGGTCGGTGCGCCCCGACAGGTCAGTGAGAACACCGCCGCAGGTGAAATGCACCGCAGGCACCACAGGAATGGGCTCCCGCGCCATGTCGATGCCCAAATCCATGCAGCGCTGGTAGATGGTGGGGAAATGATGGCGAATGAACGCCTCTCCTTTGAAGGTGATGTCCAGGTATACACAGTCCAGGCCGTGCTTCTTCATCTCAAAATCGATGGCGCGGGCGACTACGTCGCGCGGGGCGAGTTCGGCACGCTCGTCGTGCGCTGGCATGAAGCGCGTGCCGTCGGGAAGCTTGAGCAGGCCACCCTCGCCTCGGACAGCCTCAGAGATCAGGAAGCTCTTGGCCTTTGGGTGGTAGAGGCAAGTGGGGTGAAACTGGATGAACTCCATGTTTGCCACACGGCAGCCAGCGCGCCAGGCCATGGCTAGGCCGTCGCCGCTGGCGGTATCGGGGTTGGTCGTATAGCGGTACACCTTGCCCGCCCCACCGGTGGCGAGCACCGTGTGCGTCGCGGCGTACGTTTCCACGCGGGAGCTGGCCGTGTTGAGCGCGTATGCGCCCCAGCAACGTCGGTCGCTCGCGAAATTCATATGGCGGTCGGTGATCAAGTCGACCGCCACGTGGTTCTCCAGCAGGGTGATCCGCGGGTGCTTGCGCGCGCGGTCCAGAAGTGTGCGTTGGATGGCTGCGCCAGTGGCGTCGGCGACGTGGGCGATGCGGCGCTGACTGTGGCCACCTTCGCGCGTGAGGTGCAAGTCACCCCCTTCCGTGTCGAATGGAACCCCCTGTTCGCGCAGCCAGTTGATGGCCTCGGGACCGTGCTCAATGACAAAGCGAGTGGCGGGAAGATCGTTGAGCATGGCGCCGGCGACAAGGGTGTCGTGCACATGGGAGTCGAAGCTGTCCTTGCTCGCCAGCACCGCAGCGATCCCGCCTTGAGCCCATTGGCTCGACGAAACCTCCAATTCACGTTTGGCAAGCATGGTGACCTGAAATCGCTCGGCCAGATGCAAGGCCGTGGCCAGGCCGGCCAAGCCGCCGCCGATGATGAGAACGTCGCAGTGGTGCATGGTGAGTACTCGGAGTGTGGTGCCGAAGGAAATTCGAAATGTGTCGCAAACCAGATTGTCCATTGAAATTGTGCAGCGCTTTGAACGCCAGCCCGCTCGGGAGCGTGATCGCGAGGGTGCCTGGCGCCTCGGTACACGGTGCGACGAGTCGGTCGGCTGGAGGGAAAATGCGTGCTCAGCCCCTACAAAATGGAGACAAACCGTGGAGATCCCCTCGCTAGAACACGCCGTCAGCCCGCAGGAGTGGGCGCTACGCTGCGATCTCGCCGCCTGCTACCGCCTGGTGGCTCTTTACGGCTGGAGCGACCTGGTGTTCACCCATATCAGTGCCAAGCTTCCAGCCTCCGTGGCCGGCGGCGTGCACCAGTTCCTGATCAATCCCTACGGGATGCTGTTTGAGGAAATCACGGCTTCCAGCCTTGTCAAGGTCGACATGGAGTGCCGCAAGCTGCGCGATAGCCCCTTCGCGGTCAACCCAGCCGGTTTTGTGATTCACAGCGCCGTCCATGAGGCGCGCCCGGAGGTCGGGTGTGTGCTGCACACGCATACGCGCGCGGGAGTGGCCGTGAGCAGCCAGAAGCAAGGCGTCTTGCCCATTAGCCAGCAGAGCACGTTCGTGCTCGCCTCACTGGCATACCACGACTATGAGGGCGTCGCGTTTCGGGCCGACGAGAAACCCCGCTTGCAGGCCGACTTGGGCAAGGCGAATTTTCTGGTCCTGCGCAACCATGGCTTGCTCACCGTGGGCCGCGGCATCGCCGATGCCTTTCTTGCCATGTACGTCCTGGAAAGTGCCTGCCAAATTCAGGTTACGGCGCTTGCCGGACAAAACGGGCCAGAGGGGCTTACGCAAGTGACGCCGCAGATCATCGCCGGCGTTGGCCAAGCCATGAAAATCCAGACCGATGGCATGGGCGGAAACTTTGTCTGGCCCGCGATGCTCCGAAAGCTGGAGCGCGTAGATCCGAACTACAAAACGTAGCCCGTGCCCGCGACGACGGATAACCGCGCTAGCACTCCAGGTTGTCGATGAGCCTCGTTGCCCCAAGGCGGGCGGCGCCCAGAGCAACCAGTGGCGTTCGCTCCCGCAGATCATCCGCGCCAGGCGCAAGCAAATCGTGGCGTCGGCGCACCGTCAAATAATCGGGCGCCCATCCCCGCGCTGTCATGTCTCGCATGGCTTGGCTTTCAAGGGCCAGCACGTCTTGTGACGAATACGCGCCGCTTGCAGACTTGGCCAACGATTGCAAGGCTGCCTGCAGTTGTGGTGCCTGGGCGCGCTGGGCAGGCGTCAGGTAGGCATTGCGGGACGATAGGGCCAACCCGTCCGTATCGCGTACCGTGTCCAGGCCAGAGATGGCGATCGGCAGCGCAAACTGCGTGACCATACGGCGGATGAGCATGAGCTGTTGGTAGTCTTTTTTACCAAACACCGCAGCAGTGGGTTGCACCATGGCAAACAACTTCATCACCACGGTGGCGACGCCCTCAAAATGTCCGGGACGCGCCGCCCCGTCCAGAATGCCGGCCAAGGCGGGATCGGGCCGCACGCAGAAGGTTTGCGGCTCGGGGTACATTTCCGTTTCCTTGGGGGCGAAAAGGAAGGTACAGCCCGCCTGCGCCAGCAGCGCGGCATCGCGCTCCAGGGTTCGGGGGTAACGATCGAAGTCCTCGTTGGGGCCAAATTGCAGCCGGTTGACGAAGATGCTCGCGACCACGGGTGCACCAAGCTCGCGCCCACGCGCCACCAGACCCAAGTGTCCCGCATGCAAATTGCCCATTGTCGGCACGAGTGTTCGCGCGGGGAAATCGTGCAGCGCGGCACGTAAGTCAGCGAGAGTGTCGAAGGTTCGCATTGAAAGAGCTCGCAAAACCGACTCGGCCGCAGAGCGGGTTGGAATCGGACAAACCAAAACGGATTCCTCCTCCAGGGCCAGCCAGAGTCGCTACAGCACTCCAACTGGACCGTGGCGGGCAATGCTTCGAGGATAGGGCCACCAGGCAGGGCCCGTTAGGGGCTATAGCCATGCAGCGATTCATCGGGAAAGGCGCCTGACTTGACGTCGCGCACGTAGCTGCGCACAGCGTCCAAAATCGATGGAGATCCGGCCATGAAATTGCGCACGAAGCGCGGCTTGGGGCCAGAAGAAAAATCCAGCATGTCCTGGAGCACCAGGACTTGACCATGGGTTCTGCGCCCGGCGCCGATGCCGATGGTCATACCCGGATAGTCTGCCGTGATCTGCGCTGCGAGATCCGAGGGCACGAGTTCCAGAACGAGCATCGCCGCGCCAGCCTGGCCGAGTTCGCGGGCGTGGGCACGCAACCTTTCGGCGGCTTGTGCATCACGTCCTTGGATGCGATAACCACCGAGTGCGTGCACGCTCTGTGGCGTAAGACCGAGATGTGCGCAAACGGGAATGCCGCGTTCCACGAGCGCGGCCACCAGGCCCGGTGTCCAACCGCCACCTTCGAGTTTGACCATCAGCGCTCCGGCCTGCATGAGCGTTACAGCGCTTTGCACGGCTTGTTCGACGGTTCCCTGGTAACTCCCGAAGGGAAGGTCGGCGATAAGCCAGGAGCTGCGGTTCCCGCGCGCCACACAGGTGGTGTGGTAGGCCATCTGTTCCAGCGTCACAGGCAAGGTCGAAGTGTGCCCCTGCACCACCATGCCAAGCGAATCACCGACCAGCACACAATCGGCCCCGGCGTCGTCCAGTAGGCGTGCGCTTGTCGCGTCGTAGGCGGTGAGCATGGCGATTTTCTCACCAGTCTCGCGCATCGCCTGCAGGCGATGCAGCGTGATCGGTTTACGCATC
Source organism: Pseudomonadota bacterium (assembly GCA_021807445.1). Taxonomy (GTDB): domain Bacteria; phylum Pseudomonadota; class Gammaproteobacteria; order Burkholderiales; family Burkholderiaceae_C; genus Thiomonas_A. The sequence goes on from JAKBCY010000048.1 coordinate 9,817, forward strand.
GCCGCTGCAACAGGCGTGCCATAGGGCGGAACGGATTGGTGGGGGTCGATTGACATGGATCGGTGGAACCGGATTTTCGAAGGCCCGCAGCATTATGCCCGCAATGCAGCAATTTCGGCAGCAGCGGACAACAGGCCTTCGACTGGCGTTGACGCGGCCGTCGCGCTCAACTCGGGGTGTAGGCCAAGCGCACGTACAGCGGTGCATACGCCTCGGCCTGCGTGATTTGAACGAGCCCTTCACGGGTGAGCTCAAGCAGCGCGATGAAGGTGACCACGGCGTAACTGGTCCCTTTTGGGGGTTCAAAAAGTTCCTGAAACTCGGCAAATCGGCGGTCCTGAAGGCGGCGCAGGACGTGACTCATGACCTCGCGTACGGAGATTTGCTCGCGCTCGATAGTGTGATGCGCGGTGAGCCGTGCGCGTTGCAACACGTCTGACCAGGCAGCGCGCAATTCGTCGAGACTAACTTCGGGCAACAAGGAACGGGCAGACTTCTCCACAGTGACGTGCACACGCCAGAAGTCGCGACCAGCCTGTGGCAGGGCTTCGATTTCCTGAGCGGCAAGTTTCATGCGCTCATACTCCAGAAGGCGGCGAACCAGTTCGGCGCGAGGGTCCTCAGGCTCTTGGCCCTCCGCGGCGGGCGGGCGCGGCAGCAGCATGCGCGATTTGATCTCGATAAGCATGGCAGCCATGAGCAGGTATTCGGCGGCGAGTTCCAGATTGGTGTGACGAATCTGCTCGACATATTCGAGGTACTGGCGCGTGACCTGCGCCATGGGAATGTCGAGAATGTTGAAGTGCTGGCGGCGAATCAGATAAAGCAGCAAGTCGAGCGGCCCTTCGAACGCTTCGAGAAACACCTCCAGGGCATCCGGGGGGATGTACAGGTCCTGAGGGAGTTCAAACAATGGCTGGCCATACAACCGGGCCACGGCCAAGCCATCGACCGTGACAGGCACGGTATCGACGGCGAAGGAGCCGGGATCACTCATCAACTCAGGGCGCGTGCCCGTCGACACAACAGCGCACAACCAGAAGGAGCGCGGGGATCAATCTGTTCCATAGACGTAAGGTTTTTGCGGGACCTTGGCAGCATCGAAGGCTTGGCGCAGTTCCAAATCCTGCGGCCTGTCCCAGAGGAGGGCGCGGCCTTGTTTTTGTTTCGCTTCCAGCTCAGGGTCCTGAGTCCTGAGGCTTTGCAGGAAACGTGTGGCTTCGGAGACATAGGGTTTGACGGCGAGTGGCATGGTCGGTATTCCTGTGGAAAACAAAATCTTAGGCGTTCAGATGCTGGAGCTCGGTGGACGTGCTCATGGGCGCCTGCAATGCTGCCCACGCTGCAAGCACCTGTTGCGCGGCATGGACAGCAGCATGCACATCGGGAATGTTGCCGTGGCCGCCAAGCGTGCGGCTGATGGCTCCAATCTCCGGCGTGAACAGCTCAGGTCCGGTGTCGGTGAACAACACCACCAGCGGCCGCTGCAAAGCAGCCGCAAAATGGCTGAAACCCGTGTCAAGGCCAACCACGAGCGCAGCGCCCGCAATCAGCCTTGCCATCTCGGTCAGGCCACCGCGGTCGGCGAGCCTGGCAACGCCAGCGGGCCACGCGGCCACGAGTTCCTCGGCACGTATGCGTTCGGCTTCGCTGCCCCACGGTAACACGAGCTTCAGGCCGAGTTCAACGAGTTGTGATCCTAGCGCACGCCAACTGGACTGCGGCCAGAGCTTTTCCGATTTTGATGCGCCATGGGCGAGCAGCGCGTAAGGAGCTGCATCCTGGTCGGGGGCGGGCCAAGCATTCCGAATGGCGTATGCGACTGGCCGCGTGGGGTCGGTGTCGAGCACTGCTTGGGCGAACACCCGCCTGCCCGTGGTGCCGTGGATACCTGGTGGTCGCGCGAAATGCAGGTTGTACGCACGCGCGGCAAGCGGCTCGCCCCCGCAGTCCTGCGCACGGTAGCCGACGCGCAATTTGCCCCGGGCCAGTCGGCTAATCATGGCGCTCTTGAAAACGCTGTGCGGGTCCCAGATCAGGTCGTAGCGTTGCGCGCGGAGCGCGCGGACCTGGCTGCACAGCGCGCGAAACTCTGTTGCGCTGCGCCGTTGTTGCAGAGCCTTGAGCGGTAGCGCAATGACATGGCGCACAGCAGGGTGCAGCCGGGGAATGTCCGCAAAGCGACCGTCCACCGCCCAGTCGATGGTGATGCCCGGCCAGCGTGCCGCGATGTCGGACACAGCGGGCAGCGTTTGAATCTGATCGCCCATCGCAGAGATCTGCACCACAAGCACGCTTTTGGGTGTGGCTGGCAGCTCTGGGGAGCCCCAGTGCAAAGGAAGTTGTAGGGTGGTCATGCGTTGTGCCGGGATGAGGGCGAAAGAGCACTGCGGCCTGCAGGGGTGGCACCAAGGCCGGCATCCCGCTGTCCACGTTGCAGCGCTAGACCAAAGTCTTGTGCAGAAGGCTCTCCAAGACGCGTAGCGGCGAGGTCTCCGGAGCGAGCTGATCGGTGGGGCGCAAGTAGAAAGTTTGCTCCATCATGTGCTGCCCGGCCATGACGGCGTGCAGCACCTGGTCAGAGAACACGACCCAGGTGGTCCCCGGCGCAAAGGCAACTTCCTGCTGCGGGGACGCGCTCTGGAATTCGAGGTCAGCCTTGGCCAAATCATGCAACTGAAGCATGGCGTGGTCGTAGGGGGTGCGGCGCGATTTGGTGATGTGTAACGCATGCAGCAGGAAGCTCGAAGCCGGCAGGGGACGGTGCAGGCGCGGGGAAAAACGGTTGGCGAAATCGGCAAAGGGCTCGCCTACGCGCCAGATCCGGGGCCGTCCAACAGGATTGAGATTGGTGAAGACGCGCAATAAGCGCACGCCCTGCGTTGGGTTGGAGGGGAAAGCGTCCACATGCAATCGGGTGTCGTCCTTGCGCCAAGAGCTTTCGCGCCCTTCCACGGCAAAGGGCCGAAGCGACGCATTGCCGGCGCGCAGCTTGCCCCGGTACTGCGGAAACATCCGGTCCACGAGCGCTTGCGCGTTCGCCGCAAAGCGCCGGATTATGGCCTGCAGCGCGGCAAGATCATCTTTCCCGCCTTGTGCGCCCCGCAACTCCGTGGCGCCGCGCAGGCTGATGTTCTTTGAGCGGCCGTCGCTCCATGACGGGTCGAGAAAGCGTTGCTCATCCTTTTCCAGCGCGAAGGGCAGGTTTGGAAACTGCAACACATGGCCGGCTTCCACCAAATGCTCCGCGTGGCTGCTCGGGCCCCGTTCCCAATTGGAGTCGGGTAGCGTGCGCAGTGCGTCGCCGGGTTGAGGAGTCGACATGACGTGTTCCTTGCGGTATCGGTCAGCGCACGCGCATGCCGGGCTGGGCGCCAGGGTAGGGGTCAAGAAGGTAGATGCCCGGCTGCGCCTTCTCGTCGTCGTGGCTTGCAGCCAGAACCATGCCCTCGCTGACACCGAATTTCATCTTGCGGGGGGCGAGGTTGGCCACCATGACGGTAAGGCGTCCGATCAGGTCTTCGGGTTTGTACGCGGCGGCGATGCCGGAGAACACGTTGCGCAGTCGTGGCTGGCCGCGGGCGTCGGTTTCGCCCGCGTCAAGGGCTAGGCGCAAGAGCTTGGTCGAGCCTTCCACGGCCTCGGCATGGACAATGCGCACAATGCGCAGATCGATTCGTGCGAAATCGTCGATGGTCACCGTGCTGGATGACGTTGCACGTTCCGTTTGTTCCGTCGGCAGGGGCACGGAAGTCGCCGTGGCTTTCGCGGTTGCAGCCGATGCAGGCGCCACGGGCACGGGCGCCATGGCTGGTTCGAACAACCGAGCGAGTTGCTTGGGATCGATGCGCTGCATGAGATGCTGGTAGGGGCGCACGTGATGAGGCAGGGTGGCCGCGTCGTCCCAGAGAAAATCACGGTCCAGGCCAAACAGCTCACGCGCCACGCGGCTCGCAGTGACCGGAAGGATGGGCGCAAGCATGACCGAGATTGACCAAAATCCCGCCAGAGCGCGCGATGAGGCATCCTGCAGTTCTCCCCGGCGGCGCTCATCCTTTGCGAGCAGCCAAGGCTGAGCCGCATCAAATGCCGTGTTAATGCGATCGGCATGAGCCATGAGCTCGCGCAGCGCGCGGGCGTAGTCCCGGGCGTCAAGCGCCCCAGCGATGTCGTTGGCCAGCGCGCGCGCGCTGTCTTCCATTTCCCGTGTGGCGCCGAAATACCCAAGCCGGCCGTCGAAATACTGCGTGATGAATTTCGCGGCGCGGCTGGCGATATTGACGTACTTCCCGATTAGGTCGCTATTGACGCGGGCGACGAAGTCGTCCGGGGTGAAATCGACGTCTTCGACCCGGCTACTGAGCTTGGCGGCCAGGTAGTAACGCAACCACTCGGGATTGAGATTCAAATCCAGGTAGCGCAGCGGAGAGATGCCGGTGCCACGGCTTTTGCTCATTTTCTCGCCGCCAACCGTGACAAAGCCGTG
>JAKBCY010000269.1 GCA_021807445.1 Pseudomonadota bacterium
GGGCGGCATCGGTGAGCCAGGCCTGCCGCCGGTGGCGCCAGCGCTGCTGAATGCGATCTTTGCGGCTACCGAAAGACGCATCCGCGATCTGCCTCTCAAAGATCAGCTGAAGGGCTTTGCAGCGCGCCACGTTTAGATATGGTAACGGCCGCGTCGCAGCGTCCGCGCCTGGCCGGCCATCGTTGTCTCGACGCCTGCCTCCTTCATGACCGGTACTGTGGCATCGCTAGCAGCTTCGGCCCCGATGCCTGCGCTCCCAATGCGGCCGGGACGAAACTGCGTTCGACCATGTCGGTGAGTTCGTCCTCAAACTCCTGCGTACCAAGAAGCGGCGAGGCCTCTTCGAAGGCGGCACGTATGATGCTGGTAACCGCCCGCGTTGCCACGAACAGTGCCGTCTCTTGCGTGCGCGAACATTCAGCCAAGTTCCTGGTTGCGGTAATCTTCGCGGCCACCCGACTGACGAGAGCGGCGCGTTCGGGCCCGAGGCCATGGGCGGCATGAGCGGCCATAACGACGCGTCGCACATCCGGCCGGGTTAAATGCAAACGGATCAATGCGCGCACTGCGAGGCGTGCGCGCGAAATTCCAGGTATTGCTTCGTTGCCAACAGCCTTAAGGACAGCTGCTCCGTCGAACTCTAATTGCTGCCGCGCCATGGAGACGAGGATCGCCTCCTTGTTTGCGAAGTGACCGTAGAGGGTGCCAATGCTGATGCCGGCGCGGGCAGCAATCGAATTGGTACTGAGAGCGCGAACACCCTGCTCTTCGATGATCCGAGCTGCTGCTTCGAAAATGACCTCCCGGGTGACGCGTGCGCGGTCTTGCTTGGGAGATTTCCTTTCAAAAACAACGCGTTTGTGTCGCCTGACCGTCATTGTGCGCGCTTCCGAAAATCCGAGTATTCGATATTTGACATAGCCTATATCCTTTCCCGGTGTTTGGAGTAGTCGAGTTAAGACATGCGCCTGCGCGTGACAATTGTGGCTCTCATGGCTGCGTTTTTGGGCTGGGGCGTCTGGCTGCTACAGCCTGCGCTGGCAGTAGCGGTTGGGTTGACCAGCCACGAATTGTGCGATGGCGTGTTCATCGCCGATCAGTCTCCGCAGGTGGTGTTTCGCACAAATTTGGCACCTCGCAAGGGTTATGACTGGATTGCTTGGGCCATTCACTATCGGGTTAATCGCGCGCCAGCCAGGGTGACGAGTTCGCTGCTTGGGGCGTTCACCGCCAGAGCAGTCTATCGGAAAAGATTCGGCTGTCTGGTACTGCACGGAGGGCCGCCTGCCGAGCAGAAGTTACAGCTTTCGCAAGATCGGCCTGCACTGCTGCCTCGCTTTGCTGGACCTGGTGTTGTCGTACCGCAGAACGCGAAACTGAAGGCGGCACTCGACGCGTCATTCGACGCGCCTCATCGGCGTACCGAAGCGGTCGTGGTTGTGCATGACGGGCGCATCATTGCCGAGCGTTACGCGCCAGGTGTCGGACCGCGGACGCCACTAATCGGCTACTCGGCCACCAAATCGGTCATTAGCGCGCTGATCGGCATCCTGGTACGCGAGAAAAAACTTTCGCTCTACGGGCCCGCGCCTGTGGCACTCTGGGCGGTCGGCGGTGATAAACGCCATAGCATCAGCATTGATGAACTTTTGCGCATGCGCAGTGGGCTCGATTTCCCCGAAACGGACAGCGGCTTCGGCCGACCCTCCCGGATGCTATTCTTAAAGCGGGACATGGCGAAATACGCGGAGCGAACCCGTCTCGAGTTTTCTCCGGGTACACATTGGGCCTATTCCAGTGCGTCTTACCTGATCCTTTCACAGATCCTGCGTAACGCGGTCGGCGGTGGACCAAACCACGTGCTCGGCTTTGCCCAACGCGCGCTGTTCGGGCCCCTGGGAATGACCAACGTGCATCTCGACTTCGACGCCACTGGTACGCCGGTCGGCTCGACCTACATGCTTGCGCCTGCGCGCAGCTGGGCGCGCTTCGGCATGCTCTACCTGGACCACGGCGTCGTGGGCGGGCGACGCATCCTGCCGGCCGGATGGGTCCGCTATAGTACCTCTCCCAGCGTGGGCACAGGCTATGGCGCGGGCTGGTGGACCGAGCGCGTGGGCAAAGGCGCCAATCCCTTGCACTGGGGGCTGCCTGAGGTCCCGGCGGACACCTTCATGGCGCGCGGGATACTGGGTCAGTTCGTCGTCGTGGTGCCCTCAGAGAATCTTGTGGTTGTTCGCTTCGGGCTAACCGATGAGGCCGGTCGCAATGTCAATGATTCTAGGGGTATGGGTAGGCTCGTTGCTGCCGTCGTCGCCGCAGTCGGCGGTTAAATTGAAAATTCAGACAAGCTTGATTTGCGGTCCTTGGCTGCGCAACGTGCAAGCCACCAAACCGCAAGAGCTCAGGTGTCAGCCGTGACAGGAGCTATCTCCAGCCCATGGTGGTGGCGACCGGGGCGCGAAGCGAGGGGCGCCGAGGCCCATTTGGGTGCGGGGCGGAATGACCACGGCGGCAGTTCCCCTCCATTCCCACTAAACTTTGCGCGTGGGCCCAAGTTCGCTCTCGACCCAGAGCAATCGGTCATCGTCCATGGTCCTGCCGGAGGTGCAGCTCCCCTGTTACTTGGGGTCTGGCCATGCCAAGATGGGGGCCATGCGTAAGGCTCTTAGTATTGTCATGTTGGCGCTCTGGCTGGTGCAGCCGGCCATCGCCGCGGCGCCCCAAACACCGCTGCAGCCACTGCTGAAGGCGCTGGCCACGGCGTCCTCGAAAGAGGAGGCCGCGCCGCTCGAAAAGCGCGTCGAGCTGCTGTTTCTCAATTCGGGCAGCGCCAGCGTCGATCTGCTGATGAACCGTGCCTCCCGGCTGCTCGTAATTGGCAAGCTCGATCTGGCACGCACGCTCCTGCGCGCCGTGACGCAGATCGCGCCCCATTACGCCGAAGGCTGGCATCAGCGCGCCCGGCTTGCGGCACTCACGGGCGATGATCGCGCCGCCATCCTCTTCCTTGAGCGGACCATCATTCTCAATCCGCGGCAGTTCGAGGCCTATGCCGAGCTTGGTAGCCTTCTGCGCGCCTATGGTGATGACAAGGGCGCGCTTGCCATGTACCGCAAGGCGGCGGCGCTCGATCCGCATTATGATGGCGTTGGCTCGGCGTTAAGGGCACTGGTGCGCCAAGTGGAAGGCCAAAGCATCTGAGCGGCAAATGAGCTTCAGCGGCTGCCCGCGAAGGCCACGCGCAGCAGATTGGTTGCACCCGGGGT
>JAKBCY010000270.1 GCA_021807445.1 Pseudomonadota bacterium
CGCGCTGACCAACGTGGCACCCACGGCCCTGCGTGCCGAGGCGGCGGAGGCGGCGCTGCGCAACCAGCCGCTGGACGCCACCACACTGCAGGCGGCGGCGGATGCCGCCGCCGCCATCTGCGAGCCTGCCGAAGACCTTCGCGGCGACGTGGAATACAAGACCGCGATGGCCGCCCAGATGGTCAAGCGCGCCCTGTCCAAAGCCTGGTCCCGTTGTGCCTGAACCCGCTGCCGGAGCAATCCCATGAGCAAAAAACTGATCACAGTCAACGTCAATGGCCGCAGCGTGGAAAAGGCGGTGGAGCCCCGTACCCTGCTGATTCACTTCCTGCGCGAGGAACTCAACCTCACCGGCGCCCACATCGGCTGCGAGACCAGCCACTGCGGTGCCTGCACGGTGGATATCGATGGCCAATCGGTCAAGTCGTGCACCCACCTGGCCGTGCAGTGTGACGGCTCCGAGGTCCTGACCGTCGAGGGGCTGGCGACCAAGGGTGTGCTGCATGCCGTTCAGGAGGGGTTCTACAAGGAACATGGGCTGCAATGTGGTTTTTGCACCCCGGGCATGCTGATGCGCGCCTACCGCTTCCTGCAGGAAAACCCCAACCCCACGGAGGCCGAGATCCGCACGGGCATGAGCGGCAATCTGTGCCGCTGCACCGGCTACCAGAACATCGTCAAGGCCGTGCAGTACGCCGCCAGGAAGCTGCAGGAAAGCCAGACCGCCACGGCCTGAACCACACGGATCGCCCCAGAGCAACCCGCCGGAGACACACACATGAACGCACCAGTACCAACAGCCGAAGCCCGCGAACTTGCGCTGGCCGGCATGGGCGCCTCACGCCTGCGCAAGGAGGACGCCCGGTTCATCCAGGGCAAGGGCAACTACGTTGACGACATCAAGCTGCCCGGCATGCTGCACATGGACATCGTGCGCTCGCCCGTGGCCCACGCGCGCATCAAGAAAATCAACAAGGATGCGGCGTTGGCGATCCCCGGCGTGCACGCAGTGCTGACCGCCGATGACCTCAAGCCCCTGAAGCTGCACTGGATGCCCACCCTGGCGGGCGACGTGGCCGCTGTGCTTGCCGATGAAAAGGTGCATTTCCAGATGCAGGAAGTGGCCATCGTGATCGCCGACGACCGCTACATCGCCGCCGATGCCGTGGAAGCCGTCGAGATCGAATACGACGAGCTGCCGGTGGTGCTCGATCCCTACGCCGCGCTGGCACCCGACGCGCCAGTGCTGCGCGAAGACCTGGCGGGGAAGACCGAAGGCGCGCACGGCAAGCGCGAGCACCCGAACCACATTTTCACGTGGGACGCTGGCGACAAGGCTGCTGCCGACGCGGCTTTCGACGCCGCGGCGGTGAAGGTCTCGCAGCACATGTATTACCCCCGCGTGCACCCGTGCCCGCTGGAGACCTGTGGCTGCGTGGCCAGCTTCGATCCGATCCGGGGCGAGCTGACCACATTCATGACCTCTCAGGCGCCCCATGTGGTGCGCACCGTGGTGTCGATGCTCTCAGGCATTCCCGAGTCCAAGGTGCGCATCGTCAGTCCCGACATCGGCGGGGGCTTCGGCAACAAGGTTGGTGTCTATCCCGGTTACGTGTGCGCCATCGTCGCCTCGATCGTTCTGGGCCGCCCGGTGAAGTGGGTGGAGGACCGCATCGAGAACATTTCCTCCACCGCCTTTGCCCGCGACTACCACATGGATGGCGAAATCGCGGCAACGGCCGACGGCAAAATCACCGGTTTGCGCGTGAACGTGGTGGCCGACCATGGCGCGTTTGATGCTTGCGCCGATCCCTCGAAATTCCCAGCCGGCATGTTTCACATCTGCTCGGGCAGCTACGACATCCCGGCGGCCTATGCCAGCGTCAAGGGCGTGTACACCAACAAGGCGCCGGGTGGCGTGGCCTACCGCTGCAGCTTCCGCGTCACCGAAGCGGTCTATCTGGTCGAGCGCATGGTCGATGTCCTGGCGCAGAAACTGGGCATGGACAAGGCCGCGATTCGCGCCAAGAACTTCATTCGCAAGGATCAGTTTCCCTACACCAGTGCCTTCGGTTTTGAATATGATTCCGGCGACTATCACACGGCGCTCAAAAAGGTGCTCGACGCGGTTGACTACCCGGCGCTGCGCGCCGAGCAGGCCGCCAAGCGCGCTGACCCCAACAGCCCCACGCTCATGGGCATCGGTCTGGTCACCTTCACCGAGGTGGTGGGCGCAGGCCCGAGCAAGATGTGCGACATCCTGGGCGTGGGCATGTTCGACTCCTGCGAAATCCGCATCCACCCCACCGGGAGCGCGATTGCGCGCATGGGCACGATCACGCAGGGTCAGGGGCACCAGACCACCTATGCGCAGATCATCGCCACAGAGCTTGGCATCCCCAGCGAGGTGATCCAGGTCGAAGAGGGGGATACCAGCACCGCCCCCTATGGTCTGGGCACCTACGGCTCGCGTTCCACGCCCGTGGCCGGCGCGGCGATCGCCATGGCGGCGCGCAAGATCCATGCGAAGGCCAGGAAGATTGCCGCGCACATGCTGGAAGTCAACGAAAACGACCTGGACTGGGAAGTCGATCGTTTCAAGGTCAAGGGGGATGACAGCAAGTTCAAGACCATGGCCGATGTAGCCTGGCAGGCCTATCACCAGCCCCCCGAGGGCATGGAGCCCGGCTTGGAAGCGGTGCACTATTACGACCCGCCAAATTTCACGTTCCCGTTCGGCATCTACCTCTGCGTCCTGGACATTGATCGCGGCACTGGCGAGACCAAGATCCGCCGTTTCTATGCCCTGGACGACTGCGGCACGCGCATCAACCCGATGATCATCGAAGGCCAGATTCACGGTGGGCTGACCGAAGGCTTTGCCGTGGCCATGGGGCAGCAGATGCCCTTCGACGCGCAGGGCAATTTGTTGGGCAATACGCTCATGGACTACTTCCTGCCCACGTTCGTCGAGACGCCCCATTGGGACACGGACCACACCGTCACGCCCTCGCCGCACCACCCCATTGGGGCCAAGGGCGTGGCCGAGTCGCCGCACGTGGGATCGATCCCCACTTTCACCTCGGCGGTGGTGGATGCATTTGCCCATCTGGGCGTGACCCACATGGACATGCCCCATAACGCGTTTCGCGTCTGGAAGGAACTCAAGGCTCGCGGTGTCAACCTCTGATTGCGCGTTCACTCAATTAAGGCACTCATGGAAGTCAAACTCGACAAACGTTACCCGCTGGATGTGGACCCGGAG
>JAKBCY010000271.1 GCA_021807445.1 Pseudomonadota bacterium
CAAATGGAATCATGTTTTAGGTCAAATGAAGTGGCACATTTCGATGCGACCAAACAGGCAGTTGTGGTCGCCATGAGGAGCCGCCGCGCCCCCGCGGTGCGTGCGCTGAGCTGCGCGACATGAACGCCGCGGTTGACGCGTTGAGGGAGTGCCCCCTGCGAGGATGCCCACCTGCTTGCTGCCACCACCTTGGGTGGCAACGACCGCTGCATGCCTGTGCGGGCCTGCGGCGGGGCACGCAACAGGCGGTCATGTGGACCCCTACACAAGCACCGCGGGCAGAACGGTTTATGCTGGCGACCTTTCGCCGATCGCCACGCGCCGCCCATGATCGATTTGCCGCTCTGGTTTCAGCCCTGGTACCCGTCCTTGCCGATGGCCGTGTTTTTGCTTGGCGGCGCCTTGCTGTATTTGCGCGGCAGTCTTCGGCGCCACACGGCTTGGTGGAAGCAGATGTGGTTTTGGCTGGGTTGGTTGCTCATTTATCTCGGCCTCCAGACCCAGTGGGACTATTACGCGGAGCATCAGTTCTTTATCCACATGCTGCAACAAATGGCGCTGCATGACTTGGGGCCCTTGCTCGTGATGCTTGCTTGGCCGGGCCCCACGTGGCGTGCCGGCATCGGGGCCGGCGTACGCAGCCGCTGGCTCGTGCCCTTGATGCGATGGGCGCCCATGCGCGGGCTGACCAATTTCATGCTCAATGCGTGGATTGCCGCGGCGATGTTTTCGGGGCTTGTCGTGTTCTGGCTCGTACCCGCCATTCACGTTGGCGTCATGCTCAATACCGCTGTGTACCAGTTCATGAACTGGAGCATGGTGTTCGACGGTTTGCTCTTTTGGTGGCTGGTGCTCGATCCGCGTCCAGCTCCCCCCGCACATCTTCGCCCTGGATTGCGGATCTTCCTGCCCATCCTGGCCATGATTCCGCAGATGGTTCTTGGCGCGGTACTGGCTCTGAACAGTACCGACTGGTACCCCATCTACAGTTTGTGTGGCCGCGCCCTGTCGGGAATCAGCCCACTGACGGACCAGCATCTTGGCGGCTTGATTCTGTGGATACCGGCCTCAGGACTCAATGTGGTGGCCACCATGGTGGCGCTGCGCAATTGGATGCGCCTGTCGGAGCGGGGTCGCCTTCCCCTCAGCCGGCACCAAGTGCAGTCCCAGCGCAACGCGGCGCATCCCCGCGCCGCTGGGTGACAGCGGGCGGCGAGCAGGGTGAGAGGCCGATTAATCGGCAAGCAGTTGCCGCACGTCATGCACGATGGATTTGACCGACGATTGATCAGATCCGATCAACGTGCCGCGTCCATCCTTGCTGAAAATATAAATGGCGGCGCTGTGGTCGACGACATAGTTGCCGTACTGATCCTTCTTGCCATAGTTAAACGCAACGTGGTAGCGCTTGGCCACGTCCTGAATTTGGTCCATGGTGCCCGTCAGTCCCACTGCCTGCGGACTGAACGCTTGCGTGTAGGCACGAAGCACGGGCAACGTATCGCGCGCGGGATCGACCGACACGAAGAGGATTCGCACGTCCTTGCCCGCAGGGCCGAGTTCCGTCACCGCTTGCGCAAGGTGCGACATGGTCAGAGGGCACACGTCAGGGCAATGCGTGTAGCCAAAGTACAGGATGGCCACTTTGCCTCGATAGCTTTCCGCCGTCACCTTCTGGCCCGTATCGGAGGTGAGGTGGAATTGCAGATTGGGTAACACGCTGCTGACGTTGTCTAGATCCCAATGTTGTTTTTTACCGCAACCGGCCAAGGCAAAAGCCACCGACAGGCTGCCGGCAGCGAGAAGGGCTCGTCGGGAAATCATGGATCTCATGGAATGGATGGATTCGAGGCGGAGTTGGAACGCAGCATGCTAACGGTTGCACGACCCGCAGGTCCGGCTCTTCCACTCGCAGCGAAACTCTGGCGCAACCCCAAGTACAAATGACACGGGCAGATGCGGAAAGTTCGCCGCATCTGCCCGTTTTCGCTGCACGCAACCAAGCATTGTCAATGTACGGTTCGATTAAAGACAATTTCCCCATCGCGGGAATCCACCGGAACCACGGATTTCGGACCGAATTGGCCTTCGAGAATTCGCTTCGACAGCGGATTTTCGATCTGGCTCTGGATGGCACGCTTAAGCGGACGTGCGCCAAACACAGGGTCATAGCCGGCCTTGGCGATTTCCGCAATCGCTGCGGGCGTCACCTCAAGCTTGATATCCATTTGTGCCAGACGGGTTTCGAGGGACTTGAGTTGAATGCGCGCAATGCCTTCGATCTGTTCCTGGTCCAGCGCGTGGAACACCACAACTTCGTCGATGCGGTTGAGGAATTCTGGACGGAAATGCTGCTTGACCTCCACCCAAACGGCGTCCCGAATGCTCTCCTGGGGTTGACCCGCCATGGTCATGATGTGCTGCGAACCAAGGTTTGAGGTCATCACGATCACCGTATTCTTGAAATCCACGGTACGACCCTGTCCATCCGTGAGGCGTCCGTCGTCCAACACCTGAAGGAGGACGTTGAACACATCCGGATGGGCTTTTTCCACCTCGTCGAACAGGATCACGCTGTAAGGCTTGCGTCGCACGGCCTCCGTCAGATAGCCCCCTTCTTCATAGCCAACATAGCCCGGGGGTGCACCGATCAGGCGCGCCACCGAGTGCTTCTCCATGAACTCACTCATGTCGATGCGGATCAGGTGATCCTGGCTATCGAACAGAAATTCCGCAAGCGCCTTGCACAGCTCGGTCTTGCCCACCCCAGTGGGTCCGAGAAACAGAAACGAACCATAAGGGCGGTTGGGGTCGGACAAGCCCGCGCGCGAGCGGCGAATGGCGTCGGACACGGCGCGAATGGCCTGATCCTGACCCACCACGCGCTGGTGCAACTTGTCCTCCATCTGCAGCAGTTTGTCGCGCTCGCCTTGCAAAAGCTTGGACAGCGGAATGCCTGTCATGCGGCTGACGACCTCGGCGATCTCTTCGGCCCCGACCTGCGTGCGCAAAAGGCGTGGCACACCTGCGCGCTCACGGCCCTGAGCCGAGGATTCCTTGGCTTGCGCGTCCTTGAGCTGGCCCTCGAGTTCGGGCAGACGGCCATATTGCAGTTCGGCCACCTTGTTAAAGTCGCCCTTGCGCGTCAGCTCCTCGATCTGGAAGCGGATCGCATCGATCTGCTCCTTGATTTGCGCCGAGCCCTGCACAGCGGCCTTCTCGGCCTTCCAGACCTCTTCCAGATCGGAATACTCC
>JAKBCY010000272.1 GCA_021807445.1 Pseudomonadota bacterium
GCAACCCACGGGCGAGACAGCGCTGGTCGCCGGCTATTACGCCTCCGGCGATTCGGCACGGCCGGGCTTTGGCTGGTTCTTTGGCCGCGATGCGCTGTACTCGTTGTACGCAGTCAACGGCTATGGAGACTTTGCACTCACCCGCCAGGAGCTTGAGTTCCTGGTGCGCCGCCAGCGCGCCGACGGCAAGATCATGCACGAGTATTCGCAAACCGCGCCCGACGTGAACTGGCTGGCGTTTCCTTATATGTATGCCGCGGCGGATGCCACACCGCTCTTCCTGATGGCCGTGGCGGACTATGTGCGCGCGAGCGGAGACACGAACTTCCTGACGCAACATCGCGACGCTTTGGAGAAGGCGTGGAGCTTCGAGACGGATCCCGCGCACGACACAGACCACGACGGCATCTATGACAACTCCCAGGGCACAGGCTGGGTGGAAAGCTGGCCCGGTGGGATGCCGCACCAGGAGATTTATCTTGCCCTGCTCGATCAACAGGCCTCTTCAGCCATGGCCTTCATCGAGACGTTGCTGCACGACAACGAGAAGTCGCACGCCGCCGCACAGCGCGCGGCGACCGTGGCGAAGACCATCAATGCCGAGTATTCCGACGCGCAGAAATCATGCTACGCATTCAGCCGCAACCTCGACGGGAGCCTCGACCGCACGCGCACTGTGTACCCGGCCGTGGCATGGTGGGACCCCGCAGGCGGACAGCCGATTCTGGAGCACCCCGATGACTGCCTGCAACAGTTTGCGGCGGCCACGCTCAATACCGATTGGGGCCTGCGCGATGTGGCCAACGACGAACCAATCTACAACGGCATGAGTTATCACCAGGGCTCGGTGTGGCCCCTCTTCACCGGCTGGGCAGCGCTGGCGGAGTACCGCGCCAACCAGCCGCTGGCCGGCTATCGCATGTTGACGGAAAACGCGCGGATGACCTGGCTTGAGGACCTGGGCGCGGATACAGAACTGCTCTCGGGAGATTTCTACGTGCCGATGGGACGCAGCACGAGCCACCAGTTGTGGTCTTCAGCGATGGTCGTCATACCGGCGCTGCGCGGACTGTTTGGATTGAACGTCGATGCTCTCACCAAAACGATCACCGTGGATCCCCATTTGCCCGCTGAGTGGGACCACGCGCGGGTTCGCAATGTGCATATCGGCGATCAAGTCGTCGATGTCACATTCAAGAAAACGGGTGATGAACTGACGGTCGCCCTGGAATCAAAGGGTGCGACGACGATTCACCTGCACAGCAGTGTCGCCGGCGCAAGGCAAGCCACGGCAGACCGCATCCAGATTCCCCTGCCTGCCGTGCAGGTGGCGCCGCTACCGTTCCATCCGCAGCCAGGCGATCGCACCCGGATTCCGCGCATCGTGCGAGAAGAATATGGCCATCGATCGCTCCGCCTGACAATTCAGGGTCCTGCCGGTACTGAGGCTGAACTCAGCATCCTCGCCCCGGATCACGCGATCAGACCCCATGCCAAGGGCGGGGAGATTGCACCGGTCTCCGCCGGGCCGGACGAACCCGCGACAGACAACTCCTATCGAATGATGGTTCCCATGCCGCCCGGCGATGGATGGCAGTCTGTGGAGGCCGACATCTTCTGGTAGGGACAACAAGACGCTGGAAGATCCGGAGGCGCGCGCATGAACCAGAGACGCCATGCTACTCAGCAAGAGGCGTGGAAATTGGCTTCATTGCGGTCCTGCCAGATACAATTGGACTACGTTGTCGTCTAAAGAGAACCGGCATTCTTCAGAGTTGGAGCAGGTGCACGTGAGACGTTGGATGGGCCGCGGTCTGCGGCTGGAACGGGTAGCAGGATTGTGTGTGGCGATGGCGCTACCCACCCTTGGCTTTTCAGCTGTGAGCCCGCAAAAACTGGCCACTGACACCACCCTGACTGCCGAAACCCATGACACGGCAGCCGGCACGCAGGCCGTGATCGCGGTGAACGTAACAGGCGCGGACGGCCAGGCTGCAAGTGGCGCGGTTGTGGTGAAGGACGCAGGCAAGCCGCTGGCAGGCCTGGTTCTGAATGCCGCTGGGCAGGCATCGGCAACACTCGCGCTCGCGCCGGGCGATCACACGCTGACGGCGACGTATGCGGGAGACAGCCAGCATCTGAACTCCAGTTCGCAGGTGACGCCGGTTCGCGCGGCGACCGGTGCGACATTCAACTTCACCATTTCGGTCGCGCCGGCCAGCCTGTCTTTGACAGCCGGCCAGTCGGGAGCGGTTACCGCCTCAGTCACTCCAGTGAATGCGTCCACACTGACCGCGCCGATGTTCGTGACGCTCTCCTGCTCAGGTCTCCCCGATCAATCTGCCTGCACATTCACGCCGGAAAACATCGAAATCCTGCCCAATGAGACGGCGTCCATCACCAGCAGCATGGTGCTGGCGACGTCGGCGGGAATCGCCGCAACCGCGAAGCTGGCTCCGCAAAGCCAGCCACGGCACGCTGGCGCGCAGCCTGTTGCCTGGGCTGTGATGCTGCCCGGAGTCCTTGGCCTCGCGGGTCTCGCCTTCGGAACGCGGCGTCGGCGGTGGTTGCACCGTTTGTCGCTGATCGCGCTGGTCGGATTTGTATCGGTGCTGGGAGCGACGGCATGCTCGCCGCAGTATGACTACTACCACCACGGCCCGCCCCACAACCTGCCCACGCCCTCCGGCACATACCAGGTGAGCGTCACGGCGCAGTCCAACAACGGGGTCACGGCCATCACCAACTCGACAAATCTGGCACTGACCGTCAAGTAGACCCGCGCAAACCGCGAGTGACGGGGTTGCTGCGCATTCAGCACCGCAGAGGATTGACGCGGTGCGAGCTTCTCATCTCGCATCGCGCCCGGACTATTCCGGCTTGAGAATGACCTTGATCGCTTCGCCGGACTGCAGCAGTTGCATGGCCTGAGCAAACTCAGAGAGCTTCAGACGATGCGTGATTACCGGCTCCAGGTGAAGCTTATTCGCAGCAAGCAGCGCTTCCATCTGGAACCAGGTCTCGAACATCTTGCGCCCGTTGATTCCCTGCACCGTCGCCCCCTTGAAGATGATGTCGCGGGCAAAGTCCAGCTCGACTGGGCGTGAAGGGATCCCAAGCAGAGACGCGCGCCCCCCGGTGCGCAACAGTGCGAATCCCTGCGCCATTGCTTTAGGATGCCCAGACATTTCGAGCAACACATCCACGCCGGTTCCACCGGTCGCTTCAAGTATCTGC
>JAKBCY010000273.1 GCA_021807445.1 Pseudomonadota bacterium
TGACGCTGCAGGCCGTCCAGCTTGAACATCTCCTCGTCTTCGACGGCTTCGTCGTCAACCTCGAAGGAAACGTCAAGCCGCGCGCGAAAGAAAGCCTTCACCGGATTGCGCAAGAAATTGGCAAGTTGGGAGACTCCCACCGCAACCCCCGTGTCATCGAACAGAGGCATGGTCATCTGCTCACCTTCTTGATCATCCCGGTACGCTGCTCGCCATTCCTTCGCCCACGTTCTCAGCTCGCCCCCTTCGAAATAGCGACGGCTGAACGGCTGCAGTGGATGCACAGTCGTGACCTGCTGCAACAGCAATTCACCGGATGGATCCGCTTGCGCTCCGGCCTCTCCAGCCCAACCTGCCGCAAGGTAGTCGCGCAGTTGCCCAACCAGCACGGAGGGTGGAAGTTCGCTGTTATCGCGCGGGCTACGTCCGCTCCAGCTGATCGACAGGGTGCGCCGTGCTGAAAGCAGAGCCTCCAGCATGAGATAGCGGTCGTCGTCGCGCCGTGAGCGGTCACCTGGTCGGTACAACCCTGGCAGTGCCATAAGGTCGAAGTCATTGCGACCGGCGTCGCGCGGGTAGTCCCCGTCATTCATGCCAAGCAGGCACACGACTTCGAAGGGAACCGAGCGCAGCGGTAAAAGGCCGCAGAAGGTCACTCCAGCAGCAAGAAATCGGCCCGATTCGCCCGGCTCTTGAAGACCGGCCAGCCACGCTTCCCTGAACACCGCGAGCGGAATCTCGCTCGCGAAACCTGCGCTCTCGCAGGCTTCGAGCCACGCCGAAAGAGCATCTTGCATCGCTGATAGCGTCAGACGCTCGCGCTCGTCGGTGGGATCCATCCAATCTTGCAGCAGATCGCGGGCCCGCTGAGCCCAGACTGACGGCTCCGCAGGCACAGTGGCAAGCGACCACCAACGCTCGAGCGCATCAAGAAGGCTCGCAAGTACGCCCACAAGGGAGGCGTCGAGCCCGCCAATCTCGTCGTACGGTTCGATATCGCTGAAGCCTTCGGCGGGGCCCGTCGCATAACCAAGCAACATGCGGCGAATGCCAGCCAGCCACGTATTCTGTTCGCCGCAAGCTCCGAGACCCAGGCTTGCACGCTGGCGCGCATCGAGACCCCACCGAACGCCGGCGCCGTGAATCCATTGCGCCAGCCGGGGTTTGTCAGCCTCATCCAGGCCGAAGCGTGCGGCAATCGCGGGCACGTCGAACAGGTCGCGCACCTCGCTACTGGTCATTCGATGGGCAGCGATGCCAAGGATCCATTCAAGCGCCAGCACGAGTGGATTACTCCCGCGCTGCGTCAGGTCGGAAATATCAAACGGGATGTGGCGGGGATCACTTCTCGGGTATTGCCCAAACACCGCCCGAATCGACGGCGCGAAGACGTCGATATCAGGCGCCATGACCACAATGTCACGCGGCCGCAGCGGTGGGGTCGCGCCCAGCATCGTCAACAACTGGTCGTGCAGAATCTCGACCTCACGTTGCGCACTATGCGCGATGTTGAACACGATCGAGCGGTCGCCCTTGGGCACTGCCGCCTGCGCGCTGTCCTGCGCCCTGGGGTGCTCGTCGAGCGGCAACAGGTCCCGGATTGCAACCTGCACCTGCTGGAGAAGGCTGTGCCCGGGATTCAGATCGAACAGGTCGGTGCGCGGTAATGCAAAACGCCGGCGCGAACTCTCGGCGTCATCGAAGGCGTCGAGTTGGCGCATGAAGTCCCTTCCCTGACGGCCCCATGCGGCCAACAGGGGATGAGCGTGCGCATGCATGTCCTGCAGCGCGACAGTAGCGAGGTCGAGCCCGCCGCGCATGCCATGGCGGCGCGCCGCCGCGCGCAAAAGCTCGCGGCCGTCGATGATGTCCGCCCAATGGTAGCGGCAGGGGTTGGGAACAGCGATGATGACCTGCACGTGCCTGGACAACTCGGCCAGGACATCGAGCGCCGTGCCAGGAAGGGTCGCAGCACCGAACAGGGTGACGCGGCGCGGCAGGGGCTCAGCGAATCCCGCGCCAGTTTTCAGTCGCGCAATCGCTTCGCGGTGTACCACCGGTCGTACCGCAGCTCGCTGTTCTGCATCGAGCTCAGCAACCAACGCGCGCCAAAGCCGAGCTTGCCAGAGCTCCTGCGCAGGCAAGGGTTGCCTGCGGCCATGGGCATCCACGGTGACGTCGATGCCATGCTCCCAACAGTCGAGCCAGTCGGCGCGATAGATCTGGTACTGATCAAACAGGTCAGCCAAGTGTTCTGCCAGTTGCAGCTGCCGCTCCGGGCTTTCGTCGCGCAGGAATTCTCTGATCGGCTCGAAGCCGCCCCGATCAACAAGACTCGGGAGCAACCGCATCACGCGCCACATCAGAGGGCTCTTGTCGAGCACGGACTGCATTGGAAGCCGGTCAGGGCCCAGGATCTGGCGATATAGACGCCACAAAAAACGCGCGGGCAATTCGATGCTGCTCGCTGCACAGATCCCTGTTGCCAATGCTTGCGAGGCCTTGAACCACTCACCGGCACCGTTGCTTTGCACAAGGACGACTTCCGGCTCTAACGGTTGCAACGGCCATTTGGCCAAGCATCCCAAGACGAGGTCGTGCAGCATTTCAAGGCGGTTGCCGTGGAGCACGATCAATCCAGACGGAATTTCGTTGGTCTTAGTCACTTGGTGCCGAGAGATTGTGATCATGTCCCCCGTCGCCAAGCGCGCACGGCGTTGTTGCGGGGATGTTCCACGCCGGTAACCCGCGCGCAGCGCTGTGTTCAGTACCCCGACTGACCGTGATCTCCATGGGCATGACTTTGGGCTGTTCCAGCCCTCGTTGTAGCGGCTTCAGGTGCATCAGGCGCTCGCGCTCCCGGTGCGCGCCCGACTGGATCCAATGGATGCCGCACTGTGCAGTCACGCGGGATCCGTTGGCGTGAGCGTTGTCTCCATACCGGCAGCGCCAGCGGACCCATGCTGCCTGCTTGGGCCAGTTCCTCAAGCGAATGTGGCCGCACACGGCGCATTCCTGTGCTCTGTCACGAGCTTGCTCGACCGGGTAGAGCTTGGCTGCGCGCAGCGCCTGGACGTCTTCAACGAACTGCTGCAGAACACTCCAGCGCCGCAGGGATTGCGCTTCGGCAGCGGTGGGGTTACAGCGAGAGCGGAGGCCAGTCTGCATACTGATATTTTATCCAGCGTGCGAATGACCAGACGAATAGCGCGGCCTACGCTCTCCCGCAGTG
>JAKBCY010000049.1 GCA_021807445.1 Pseudomonadota bacterium
TCAATGAGGCTAGCTCGTCCAGACGCTGTGCAGCCGCGGGAATGTCGGGGGCCACGCTGCTTTTAAGTCGGCTCAAATCCACCTGCACTGCGTGCAGCACCAGTTGGGCACGCGGATTGTTGGCACGCTTGAGCCGAACCGCGGAAGATTCGAGCGTGCTCACCAGCGGGCTTAGACTTCCCGTCAATTCAGCCTGCTGCTGCCCTAAAGCGATGAGTTCAGCCGTTTGCCCGAGAAATGCGTCGTCGCGGCTTTTGGCAAAATCTTGATAGAGCTGCTGCAGCGCCATGCGCTGCGCCGCAAGATCCTGCTCACGAGATTCAAGCACGGCTACACGCGCATTTAACGTACCCACGATATCTGCCGACTGCTTTGCGAGCGTACGCGCCTCGATCGATGCTGTATTCGCCCCTTGCAGTCGCGTGGCAATCTCCGCCTGCGTAGCGTACAGCCGTCCATCCAGCCACCAGGCGACTACGCCCACCAGCACGACTACAGCTACGAGTGCCGCCCAAACTTTTCCCAAGCCTGGCGGTTTGGCGACGATCACTCCAACATTCTGTCCGGAAGGTATGCCGGCAGGGTCTTTTTGTGAGTCGGCCGCAGCCAAGTCATCCGAAGCCGGCGTTGCAGACGTCTGCGCGCCAGCGCCCATCGGATCAGGAGAGGCATTTGCGCTCTGGGAAAATTGCGGGTTCGGCTCTGACATGCCCTTGATTCTAGGGAAGACCGAGATTCAATTTGCAGCGAAGTGTTGGAACCCTGTTGGAGGTCAAGCGCGAGAGGGCACACCTAGCCCCCGGACCAAGCTCAACTCATAGCCAATGCGCGAATGATGGCGGATGGTTCCAGCGAACATACATCAACGCGTCCAAACCCTACGGTAGCTGCCACGTCCGCGATCCGTGCATGGATGACAAGAGCTCTATGCGTTGCAAGCACCTCCTTGGCACGCAAGCCGCCGGCGGCCAGAAGGCTTTGAAGGTTACACACGCCTTCGGAGGCAGTAAGCAGCCAGGCTGAGGGCGCAGTCAACAAAGCTCGCAACGCCGAGAGGGTCGCCGCATTAGCCGGAGGTTGCTCCCGGCGGTAAACATCAACAACCTGAACCAGGGCTCCTGCGGCCACCATGGTGTCGGCGAGCCAGTCCCGCCCCAATCCGCCGCGAAGCAGTAGCACTTTGGCGCCGGCCCAGCCCTGCGGCCGCAGGGCTTGCAGTTTGTCCCATAAGCCCTCGGATTCAGCTGCGTCCGCTGGGGCAGAAGTCAAACTCACAGATTCCGGCTTCTGGTGGCGCAAGCGCAATGCTTGCTCAAAAGCTGAACGGCTCCCGGGCCCGATAAGCCCTACGGCGCAAGATTCCGGCCAAGGCCCCTTGAGCATACGCAAGGTGGCATGAACTGCGGAGGGACTCACGGGAATAGCGCAATCAAATGTGCGCAAGGCGGCCAGCGCCTGCTTGGCCGGCTCCGGGTCATGGGGAGGCATGATTGCGATGAGCGGAAACCAGCGCAATTCAATTCCTGCATCGCGCAGTTCGCGCTCGCGCTCATTGAGGGGGGAATCAGCGCACGGGCGGGTGATCACAAGGGGCAGCATGGCCGGCACTTCTATGTGCCACGCCTGGGCACGTTCTCAGGCCACCTGCAATTGATCGAGCACGGCTTGGGCGCCTTGCCCACGCAACTGCCGCACGGCCTCCAGCCCCAAGGCTTCCGCCGCTTCCAGCGAATCCACGCCAGCGGATGCCTCTGCACGCAACATGCGGCTGCCGTCGGGTAGACCCAGAACTGCCCGCAGGTGCATGACCGGACCGGACCACTGCGCATACGCGCCCAGCGGTGTACTGCAATTACCCTCCAACTCGCGCGCGACGGCTCGCTCGGCGGTCGCGCAGAGAAACGTCGGCCTGTGATTCAGCGGCGCCAGCGCTGCAACCAAATCGGCTCGCTCTTTGGGAATTTCGATCCCAAGCGCCGCCTGCCCTACCGCCGGAAGTAGCTCGGAGGAATCAATTAACGCTCGGACACGAGCTTCCAGCCCCAAGCGCTTCAAGCCTGCTGCGGCCAGCACAATGCCGTCGTACTGTCCTTCGTCAAGCTTGCGAAGGCGCGTATCCAGGTTACCGCGCAGCGGCAATACACGCAGGTCAGGCCGCAACGCGCGAATCTGCATCTCCCGACGCAAGCTTGAAGTGCCAACCACTCCGCCCTGCGGCAATGCGGTGAAGTGCGAGGCGCGGGCAGATACCCAAGCATCGCTAGCGTCTTCGCGCTCCATGACTACGGTCAACATGAAATCGTCGGGCAGCTCCATCGGTACATCTTTGAGCGAATGCACCGCCAAGTCGGCCTCGCCTGCCAGCATGGACGCTTCCAGCTCCTTTACAAACAGACCTTTACCACCAACCTTGGACAGGCTCTGGTCAAGAATCTGATCGCCTCGTGTGGTCATGCCGTTAAGGCAAATTTGGCAGCCGGGGTACAGCTTGCCCAATAGAGCCTGCACGTGCTGCGCTTGCCACAGAGCCAAGCGGCTTTCGCGCGTGGCGATGACAAGGCGGGACGGAAGGGACGTGGATTGAGAGATCGCGGCACACATGAAACGGAATCGTAGCAGCGACGCCACAAGGCTGCGGCTACGAATAGGTACTCGCGCAATCTCGCATTGCCATCGCGTTCGCGCGCCTCCTCAACACCCGCAGCCGCTGCTAGCATGGTTCTTGCCGCCCCGATGACGCTTCGCGTTCCGCGCGTCTATTCGACTCACCATGCTCGATACCATGCTCGCCCGCTCCAACGACTCGCATTCCGACACCGCCCTCTTCGACGATATCCGCCATCTTGGCCGCCTCCTGGGCGAGGTCATCCGTGAACAGGAGGGTCAGGCCATGTATGACACTGTGGAAAAGGTCCGACAGTTATCGGTCGCGTTCCATCGGGAGGGCGACACCCGCCAGCGCCGCGCCGTCGACAAACTCCTGCAGGGTCTATCGCGCGACCAAGCTGTGAGCGTGATTCGTGCTTTCAGCTATTTCTCGATTCTCGCCAACATTGCCGAAGATCGCCATGCGCTGCGCCGGCGCCACGCGCACGAACTATCTGGCGACAAGCCTCCTGCCGGGAGCACACGTGCCGCGCTGGAAAAGCTTCGCTTGGCCGGCTTTGACGCGGCGCAGCTCGACGCTTTCTTCGAGCACGCCCTGATCTCGCCAGTCCTGACTGCGCACCCCACCGAAGTGCAGCGTAAGAGCCTTCTCGACGCCGAACGGGTTATTGCCCGACTTCTCGCCGAGCGCGACCAACCGCTCGCGCCCCGACGTCAGCGCGACCTCGACGCCGAGCTGCGCGCGCGCATCACCCAACTGTGGCAGACACGCTTGCTTCGGTACACGAAGCTACGGGTATCGGACGAGATCAAGAACGCCCTTTCGTATTACGACTGTACGTTCTTCAGCGAGGTGCCGCGCCTGTACATTGAACTCGAGCAAGATCTCGACGAGTTATTCCCGCGTCCGGACGGAATGCCCTGGCGGCTGCAGCCATTTTTTCGCATGGGTCACTGGATGGGTGGCGACCGTGACGGCAACCCATTCGTAACCGCCGACACCTTGGCCTATGCGCTGCGACTTCAAGCACGAACCGCCCTTGAGTACTACATCAATCAAGTTCATGCGCTGGGGGCGGAACTCTCTGTCTCCCTGATGCTGGCTTCGGCGAGCCCCGCCCTGCTGGCGCTGGCCGAAGTCTCGCCAGACGCCTCGGAGCATCGCAAGGATGAACCTTATCGGCGGGCCCTCATTGGCGTGTACGCGCGCCTTGCAGCCACATTACGAAAGCTAGGGGCAGCCGAGGTCCTGCGCCACGAATTGGGCCAAGCAGACCCATACCCAACGGCCGAGGCATTCGCCACCGACTTGCGAATCGCGCGCGATTCTTTGGCTGGCCATCATGCCGAGGCTCTGGCGCGCCCCCGATTGGATCCGCTGATCCGTGCTGTCGAGGTGTTCGGCTTCCATCTCGCCAGCATCGATCTGCGCCAAAGCTCAGACAAGCATGAGGAGGTTGTTCGGGAACTTCTGGCAGCCGCGCATCTGTGCAGCGACTATTCTGCGCTCAACGAACCCGAGCGCATTGAGCTGTTAGTCCGCACCCTCCAAGACCCACGCCCGCTGCGAGTACCCGACGCTGGATACTCGGACTGGACACGCTCAGAGCTTACCGTGTTCGAGCAGGCGCGCGACGCGCGCAGGCTGCTCGGTGAAGATGCGATCCGCCAAACCATCATTTCTCACACCGAAAGCGTGAGTGACCTGCTTGAAGTCCTTGTTCTGCAGAAAGAATGTGGTCTGTTCCATGGAAGCCTAGGCAAACCCGGAGCCAACGCGGAACTGTTGGTTGTACCGCTGTTCGAGACTATCGACGATCTTCGCAATGCGCCCGACATCATGCGTGGCTTCTTTGCGCTACCGGGCATGGCTGAACTGGTTCAGCATTCGTACGCCCTGCAGGAAATCATGCTCGGATATTCCGACAGCAACAAGGACGGAGGGTACTTCACATCCAACTGGGAATTGCACAAGGCCTCAGTGGCGCTGGCTGAGCTTTTCGGCCAGCTTGGGGCTCAGCATGGCATCCGGTTGCGCCTCTTCCATGGTCGCGGGGGCAGTGTGGGGCGCGGCGGTGGACCAAGTTATGAGGCCATTCTGGCCCAGCCGGCCGGCACAGTGGGAGGAAGCATTCGCCTGACTGAGCAAGGCGAGGTGATTTCCAGCAAATACGCCAACCCCGAAATCGGGCGCCACAATCTGGAAACCCTCGTTGCGGCCACACTTGAGGCGACGCTGCTATCCACTCGCGCCAAAGGTGGCGAGTCCCCCCAGCAGCGCCAAGGCGTACGAACCGGCGCTCCGCAAGTATTTCTGCAGGCGGCTGCTGCGCTGTCGCAACAAGCGATAACGACGTACCGCGAATTGGTATATGGCAACGTGAGGTTCGTGGACTATTTCTATGCCGCCACGCCCATCAGTGAAATTGCGGGGCTCAACATCGGTAGCCGACCTGCGTCGCGCAAAGCAAGTCAGAGCATCGCGGACCTGCGCGCAATCCCCTGGAGCTTTTCCTGGGGCCAGTGCCGGATTGCTTTGCCTGGGTGGTATGGATTCGGCTCTGCCGTGGAAACGTTCATCGCCGAACATCCAGCCAACGGAGGCGAACTGCTGGCGCGCATGCACAAGCAATGGCCTTTCTTCCGAGCTTTGCTATCGAACATGGACATGGTGCTCGCCAAGACTGATCTAGCTGTAGCGTCGCATTATGCGCAGCTGGTACCGGATGCGCGCACGCGCAAGCAGGTGTTCACTGCAATCGAACAGGAATGGAAACGGAGCGTTCAGGCCATGCGACTCATTACTGGCTGGAATGCTTTTCTTGAAACGAATTCCACGCTAGCGCGTTCCATCCGCGCCCGCTTTCCGTACATCGACCCCCTTAACCACCTTCAAGTCGAGCTGCTGCGCCGTTTCCGAGACGGGCAGACCGACGAGCGTACCAAACGCGGCATCCATCTGAGTATCAATGGCATCGCTGCAGGCCTGCGCAACACAGGATGATGTGAGGCGCAACGCCCAAGCTAACAATCAACAAACTTTCGATTTAGCGACATTGGCCCCACGATTATGGAATAATTGTCAACTTTGCCGGGATGGCGGAATCGGTAGACGCAGCGGACTCAAAATCCGCCGCCCTTAAAAGCGTGGGGGTTCGAGTCCCCCTCCCGGCACCAGTCAATGACGAAAATGGGCACCGCAGCCGCAGTGCCCATTTTTCATTGGGCAGCAGCCGCCAGCAGCGCGGCGCTGCGCCCTTGCATGCGCACAAGCTCGCGATCAACGGTGATCTTGATCACCCACTCATGCAGATAGCGCTTTGGCAATCCGCCTGACGTGTCGAGCAGCCGCATCCTGCCCGGCGTCAACTATCTTGAGCTGCGTGTTGCCTCACCAAGGGATGTTACCCGTGGTGCGGTTGTCGTTATTCGATCCCTTTCGTCGCTGATGCTTCGGTGGTTCCGCTGCCGTGCTCGTTCGTCTTCCGGTGTTCAGCAGCTTCAGCGTCGACCTTGCGCAGGCGGCCGAGAACCATTTCTTTGGCACGTTCGGTACGCCAGTCGCGCACCCGTCTCTGGAGCGTTCGAAGTTGAGCCTTGCTTCCGTAGACCTCCGGAACCATCGCAGCCAGGCGGTCCATCAATTCCTTCGCGCTGGTCGATGGATCGGCATCAAGCCAGCCTTCGATGACGGGCCAAGCTTCGGCGAACGGAGCCACGCGAGTTCGCCACCACCGCGCGGCATTGTCCCGCTTGCGATGCGTCGGCCGCACCTCGCCGTCCTTCCAGGCGCAGGACAGGCTGGACAGGAACGCGGCGATTGCCACGGGCGCAGACTCTGCCTTCTGCGTGGAGGGACCAGACGCCGCGATGTCGCTCAGTGCTTGCTGGGCAACACGGATGTCCTGAAGCAACTTAACGGGGTCGAGCGCCTGGAACTGCGTGACCAGCTCGCTCTTGGTGGCCAGATCGACTGCGTCATGCGCCAGCAGTCGTTCGCATGGCGTCGCCGGTGGGTGATACACCTTCTTCACGCGCGCACCGTCGCGCGTTTTTGATTTCAACTTGAAGGACGGCTGGAAGAAGTTGATGTACAGCCGGGCACTGGCATGCAGACGTGCGAGCACCTTCGTCGCATCGGACCCGCTCAGGCGCCCATAGCCCACCAGGCGCCGCACAATCGCACCGTTTTTCTGTTCGACCCACGCCTGGTCATTCTTCTTGTAGGCCCGCGAGCGGGTCTGCTCCAGCCGATGCGCCTTGCAATAGTCGAAGACGTCCTGGGTCATGAATGCGCTGTCGTTGTCGGAGTCCACGCGCAGCATCGGAAAAGGAAGATCTTCGGCAATCTTGTCCAGCCCATCGATCATTAATGCCTGGCTGCGGTGGCGCATCGAAACGCCTTCAGTCCAGCCAGTGGCAATGTCGGTGAGAACGAGCGTGTGCAGGTAGTCGCCATTCGTCTTCGGGCCGTTGTAGTGCTCGACCATATCCGTCTCGAAGAAGCCTGGTGGAGGGTCGCGCCAGTCGGCGAACGTGCGCACCGGGATGCTGCGCCGTATTGCTGCGCCAATGCCCTTGCGACGCTTGCGCTGCCCGTCAATCTGCCCACGAAATCCCGCCAACATGCGATCGATCGTCGTGGCACTGATCGCCAGACCCTTCTCCTTGACGATCAGATCTAGGTCGAGATGGCCATGCCGCTCCATGGCAGCGATCAGCACCGGCATCAACGCCTTCAGTCTCTTCCCGCAGACCCGGTCCGCGGCCTCCCACAGCATGATGATGGCTTGGCCAGTGGCCTCGTCATAGATAGATTCTGTTGCGCGCAACTTTGCCGTGATCTTCCCCGGGTCTACGACCGAGGATCCTGATGGCGTGCTTACGGTTGCAGCCGGTCAGTGCGACGAGCTCATCGAGGATGGTCTGCTTCTCGCTTCTCGATTCGGCACGATACCTAGCGCCAATAGCTTCGGTCAATTCCCTGCGTGTGGCCATGCTCATTTGCCTCTGCTTCGTCACCTCGCGCTCCCTCCGGACCATCCGGCTGGTAGCAAACTACATGAGGCAACGGGCTATCAGAGGTAACAAATCTGATGAGTCAATGCGGCGGTGCGGGTCAACCGCTCTCGATAGTTGTCGCTTAGCGATCAAGGTAATTGTCAGCCGCCACACATCCTCATCACCCTAGCAAATGCGCCCATGGTGGCTGGGCTGAGGATGTCCAGTGGTGTCTCGCGCGACTACCGATTCTGGTCAAGGCCAAGGACTTCCTCACGCCAAATGTCAAAGCACGTATTTGCCTCTTGACAGCATCCACACCTACCCAGTTAACATTCATTTCTAATGAATCTTTTTAACCGATGCGGCTTGCCTGCATTGCCGCAATCTGGAGTCCTGCATGGAACAAGTCTTCACTAAGGCAGTGGCGCGCAACATCTTCCTCGGAAGCGCCGCGTTCTTCCTTGTCATCTACCTGTTGCTCACAGCGGCTACCTGGCATGCCATCCCGCGGCGCGACCACGCCTCGGCGATGACCCCGCAGGTCATCAAGGGAAAGTACCTTGTCGACAGCAACGACTGCCAGGGCTGCCACACCATCAACGGCGAGGGTTCGTACTTCGCCCCCGAGCTTGACGACGTCTACACCCGGCGCGGACCCGCGTTCATCAATGCCTGGATCGCCGCCCAGCCTACCGGCGTGCCCGGCCGCAGGCAGATGCCAAATTTCCATTTCACCCCGCAGCAACTCGACGACATCGTCGCCTACCTGCGATGGCTGTCGAAGGTCGACACTAACCACTGGCCTCCGAACATCCAGGGTTGACACCCCAGCCTCCAGCCCCCATCCCCGCCATCCGGAGTCCATTGATGAAGTATCAATCCCAGAGGGTCGCGAAACCGTATTTCATCGCGGCCCTCGCGCTATTCGCGGCACAGATCGTCTTCGGCCTGGCCATAGGCGCACTTTACGTCGACGGCACCCTGCTGCCCTGGCTGCCCTTCAACGTGGCGCGCATGTGCCACACCAACCTGCTCATCGTCTGGCTGCTCATGGCCTTTATGGGAGCTGCCTACTACATCGTTCCCGAGGAGGCTCAGACAGAGCTGTTCAGCCCGCGGCTGGCTCTGGCCACCTTCTGGGTGTTTCTAGTCGCCGCCGCCGCCACCGTACTGGGCTACCTGTTCGTCCCCTACGCCGAGCTCGCGCGGTTGACCGGCAATGCGCTGCTGCCGACGATGGGGCGCGGCTACCTCGAGCAGCCGCTGCCGACCAAGGTCGGTATCGTGCTGGTGGCTCTGTCCATGCTGTTTAACCTCACGCTGACCCTGGCGCGTGGACGCAAGACATCATTGAACATCGTGCTGGTGGGCGCGCTGTGGGGCCTGGCGCTGCTGTTCCTGCCCGCCTTCTATTTCCCCATCGACACCGTCAAGGACAGCTACAGCTGGTGGTGGGTGGTGCACGGCTGGGTCGAGGGCGACTGGGAGCTCATCCTAGGGGCGCTTCTCGGCTTCGTATTCATCAAGATAACCGGAGTCGACCGCGAGGTGGTCGAAAAATGGCTGTACATCATCATCTCCATGTCCCTGGTGTCGGGCATCATCGGCATCGGGCACCACTATTACTTCATCGGCGTGCCGGCCTACTGGGAGTGGCTGGGTTCGATCTTCTCGACGCTCGAACCCATTCCCTTCATGCTACTGGTTGCGTTCGCCTTTCGCATGCATGCCAAGCGCCGGCGCGAGCACCCGAATAAGGCTGCGATGCTGTGGGCCATGGGAACCCCGATCATGGCATTCCTTGGTGCTGGCCTGTGGGGCTTCATGATCACTCTCGCGCCGGTGCAATACGTCGCACATGGCACCAATATGACCGCGGCGCACGGGCATCTTGCCTTCTTCGGCGCCTACGCGATGGTCAGCCTGTCGATCATCTCCTATGCCATGCCCCAGCTTCGCGGCCGCGAAGCCAACAGCGAACTCGCCCAGCGCGTGGAAATGACCGGCTTCTGGCTGATGGTGCTGTCGATGCTGGGAATCGCCCTCGCGCTGACAGCCGCCGGCTTGGTGACCATCGAGCTGCAGCGCACCGGCAGCGACCCGATGCCCTTCATGCAGGTGCAACAGCGCGAGCAGGTGTTCTTTCTTATCCGCGAGTTCTGCGGAAGCGGCTTCGCCCTCGGCCTGGTGGCCTACCTCGGCAGCTTCTTTGTGCCCGGGCAGGCCGACTACGCGGCGCAGGTCGAGCGCGCGCTAGCAGCCTGACAGCGACCGTGAGAAACCCGCCGACCTCCGCGCCAGCAGCGCCGCTGCACGGGCTTCCGTGGGACTTCGCGATGTGGATGTTCATCTTCGCCAAGCTAACGGTGTTCGCGCTGCTGCTCGCCGCCTACGCCGCAGCGCAACGCGAGCTGGACCGGGGCGCGGCGCTCGGCGAGACAGTGCTGCTGACCACCAACGGATATTGCGTAGCAGGGCGCGCCGCACCATCGCCGGCGCCGCATCGGCTGCCTGCGCGCTGGCTGGTCGAACTCGCGCTGCTGAGCACGCTGTGCGAGGGACAGTTGGTCATCGACCATTTCATGAGCCTGCGCCGCGCGCGCGCAGGCTGGCGGCTGCTGCCGGGCGCGTGGCTGCTCATGCTCGGGCGGCTCATCGGGCTGCCGCTGCTGGGAAACTGAAACAAGGAATCGTCAATGCTGCTCACCGACGCCACCGACACGCCACCGGCCTACCTTCCGGCAGGCGATGAAATCACCGTCTTCGAACAAGCCTGGCGCCATGGGCTGCCGGTGCTGCTCAAGGGGCCCACCGGCTGCGGCAAGACCCGTTTCGTCCAGCACATGGCGGCTCGGCTCGCTTTGCCGCTGTTCACCGTGTCCTGCCACGACGACCTCGCCGCCGCCGATCTCGTAGGCCGCCACCTTGTCGGCACCGACGGCACCTACTGGGTCGACGGCCCGCTCACGCGCGCCGTGCGCAGCGGCGGCATCTGCTACTTGGACGAAGTCGTCGAGGCGCGCAAGGACACCACGGTAGTGTTGCACTCCCTGTCCGACGACCGCAGGCTACTTCCCATCGAACGCACCGGCGAACAGCTCGAAGCCGCCACCGGCTTCATGCTCGTGGTTTCCTACAACCCCGGCTATCAACAGCTTCTGAAGGGACTCAAGCCCAGCACCCGCCAGCGTTTCATAGCCCTGAGCTTCAACTTTCCCGACGCGCAGCGCGAAGCGCAGATCGTGATGCGCGAGTCCGGCGTTGATGCCGAGCGCGCGCGCCGCCTCGTCACCCTCGCGCGCGCGTTGCGCGCGAGCGCCGAGCACGACCTTGAGGAAGTTCCCGGCACGCGCCTGCTGGTCAATGCGGCCAAGCTGATGGCAGCGCACTGCGCGGCGCGGCGCGCCTGCCGGGTCGCCGTGCTCGAATGCCTGTCGGACGATCCAGGGGTGGTCGACGCACTCAGCGAGGTGGTCGCCGCGCTGTTCGAGGACTGAAACCATGGAGGAGCGCGTCGGCCTGTGGCTGCATGGGCTGCTGCAGCGAATCGCCCCGGACGGCCACCCCGACGCAGCGGCTAGCTTTCCGCGGGCCGCCGCGCTGTGGTTCCGCGCCTTTGGTGGCAATCCAGCACTGGCGGTGCAGGCCACCGCCGCGCGCGACAGCTCCCACCACCGCGTCTTGCGCCAGCGGCTCGCCGGCAGCGGCTCGCGCGCCGCGCCAGCCTGGGTGGACGCGCGCGCGCTGCGCCTGCCCGAGCGCGTCGCACGCTTCCCGCAGCAAGTGATCAACCGCGACCTATACCTCTGGCTGTGCGCGCTGGCCGCTGCCGATGCGCATTGCCCTGGTGGCGACTGGCTGCAGCGCAGCCAGGAGGCCACGTTGCAGGTGCTACACGATTACCCGGCGCTGCGCGCGCGCTGGCTACGCCTGCGTGACGCCGAACTGCGTGAGCGCCTTGTGCCGCAGGCACTGCCTGCCGCGCAGCGCGCGCGCGAGCAGGCCATCCGCCAGGCGCTACTGCGCCCCGGCAGCATTCAAAGCCTACCCTACGCGCCACGCGCGGCCGAGCCGCTGCTGCTGTGGCTGCACCCGCATCCGCCATGTCTGCACGCGCCGGCCGCCGCGGCCGCGGCCACGGGCCGGGCCGCGCCAGCCGACGCAGCGGCCGACAGCGTGCGCCGCGCCGCGCGCCAGGTGCGACAGCCCGAGCGCGCGGCGGGGCTGTTCCAGCCGCGCGCCGAAGCCATCCTCAGCCTGGCCGACCACGCCTCTCTGCCGCTGCAACCCGACGAGCAGGACGGCACCGCCGACACCGCGGCCGCAGACGATCTCGACACCCTGGCGCTGGCCGACGGCGCGCGCGCGGCAGCGCTGCGTATGCACCTGGACCTAGGCACGCCCGACGACGACGATGGCGCGGCCACGCAAGGCGTGCTGCTTCCCGAATGGGATCACCGGCGCCACTGCTTGGTCGAGGCACGCTGCAGCGTGCGCGAGCAGCCGCAGGCGCAGCGACCAGGGCTGGCCTTCCCACCGCAGCTCGAGGCCACTAGGCGACGCCTGCGCGCCCAGTTCGCACAGGCAATGCCACCCAACGCCACGCGCCGCGCACAACCTGACGGCGACGAACTCGACCTCGATCGCGTGGTGCGACAGCATGCCCGCGGCGACTCCGCCGACCGCCTGTACCTGGACCGGCGCGCGCGCAGACGCGATCTCAGCTGCCTGCTGCTCGCTGACCTCTCGCTATCCACCGATGCCGCGGCCGACGGCAAGCGGCGCATCATTGAGGTCATCCGTGACGGCCTGCTCTTGTTCGCCGAAACCCTTGCTGCGAGCCAAGAGCGATTCGCCCTCTACGGCTTCAGTTCGCGCGGGCGCCTCGACGTGCGATGGCATCCGCTCAAGCGATTCGCCCAACCCTACGACGCGGCGGCGCGCGCGCGCGTGGCCGCCATCGAGCCAGGCTACTACACACGCCTGGGCGCCGCGCTGCGCATGGCCACGCGAGAATTGCGCAACGAAGGCTCGCGCGAGCGACTGCTGCTGCTGCTCAGCGACGGCAAGCCCAACGACAATGACGCCTACGAAGGCCGCCATGGCATCGAGGATACACGGCAGGCTTTCCTGGAAGCTCGTCGCGCGGGGTTGCGGCCGTTCTGCGTAACCGTCGACCGCGAGGCCGGCGACTACCTGCCATACCTGTTCGGGCGCCACCATTTCACGCTGGTGCGCCACGCAACGGAGCTTCCGCTTCGCCTCAGCACCCTGTACGCTCAGCTTGTACGGAGATGAAGAATGCCCGAAGGACTTGGTGATTGGCTCGCCGAGAAGGCCGCGCCTTCGCTTTCACTGCATGGGTCGACTCTCCAAGGGAGTTACACCCCCTGTGCCTGGGTTTCCGGACTGGGCGTGCACCTGAGTTCCTGACACCGCGTGGAGGCCCTCCGATGCCCCCTATCTTCCATGACGCCCAGCCCAGATTTTTCTCAGTCTGCTGATGGCGTTCGCGCTCGGCGGCGATTGCTTGCCGTGACGGGATCCTTCACCCTTCAATGAACAATGGCCTCCGGATGTGCCTTCAACAAGGCCACATATTGCTGTGACATGGCCTGCTTGGGAAAGAACGCCTTCCATACCGCGACCGGCAGTAGCTGCGCCGGAGGTGGCGCGAAGACGGTGTCCTGCTTCAGCACCATGGCGTGGCACGCGATACAAGCCTGCACCTTACCGTAAGAGACGACTTGGCCGTCCGGCTTGTAGGCGGCCATCACCCAGTCGCGGTCGGCCCGATCGTAGCCCTTCAGCTTGAGCATGGCGGTGACGCCCGTAAGCTTCTTGTGAGCATCGTAGTTTTCCTTAACCACGAGCGAGCCATCGGGGTAGCGCGTGACAGCGGCAACGCTTCCCGCACGGCGCACGGCTTCGTTTTCCCGGGCATTGGCAAGGTCAGTGGTGTAGACATCAACAACCCTTGAGCCAGGCTGGAACGCATGACTGCCAAGCATCAGGGAATGATGCTCTTGCAGCAACTTGATGTTCTTCCATAGCGCATTGGGTGGCGGTGCAGATGTTGCCGCTGAGGCCAAACCGAAAGTCGTTGCGCTCAGAATGCTGAGCGTGATCTTGAATAGTCGGATCATCAGGATTCTCCAGAATTGGTCCATACATTGCACGGAAACGGCCGGCACCTTCACGCCGGAACGCGCACGGGTTTCGCCGCCCAGCCGACTCCGCCATAGCTCAGGTACAACGCCTAGGCAACGCGGAGGAGAGTGTCACACGGCAAATTCGCGATGAGAGCATAGCCTCAATTCAATGAGGTCGCTCGGTTCGTTTGAATGACCTGCCCCGGGATTCTCGGGCCAGCTGAGACTTGAGATGATGGCTCCCACCGACAAGGAGGGAGTGGTGAGAAAGAGCCG
>JAKBCY010000274.1 GCA_021807445.1 Pseudomonadota bacterium
AAGGAAAACCACATTGCAGCCTCTGGCGGTGTCGTCGCTGTTCTGGCTCGAGCCTTGGCGATCGCTCCGCCCGGAGTGTTCGTGCAAATCGAAGTCGAGACGCTCGCGCAGCTGCGTGAGGCGTTGGATGCGGGCGCGCGCATGGTTCTCCTGGACAACATGAATCTGGAGACATTGCGTGAGGCCGTTGCGCTCAACGCAGGGCGGGCCGAACTGGAAGTCTCGGGTGGGGTTGACCTGTCAACGGTGCGTGCACTTGCGGAAACGGGCGTTGACCGCATCTCCATCGGCAAGCTGACCAAGGACGTCTTGGCCGTGGACTTTTCCATGCGCTTTGCTGGCATTTAAGACCGGCGCATGATGAATGCTCTGCGCAGAGCGCCACGGGCGTCGAAGTCGCGTGTCTTGCTTTCGTTCATTCTTTTTTCCTGAAATCTGGGATAGTCGCCATGGATGGCTCAACCTTTGCAATCGCTGTTGAAAGCCCCGTTCCGAGCACGCAAGAGGCATGGGCCTGTGTGCTGCCAGAGCCAAGCGCGGAGCATCGCGCAGAGCTGATGCGCGAGTGCCGTGAATTGCTGGTTCGTGAAAAAGCCGTGCTCGTTGCCCATTACTACGTGCATTCAGACTTGCAAGATCTGGCCCAGGAAACCGGGGGCATAGTCGCTGACTCGCTGGAAATGGCACGATTTGGGGCGCGCCATGCTGCGTCCACTCTCGTTGTGGCCGGCGTGCGCTTTATGGGTGAGACGGCCAAGATGCTGTCGATGGACAAGCGCGTGCTCATGCCGGACCTGGACGCGACCTGCTCACTGGACATCGGTTGTCCGGCGCCTGCGTTCGCCGCTTTTTGCGATGCAAACCCCGAGCGCACGGTGGTCGTGTACGCGAACACGAGCGCTGCCGTAAAGGCACGCGCCGATTGGGTGGTCACCTCCAGCTGCGCGCTGGACATCGTGCGTGATTTACACGCGCGGGGCGAAAAGATTCTGTGGGCGCCTGACAAACATCTGGGGGCTTACATTCAACGCGAGACCGGAGCGGACATGCTGCTGTGGCAGGGGGCATGCATCGTCCACGATGAGTTCAAGGCGCTGGAACTTGATCTGCTCAAGGCCGAGCATCCCGAAGCCCGTATTCTGGTGCATCCCGAGAGCCCCGCGGCGGTGATTGCATTGGCTGACGTCGTGGGTTCAACCTCGCAGATCCTGAAAGCGGCAAAGACGTTGCCGGCGTCAACGTTCATCGTGGCCACCGACGCAGGCATGTTCCACGCACTGGAGCAACAAAACCCGGGCAAGTCCTTCATTGCAGCGCCCACTGCGGGGGATGGCGCAACGTGCAAAAGCTGTGCGCACTGCCCATGGATGGCAATGAACGACCTCGAGGGCCTGGCGCATGCACTGCGCACGGGGTCCGGGGAAATTCACCTCGATGCGCGTGTGGCTGAGCGCGCAAGCCTTCCCGTGCAGCGTATGCTGGATTTCACGGCATCGAACCGGACGGCAAACCCGGCGGGTGCAATGGTGTCAGGGCTGGGTGCCGCCTGATTCCTTGGGTGCTGGGGCCTGAGCGCCGCGACGCGGCGGCCTGAGGGCAAAACGGCCAGGCGCCAGGGCGGCGAGCAAGTCGCGCTCGATCGGCGCCGGCTCCCCCTCGATGTGCGTGGCAATGCACTCTGCGGCCAGCGCCCCGAGGATGAGGCCGCGCGAGCCCATCGCAATGCTGAGATAAAGCCCGGATTGCACAGGCCATTCGGTGGGCGGGCGCTGTCGAAGAGCAGGGTGGCCCTGCGCAAGCGCAGTCCAGTCCGGCCAAGCTCCCACACAGGGCAGGCGGTCGCGCGCGACAGCGCGCATGCCGCTAATCCGCCTTGCCGCCGCTGGCAGTTCATCGGGCAAGGAACCGATAAGGGGCTGCAGGCTGCGAACGATGTGCGCCCACGCCGAAGCGGCGGGCATGCTCACCGCGAGCCCCTCCTCGTAGGTGGCGCCCAAGAATAACCAGGGTGCGTCTGCAGGCAACCCCAGAGCCTTGATGGCTGCTCCCGGCAGCGGCATGGCATAGCAATCGCCCACCACGCCGTGGCGCAGTGCAGCGAGGGACGGCACGGCGCTTGCGGGAACGATGAACCCCTGCCCGGATTGGGCCGACATCGGCAGGCACGCATCATGCGGCATCAAACCGCTTGCGTCGAGAAGCCGCACAGCGTCCAGCGCCGTGGCGAGAATGCACGTGGGCGCCTGTGCAAGCAGGCGGCCCTGCGCATCAAGCGCCTGCCATTGGGTCCCGTGCGAGTGTCCGCTCGCAGCACGCTGAAGTCTGTGCACGGGTGATCCGCGATGCGGCTGCACGCCAGGCTCGCCCAACCACGTTTCAACGAGGCCGCTAGCCGCGGCGACGCCGCCTGCTGCCCACCAGCCGCCGCTCCTCAGGGGGATGCCGGCGCGGGTTGACGCCAAGCGTGCATCCACCGCTTCGGCCACCGTTGCTGGCAACGCAAGGGTTTCGGCGACTCGATGGAGGTCCACTGCCAGCGCGCCATCGGCTTGCGCCAGGAGCACACCGCCCTCGCGCCATAGCGATGAGGCTGCCGCGCGAGCACCCTGAGCAGGTAAGGCGTGGCGCAACGCTGCGAGACCAGCGCGCGTCAGGCGGGCGAGACGATCGTCATCTGGTGCAACGCGCACATGTGCAAGCCCAGCAGGCAGCGCCGAGGCGCCCTCGATCCCCACGGCTTGGAGAACCTGCACGGTCCAGCCCCTTGCGGCCAGAGCCCGCGCGCATGCCGCACCAGCAAGGCCCGCTCCGACCACCAAGGCTCGACGCGGGTGCTCGATGCTCAAGACCCTGCGAGGCTCTAGCCGCCGAGTGCGCCAGCGCGGCGCGTACACAGCTTGCAGGCGCTGCGCCTTGCCTCCATAGCCTGGCGGCGTGCTCACGTCAAAGCCCGCTTCGCGCAGACCGTCGCACACGCTCCTTGCCACCGTGTAGGTGGCCAGTCGGGCCCCGGGACGGGCCAGCCGACCTACCGCTTTGAGGACGTTGCTTTGCCAGACGGCATCGTTGCGAGCCGGGGCGAAACCGTCGAGGAAGATGGCGTTTGCCCCCAAGTCGAGTTGGGACACGAGGGACTGTGCGTCGCCCAAAGCAAGAGTCAGGCATATGCGCCCCTCCTGCAGCTTCAGGTGGTGCAGCCCGCGCACGGGCTCAGGCCATTG
>JAKBCY010000050.1 GCA_021807445.1 Pseudomonadota bacterium
ACGACTCATGCCCATTTGCGCCACGCGACGCGCATCACAATGCTCCACAGGCTTGCCGAGGAAGCGGATGCTGCCTGCGCTGGGCGGGCTCACGGCGGAGATGCAGTTGAATAGCGTGCTCTTGCCGGCACCGTTGGGGCCAATCAGCGCCAGA
The DNA here is from genome assembly GCA_021807445.1 of Pseudomonadota bacterium. Lineage (GTDB taxonomy): Bacteria > Pseudomonadota > Gammaproteobacteria > Burkholderiales > Burkholderiaceae_C > Thiomonas_A. The sequence continues at coordinate 155 of JAKBCY010000050.1, forward strand.
ATCTCGCCTGCACGCACCTCAAAGGAAATCGCGTTGTTGGCCACGAGGCCTCCGAAGCGCTTGGTGACGGCATCAAGCCGAAGGATGGCATCGCCCTTGGCCGGCTTGGGCCGTGCCTCCAGCGCCACCGTAGCAGTGCTCGCGATGGTGCCCGACGCCGACGGGGGGCGCTTCCATGCGCGATGCAGGTGCGGCCACAGCCCTTCCGGAGCGCGCTGCAGAATCACGATCATCAACACCCCGAACACGATGCCCTCGAAGCTTCCGCTGCGCCCCAGCAATGCCGAGAGGTGGCTGTGCAGCCACTCGCGCGGCAAGGCGTAGAGAAAGCTGCCCGTCACCCCGCCCCAGAGCTCGCCAATGCCCCCCACCACGCCCATGAACAGGTACTGGATGCCTTGCTCCAGCGAAAACGGCGTCGGGTTCACGAACCGCTGCATGCAGGCGTAAATCCAGCCCGCCACGCATGCGTACTGAGCGGCAAGCACGAACAAGATGATCTTGAATCGCGTGGTGTTCACGCCCATGGCCTCGGCCATGAGCGTTCCTCCCTTGAGGGCGCGCATGGCCCGGCCCTCGCGCGAGTCCAGCATGTTGTGCACGGTCCAGATGATGGCCAGCACCACGCCCCAGATCAGAATATGGAACTGCCACGACGCTGTGATCTTCCAGCCCAGAAGACTCAGCGGCCCGATGTCGGTGATCCCGGTCTGCCCTCCGAGGGTCTCGCTGTTGCCAAACAACAAATAGATGGCGATGCCCCAAGCCAGCGTAGTCAGGGGCAGGTAGTGCCCGCTCATGCGCAGAGTCACCCAGCCGAGCAGCAGGGCCACCACTGTGGTGAGCACAAGCCCGGCAAGCAGGCTCGTCCAGGGGCTCCAATGCATGACCGTGGTGAGCCACGCCACCGAGTAAGCGCCCATGCCCACAAAGGCGGCCTGCCCGAAGCTGGTCAACCCCCCCACCCCGGTCAGCAGAACCAGGCCCAGCACCACGATGACGCTGAGGCCGACATAGTCGAGCATCAGCAGCGAATAGCCCGGCAAGACGAGCGGCGCCGTGCACAACGCCGCAATGAATGCGATCAAGGGAAGCCGGTACACCATCAGGACTCCTCCTCATCGTGGTGGGCGCTGGCCAGGGAGCGCCACAGCAATACGGGAATGATGAGCAAAAACACGATCACATCCTTGTAGGCGCTGGCCCAGAACGAGGCGAAGGACTCGGTCAGGCCCACGAGCAACGCACCGATACCCGCCAGCGGATAGCTCGACAGCCCGCCGATGATGGCGGCCACGAAACCCTTGAGACCGATGACGAATCCGGCGTCATAGTCGATCACCGTTGTCGTGGCCACGAGGATGCCTGACCACGCGCCTATCGTCGCAGCCAAAAGAAAGGCCGTACGCCCGGCGAAGGCCGGCGAGATGCCCATGAGCTGCGCACCCGTACGACTCACCGCGGTGGCGCGCAGGGCCTTGCCGTACAGCGTGTAGTGAAAAAACAGGGACAAGGCCAGCAAAAGCACCAGGCTGGTGCCGACAACCCACAGACTCTGCAGGCTCACCGGCATGCCACCGAACTGGAAGTTTCCATTGGTGAAGGCCGGCAGTTGCGAGCCCTCCGGCCCGAAAAACAGCAGGCCCAGGCCGCTGAGGACGATGTGCAGCGCCACGGATAGCAGCAGCAGAGTCAGGACCGAAGCCCGCGCCGCCGGTGCGTACACCACGCGGTAGATGAGCGGCCCGAACGCCGCGCTCATCAGCAGCGTCAACGCGATCTGCACCGGATAGGCTAGCTTCGCCAGAGGAAGGGTGTACACGCCCACAAGGAGCACGACCGCGGGAAGGAGGTTCACAGCGGCCGCCCGCACCAGTCGGTGCGGCTGCCAGGCGCGCACTGCGCCGATCCCGTCCTGCACAAAGGCGACCGCGCCCAAGCCGAGCAGCAGCCAGGCTAGCAGCGGCGGCTGCCCGTTGCGGATGGCCACGAGGCTGAGCGCGGCGAAGGTCATGATCTCGCCTTGCGGGATGAAGATCACCCGCGTCACGGCGAACACCAATACCAGGGCGAAGCCCAGCAGCGCATAGATCGCTGCCAGCGTCACCCCGTTCTGGCCAAGGTACAGCGCAATGTCAAAAGTCATGGGAGCAGCGCTCAGGCGGTCGCGCAGCGACCGCCTGCCGGTGGCCGCTGCGATACCTTAAAGGGATTACTTGACGAGCTTCCAGGCCCCGTTCTCAATGCGAACCATCACGACGGCGCGCGCATCCAGGCCGTTGTGGTCGGTCGCCGACATGGTGTAGATGCCGTCAGCGCCGGGGACGTCCTTCAGCCCCTCGAGCGCGTCGCGCAGCGCGCCACGGAACGCGGTCTTGTCGGCCGGCTTGGCCACCTTCAGCGCAACAGGCAGCGCATGCTCCAGCAGCACTCCGCTATCCCAGGCGTTGACGGTGAATTGCGACACCGTGTTGCCGTAGGCCTTCTCGAAGGTCTGGTCCATCGTCCGCGCGGCCGCCTTGAACACCGTGGAGTCCGGCAACTGCGTAGCGACAAGGCCCGGCGCCACGGGCAGCAGGGTGCCGTTGCAGTCCGCACCGCAGACACGCAGGAAGTCGGGATTGGCCACACCGTGCGTCTGATAGATCTGCCCATTGAAGCCGACCTGCTTGAGCGCGCGGGCTGGCAATGCTGCCGGCGTACCGGACGCGGCGACAAGAACCGCCTGCGGCTTGGCCCCAACGATGTGCAGGGCCTGCCCGGTCACCGAGGTGGCCGTGCGGGCGAAGCTCTCCTTGTCGACAACCGTGATGCCGTGGGCTTTGGCATCGGCCGAGAAGGCCTTCCACCACCCTTCCCCGTAGGCGTCGCTAAAGCCGATAAAGGCCACTTTCGTGTAACCGTGCTTGAGCATGTTCTGCACCACGGCATGGGCCATCAGGGCATTGCTCTGCGGCGTGCTGAACACCCACCTGGTCTGGGCGGTTACCGGATTGGAAATGCTGGGCACGATGGCGATGTCCGGCACTTTCTTCTCCGCCACCACGTCGATGATCGCCAAACCGTTGGGCGTGATGCTCGGCCCGAGGATCACATCGACGTGGTCCTGCTCGATGAGCTGACGCGCGTCCTTGACCGCAGTCGTTGGATCGGATCCATCATCGAGGATGGTGTATTTGATGGCTTCGCCATCGATCGTTTTGGGGAACAGCCCAATGGTCTTTCTCTCGGGGATACCTAGCGAGGCGGCCGGGCCGGTCAACGAGAGAATTACACCCACGTGGACCTGTGCCATCGCCGGAGCGGTTGTGAGCAGCGCAGCGGCGAGAAAGCCGGTTTTCAATCCCTTCATGCAGTTGTCTCCTGGTCTTCGAACGTAAACACGGCGCCTCAGCGCGCCGACTCCAATAAGGGCAGAGCAAGGTCCCCGCCCAAGATCCGATTCCAATGCAGGGTGGCCTGCGGCAGCAGCCACTCCACCCCGTAGCGCATGCGCGCGAGCTTCGCGTCGGCCCAGACCGCATCACGCGAGCGCACCCGCTGGGCGGCGCGTGCGCTCACCGCGAATGCCCATGCATTGAGCAGCCACCAGAGGCCATCCATCGCATCCTGTGCCAGGCTCAGCACCGCCTCGGCGTCATGCCGTTGCAGCAGCGCCGCCACGCCAGTGGCGGCTGCGTCACATTGCGCAGCAAGCGCCGAGGCGAAGGCATGCAGGTCGGGCGTTCGCCCGCAGAGCTGTGCCTCGGCGCGACACTCGTCCAGCATTGCCTCGAATGCAGCGCCACGATCGCCCAGCAGCTTGCGCTGCGCCAGATCGATCGCCTGAATCTCATTGGTGCCCTCGTAGATCATCGCGATACGGGCGTCGCGCACGCTCTGCTCAATGCCGTAGTCGTGCACGTAGCCGTAGCCGCCGAACACCTGAAGCGCCGAACTCGCCCCTTCGAAACCGAGGCGGGTGAGCTGCGCCTTGAGCAGTGGCGTCAGCAGGCCTGCGCGCGCATGAGCTGCCGTGCGGGTACTCACGTCGGGATGGTGCGCGGCCAGATCCAAGGCCAGGGCTGCGCGCCCAGCGATCACGCGCCCAGCCTCGACCTGCGCTTGCAGCCGCAGCAGCGCATGGCGCATGGCGGGGTGCAGGGCGATGGGATCGGCCGCCGCAGTGGTGCCTTCGGGGCGCCGAGGCGCGCGCAGCTGGTGCCGCTCCTGGGCATAACGCAGCGCGTTTTGGGCTGCCATCTCGGCGTGGCCCAATCCCTGCAGGGCGACATGCAGGCGGGCCGAGTTCATCATCACGAACATTGCTGCCAGCCCCCTGCCCGGCTCGCCCACCAGCCATCCCGTGGCGCCGTCGTAGCGCATCGTGCAAGTGGCGCTGCCCTTGATGCCCATCTTCTTTTCGATGCCCTCGCAATGCATAGCGTTGCGACGTCCATCCGCAAGCACCTGCGGCACCAGCGCAAGCGACAGCCCGCGTGTGCCCGCTTGCGCGTCGGGCAGGCGGCAGAGCACGAGATGGATGACGTTGGGCGTGAGGTCGTGGGCGCCTCCGGAGATAAAGATCTTGTTGCCGCTCACGCGCAGCGTGCCGTCCGCCTGCCTCTCGGCACGGGTGCGAACCAGGCCGAGGTCGCTGCCGGCTTGCGGCTCGGTCAGCGCCATCGCCGCCAGCCACTCGCCGCTGACCAGTTTGTGCAGGTAGCGCTGCTGCAGCTCGGCACTGCCGTGTGCGGCGATTGTTTCCACCGCGCCGTGCAGCAAGTCGGGGTACATGGTCCACGCGTGGTTGCAGGCGTCGAGCATTTCGCGCATGGCACCGTCCACCAGCAGCGGAAGCCCCTGACCGCCCCACTGCGGCTCTGCGGCCAGTGCCGGCCAGCCCGCCTCGACAAAGGCCTGATAGGCCGCCGCGAAACCCGGCGGCGTCATCACACGGCCATCGGCCTGCAGCTGGCAGCCGGCCGAGTCGCCGGGGCCGTTCAGAGGCAGCAGGCGCTCGCTGGCGAACCGCGCCGCCTGCTCCAGCACGTTGGAGGCGGTATCGAGATCCAGATCGGCGTGCGCGGGGCAGCTGGCCCAAGCGGCTCCCGCCTCCAGGACATCGCCCATGACGAAGCGCATGTCGCGCAAGGGGGCACGGTAGGACCAACTCATACTCATCGTGGCGCCATGCGCAGGGAGCCGTCGAGCCGCACGGTCTCGCCGTTGAGATAACCATTGCGCACGATGCTCAGCGCCAGCTCGGCAAATTCGCCAGGCCGTCCCAAGCGCTGCGGAAATGGCACGGAGGCGCCCAGAGCCTGCTGCACAGGCACAGGCAGAGTCTGCATCAGCGGCGTGTCAAAGAGGCCTGGCGCGATGGTCGCGACGCGGATGCCGTGAGTGGCCAAATCGCGCGCCAGCGGCAGCGTCATCGACACGACTCCGCCTTTGGATGCGGCATAGGCCTCCTGGCCGATTTGCCCGTCGATGGCGGCAACCGACGCGGTCATGACCAGCACACCGCGCTCGCCTCCGGACAGCGGCTCCAGAGCCGCCATGCGCGCCGCCGCCAGGCGCGCGACGTTGTAGCTTCCGATCAGGTTGACCCTCACGATGCGCTCGAAGGACTCCAGCGGCGCGGGGCTGCCATCCTTGCCGATCAGCCGCTGCGCCCCACCGATACCGGCCACATGCAACACGATGCGTGCGGTGCCGTGCGCCTGCTCGGCCATATCCAGCGCTGCGGTGAGCGACGCGCTGTCGGTGACATCAGCCATCAGGCCGATGCCACCAATGGCCGCGGCGACGCCGTGGGCCTTGGCGGCATCGCGATCCAAAATCGCGACGCGGGCGCCTTGTGCAGCCAGCGCGTGGGCGACGGCCTCGCCGAGGCCTGAGGCGCCGCCTGTCACCAGCGCCGATTGTCCTTCGATCTGCATTGTCCTGGTCTCCGTCAAATTACGAACACATCGCGCGAATGTCCTCGGGAATGGGAATGGCGCGAATGCGCTCCGGGTCGTGCGGGTCGCGCATCACGAAGACGCGGGTTTCGGTCCCTTCGCACAGGGTCACGCCATCGCGACGGATCACGTGGCGGTGGCGGAACGACTTGGCCGCCCAATGCTCGATGACGGTTTCGATCTCCAGCGTCTCGCCGTAGGTGGCCGATTTCATGAAGCGCGTGTGGATTTCCAAAAGCGGCGTACCAACGATGCCGCGGGTGCGTTCCAGCACCCGCCAAGGCGGCAGGCCACAGGCCATGAAATAGGCCAGCGAGGCCTGATCCATCCAGCGCAGGAAGTTGGGGAAGAACACGATTCCCGCTGGGTCGCAGTCGCCAAACTGCACGTCCACGCGATACAAGCGCGCGGTTCCAGTTGTGTGTTCGCTCATGCCCTGCCCTCCACGTTCTCGATGAGCAGTGCGATGCCCTGACCACCGCCGATACAGGCCGAGGCGATACCCCAGCGCGCGCCCGCGTCGCGCAGTTGGCGCGCGACGGTGACGCTCAGCCGCACCCCAGTGGCAGCCAACGGGTGGCCCAGGGCGATGGCGCCACCGTGCACGTTCAGTCGCTCGATGTCCAGACCCAGATCCTTCGCCACAGCCAGTGTCTGGGCGCCTTGCGCTTCGTTGATTTCGAAGCGGGAGATGGCATCGAGCGACAACCCGGTACGCTCCAGCACGAGGCGAATGGCCGGCGCCGGACCGATGCCCATGATCTCCGGCGGCACGCCCGCGACCGCAGCGCCGGCGATGCGTGCCAGTGGCGCCTTTCCGTAGCGCTTGAGCGCTGCCGCGTTGCCCACCAGCGCTGCGGCAGCTGCATCGGTCAGCGCCGAGCTGTTGCCCCCTGTCTGCACCCCGCCGGGATACACGCTGCGCAATGCCGCAAGCACCTCCGGAGCGGTCGGACGCGGATGGGTGTCGCGATCGACCGCCTTCACTTTGCCGCTCAGGCGGATGCCGCGCGGCTTGTACCCGTCCAGTTCAAAGGTTTCGTTGTGCACCGTCACGATCTCGCCGTCGAACCAGCCTTCGGCCTGTGCCTGCACCGCACGGGTAAAGGAACGTGCGGCGAAAGCATCCACCTCCTCGCGCGTGATGCCATAGCGTTGGGCAAGGTTTTCGGCGGTCTGGATCATGGAGATGCCCGGAGCCGAATCGGTTAGGGCCTCCCACATGTAGTCCTTGAAACCGATGGGCGCGCCGAGGCGGAAGCCCCCGCGGTGGTCAAAGGCAGCGATGGGATTGCGGGTCATCGATTCGGTGCCGACCACCAGGACAAGATCGCGCCCGCCAGACAGCTCCATGGCGGCCTGGCGAAACAGCTCGAATCCTGTGCCGCAAATGCGCTGCACCATCATTGCCGGGCGGTCAACGGGCACGCCTGCGTACATGCCGATATGCCGCGGCACATAAAACTGGTCAAAACCGCCGGGCGCCATGTTGCCCGCCAGGGTCGTATCCACCGAATCGGGCGCCACACCGGTGCGGGCAAACAATGCGCGTGCCGCCTTGATGCCCAAGTCGATGGGATTGGCGTCGGCAAAGGCACCCATGTAGTCCACCTGCGGCGTGCGCAGGCCGTCAAGCAGGTAAGCATCGTCAAATGCGTTGAACAGTCCACTCATTCCGGTTTCCCCACCTTGGCCGCGCGCTTTTCCAGGAAGGCACGCACGCGCTGCTTCGCTCCTTCGTCACCCTGCGCGATCGACGACATCAGCGACTCCATGAACAGCCCTTCAGTTGGCGGCAGCTCGGCGATGCGCGGCAGCGCCTGGGTGACCGCATAGTTGGACAGGGGCGCATTGCGCGCGATGCGCTCGGCCAGTTCCATCGCCTTGGCCAGTCCTGCGCCTTCGTCGACAAGGTAGTTCGACAGACCGCAAGCCTGTCCCTCCTCGGCGTCGAACACGCGCCCCGTGAGCATCATGTCGGTCATGCGCGACACGCCGATCAGCCTCGAAATGCGCACCGACCCCCCGCCGCCGACAAAGATGCCGCGCTGGCCTTCCGGCAGTGCGTAGAAAGCGCCACGCTCGGCGATGCGCAGATGCGTGGCCGCAGCCAGTTCCAGACCTCCGCCGACCACCGCCCCATGCAGGACCGCGAGCACCGGCACAGGACCGAACTGAATGGCGTCGAATGCAGCGTGCCAGGCACGCGAATGCTGGATGCCCTCCACCACGTTGCGCTCGGTGACCTCCGATAGGTCAAGCCCTGCGCAGAAATGATCGCCCTCTCCGCTGATCACCGCTACGCGCACGTCCGATGGCAGATTGACAAACACGGCGTGCAATTGCGCAAGCAAGGTATCGCTCACCGAGTTGCGCTTGGCCGCCCGGTTCAGCCGCACGTGCAAAAGCGCCCCGCAACGCTCCACCCGCAGCAAGTCGAAGGCGGCGAACAGGCCGCCCTCGGTTTGAAAGTCCTTGAACATCATGGTCATCATTCCGGAAAGATGGTTTCGGCACAGTCAGCATAAAGCGCATCGACCAATGCACCACGCGCCCTGAGCACCGCACCCTGGTTGATGTAGCCCTTGTCGGTGATTTCACCCGCCGCAATGGAGGGCGGCTCGTCGAGCATGAGCGCGCGCGTGGGCGTTTGGGACGACCCGCCACCCTGCTCCGCAAGGCAGCGCAAGACGCCGGCCACCTTGAGGCGAAGCTGGCCCGGCGGCAGCGCCGCGGCCTGCGCCGAGGGAAAGATGAGAAGCCCGATCTCGCTGCGGTCGTGGCCGGTAATCACCACATCTTGCGCCCAAGGCGCCAGCGCCGAGATCACGCGCACCCGCAGGGTTCCCACTGACACCCAGGTGCCGGAGCTGAGCTTGAAGTCCTCCGCGACCCGGCCGTTGAACACGATACCTTGCTCAGGATGCTCCGGGTCGGCAAGATAGCCCGCATCGCCGATGCAGTAGTAGCCCTCGGCGTCGAAGGCTTGGGCGGTGAGTTGCGGTGCGTCGCGGTAACCGGGAAAGATATTCACGCCGCGTACGCGCATTTCGAGCTTTTCGCCGTTAGGGACGAACTTCACTTCCACGCCCGGCAGGGGCAGCCCGATGATCTCGGCCTTCTCCAGCCACCAGTGCGCGCTGGTGATTGCAGGAGATGTCTCGGTGGAGCCCCAGGAGGTGGTGAGCCAGACGGGCTCGCCACGAATGCGCAGAGCCAATGCCTGCAGCCGGTCCCAGGTGGATTGCGGGATGCCCGCCCCGGCATAGAACACGCCACGTAGACGCGAAAAAAACGCTTGTGCGAGCTTGTCGTCGGCCTCCAGAAAAGGCAGCATCATGTCCAACCCGCGAGGCACGTTGAAATGAATGGTGGGGCGCACCTCGCAGACGTTGCGCACCGAGCGCTCGATCTGCCCGGGCAGCGGACGCCCTTCGTCGATCGCCAGGAAACCGCCGTTGCGCAGAACCATGTTCAGATTGTTATTCGCACCGAAGGTGTGGCTCCACGGCAGCCACTCAGCCAACACCGGTTTCTCCTCGTCCAAAAAACACCAAACCTGCGCAATCATCTGCTGGTTGGCGCAGAGCATGCGGTGGGTATTGATCACAACTTTGGGATGGCCCGTGGAGCCCGATGTGAGCAGATATTTCGCGTGGGTGTCGGGGGTAATCGTGTTAAAGGCTTGCATCACAGCCGGGCCCTCTGCCGTCTGCATGAGACTCTCGAAGCGCAGCGCTCCTGGGTAGGAGTCCGCCCCGTGGCTGAACACCACCACCGCCTGCTGCCCTGAACTGGCGAGGGCTGGGCCGTAAATTGCCGCGTCGGAGGCATAGATCAGCGCCGCTCCAAGCGTATTGAGAATGCCGTGAATCTTGGAGTAGTTGCCGTCCTTGACCATGCGGCAATACGCGCTCGACACGGTACACACGGCGCGCCCGATGTGCATGCCCGCCAACAGCAGCATCAAGTGGTCCAGCGCGTTGTCTGACAGCACGACGATCGGCGCTTGCGGCGCAAGCTTGAGGCCAAGCAGGCTCTGCGCGATACGGCCCACCCGTTCGCGCATCTGCGCCCAGGTCAGGCTGCGCCAGCCTCCGTCGGGTGCACGTTCCGCAAAGGCGAGTGCGTCGGGGGTCTCCCGCGCCCACCTTTCCAGCCACTCGCCGATGCAGCGGGCATAGGGCCGCAGCGGCTGAGGCGAGCGCAACACGAAGCTACCGTCATCAAATTGCACCCGCACCACGCGCTGCGGCGCCAGCCCGAGGCGGCTGGCCTGGGCCATCGCGTCCATTCATCGCTCCTTAGTATTTAACCATACACATGTGTATGTGTATGGTTAAATACTAAGCCTACAATCGCTCTCTCAAATCAGTGCAAACCCGGATGCCAAACCACAGGCCCAGCGCGCCGCGCGCAGACCGCATGCCAGCCTCCACCACGACCCGCAAGCCCGCCAAGACCCGCGCCAGCAAGGACGCTGCGCGACGCGACACCCTGACGCCCCAGCGATGGATCGACGCGGCCACCGAGGTCCTGGTTGACCGTGGCATCGACAACGTGCGAGTGGATGTTCTGGCCACCGAACTGTCGGTGACGCGCGGCAGTTTCTACTGGCATTTCCGCGACCGCGAGGATCTGCTGCGGCAGGTGCTGCAAAACTGGCGCGACAGTGCGACTGAGCAACTCACCGCGCGTTTGCAACAAACGAGCCGCGACCCGAAGGCACGGCTGCGCGACGTGCTCTCGCTGCCCTTCCGCGGCCGTGCCGCGGTACGCGCCGCGCGCATCGAACTTGCCCTGCGTGCCTGGGCACGGCACGATGCAATCGCTCGCCAAGCGGTCGACGAGGCGGATGCCAGCCGCATTGTCTACATTAGCCAATTGATCGAGTCGATCGGGTTCGCACAGCCCGAGGCGCGGCAGCGCGCCTTCCTGCTTTACAGCTACCTGATCGCCGAGTCGCAACTTGGTCCGGTGGGGACTGCTTCGGAGCGCGCAGCACGGCACCGCTTTGTCGAGTGCCTGCTGCAGGAGCCGCTCACGCTGGGCGCCAGTCAACCCACGTAGTCGGGCTGCCGTGCCGGCGCGGCGGCCTGGAAGGCCGGGTGCATGCGGCAGTGCGCAGCCACAGCCCGCAGCTTCGGATAGCCTTGCAGATCGCACTTCATCCGCTCGGCATTGGCGATCTGCGGAACCAGGCAAATGTCTGCCAGTGTCGGCAGCTCGCCGAAACAATACGGGCCACTGCCATGACGGTCGAGCTGTACCTCGGCCGCGCGTAGACCCTCGGCGATCCAATGCGCATACCAGCGGTCCCTGGCCGCCTCGTCCGCGCCCAGTTCATCCTTCAGATAGCGCAGCACTCGCACGTTATTGACAGGGTGAATGTCGCAGGCGATGCCCTGGGCGAATTCGAGCACGCGGGCGCGGGTCTTCGCATCAAGCGGGATCAACCGTGGCTGAGGGTGGGTCTGGTCCAGATAGTCGATGATGGCCAGTGACTGGGTCAGCTCGAAGCCATCATCGTCGCGTAGCAGCGGCACTCCGGCGGAGGGATTCAACGCCATGTAAGCCGCACTGCGCTGCTCGCGCCCGCGCAGGTTAACCGGCACCACATCGAAGGCCAACCCCTTGAGCGCCAGGGCAATGCGTACCCGATACGACGTTGAGCTGTTGAAAAAACTATAGAGCTCCAAGGTTTCATTCCTTCGACGTGATGCGGACCTTCAGGCTGCCAAGTCCCTCGATGCGGCCATCCATGAGGTCACCCGGCAGCACCGCGCCAACACCCTCGGGCGTGCCGGTGAAAATGAGGTCGCCTGGCTGGAGTTCGAAGTAGCGCGACAGGTACGCGATGGTTTCCGGCACCGACCAGATCAGTTGGGCAATGCTGCTGTCTTGCCGGGTTTCGCCGTTGACCGTCAGGACGATGCGCGCCTGCGCCAGCGCGCCCATGGTTGCGCCAGCTGGGTGGATCGGCCCCATCGGCGCGCTCGCGTCGTAGGCCTTACCAATCTCCCAGGGACGGCCGGCCTTGCGCATGTCGAGCTGCAGGTCGCGCCGGGTCATGTCCAGACCAACGGCATAGCCGAACACGTGCTCAAGCGCCTTGTCCTCGGGAATGGCGCGCCCGCCCTTGCCGATCGCTGCAACCAGTTCGATCTCGTGATGCAGGTTCTGAGTCATCGCCGGGTACGGGGAATCGAGCGTCTGCCCGTCCGCAACCGGCACCACCGCGTCGGCCGGCTTGCAGAAGAAAAACGGCGGCTCACGGTCAGGGTCAAAGCCCATCTCGCGAGCGTGGGCGGCGTAATTGCGCCCGACGCAATACACGCGGTGCACCGGGAATTGCGCATCACGACCGACGACTGGCACGCCCACAGGCTGCGGCGGGGCAAAGACAAAATCCATGAAGCTCTCCTTATGGGTGTGCGGAAGGCGGCAACACTTGCAGCCTGCTAACCAGATCGATTATCCGCCTGCATTCATTTCAATAACAATAAAATCTTTGCATCATCCATATCCCTTTCAATATACCCTTAACGATGCAGTGGACCGAACGCCTGCGGCCACGACAACTTCGTCTGCTCGACGTGCTGGCCCAAACGCACAATCTGAGCCACGCCGCCGAGCGCCTGCACACCACCCAGCCCGCGCTTTCGAAGCAGCTCAAGGAACTGGAGGACGCGGTGGGTCTGCCGCTGTTCGCCCGTCATGCCCGCGGGCTGCGACCAACCGCCTACGGCGAGGCGCTGCTGGTGCATGCGCGACACATTCTGGCGCAGCTTGACCGCGCCGGCGCCGACATGGCGGCCTTGCGCGCCGGCAGTGCTGGGCGGGTCGTGCTCGGCGCCTCTGGGGCGGCCGTGTCGGACACCGCGCCGCGTGCCATGCTCGCGCTGCTCGCCCGCATGCCACAAGCGCAAGTGCGATTGGTGGAGGGCACCATGGATCAGCTCGTCGGGCAACTGCTGCAAGGCACCCTGGACGTGGTCGTCGGCCGCTCCGCGCCGGAATTGCACGAACCCGGCCTGCAGACCGAGACGCTATACAGCGAGCCGCTGAACTTTGTCGCGAGGCCCGGTCACGCACTGGTCGAAGCTGAGCCGGACTGGCCCGGCGTGCTCGCATGCCGCTGGATCGTCTGGCCTCGCGGAACCCCCATCCGGGAAACGCTGGAGGCGGCCTTGGCAGCCGCTGGCCAGCGACTGCCTGAGGATTGCTTGGAGTCCAACTCCCTCAGCGCCAACCTCGCCCTGCTCGCGGACAGCAACATGATCGGCACCGCTTCGCACCGCGCGGCGCGGCGCTTTGAGCAGGCGGGTGCGCTACGCATCCTCGCCCTGACGCTGCACAGTGCGGGCTCGGTGTCCATGATGTGGCGGCAGGACGTCGGGCAGCCACTGGCGCTTCAAAACATGCTGAGCTCTCTGCGCGAGGTCGCCGCCGCCGGCTGAGCCCGGCTGCGCGCAGCAACCAACGGCGATTTCCCACGTCGCCTGAACATGTGCCCGCGCATTCCCCTTCCTCGTCCGGCCCGACGCGCAGCGTCGCCCAGGCAACGCCGTCCGGTCAGGAGAGGGTCAAGCGGGCGGTTTGCGCTTGTTGTTCCGCCCTTGGCTGGTAAGCGTCTCGCAAACCCATCTTGACGCGAGTTGGCGAGGTGGTCAGGCTGTAGCTGCGATGGGCGACGACGGCGTATGGACTGCGGCCCAGTTGTGCGGCAGCAATTCGCCCAAGCGGCTGTTGGGCCAGGTGGGCAGCTTCGTCAGCACGTCCTTGAGTCAAACACCACCGCAGGGGTGCCCGCGCTGCGGTAGACCCAGACATCGGCGCGGTGCGTCTTGCCGGTGCCCGGGGCCAGCTCGGCCACCGGGGTCTCATCGGCGTGCAGCACGGGCTGGCTC
>JAKBCY010000051.1 GCA_021807445.1 Pseudomonadota bacterium
GTAGAGCTGGGGCCTGCCATGGCGCCGGCGCCGCTCCAGGTGAGGGAGGAGAAACCGGCACTGTCCAGGATCCGGGTCCGGGGAAGTCAGGCACGGGCGCTCGGGTTGAAAGGGCGCTGCGCACGGAGGAAAGGTCCTCCGATGGGGGGTCCAGATCCTGGGGACCGATGATGTCGGTTGTGGACAGTGCGGTGGCGCGGTGCAGAAGGTTCTCCAGTTCGCGCACATTGCCTGGAAAGGCATGCATTCGCAGTTGCAGCAAGGCCTCCGGGCTGAGGCGAAGTTCCAGACGCTCGTGGTCGGAGCGGATGCGTCGAAGCAGTGCTTCCACGAGTAAAGGCAGATCGTCGAGGCGCTCGCGCAGTGGTGGCAGGGCTACGCCAATGACATTGAGGCGGTAATACAGGTCCTGTCTGAATAGACCCTCTGCCACACAACGCTGCAGGTCCCGGTGGGTGGCGCTGACCAAGCGCACGTCGACGGGTGTTTCCGCAGTTTCGCCCAATGCGCGGATCTTGCGTTCCTGCACGGCGCGCAGCAGTTTGGCCTGCATGGACAGCGGCAGTTCTCCGATTTCATCGAGGAACAACGTTCCGCCACCAGCTGCGGCGAAAAAACCGTCGTGTGAGGCCATGGCACCAGTGAATGCTCCCTTGCGGTAGCCAAAGAACTCAGCCTCCAACATGTGTTCGGGAATGGCGCTGCAATTGACCGGCACGAACGGCCCGGTAGCGCGGTTGCTGAGCTCATGCACGGCTCGGGCCGCCAACTCCTTTCCGGTACCCGATTCACCGTGGATCAATACCGGAGCCATGCCGCGGGCCGAGCGGCGAAGCGTGTCCTTGACTGCCTGCATCGGCGCGGAGTTGCCCACCATGGCCTGGAGCGCTGCCGTCTGCTTTTCTGGAGTTCCGGCAACTGGACCCTGCGCGATCGCCGAGCGCACCACTTGGCGCAATTGGCGCAAGTCTACGGGTTTGGTGAGGTAGTCGAAGGCTCCCATCTTCAGTGCCTGTACAGCGGTGGACGCACTGCCGTAAGCGGTGGCCATGATGATGCGCTCACCTCGCTTCAGCGCTGCCGACCAAGCCAGAATGTCGAGTCCTTCGCCATCGGGCAGTCGCATGTCGACGATGACCACGTCGAAGCGGTTCTGATTCATGTGTGAGCGCGCCTCGGCGACGCTTTCGGCTTCTTCGACCTGCCAGCCTTCACGCACCAGGGTCAAGGTGTAGAGCTCGCGCAAATCGGGTTCGTCATCGATGATGAGGATGCGAATTGGGGCAGCTGCGTCGGACATGGATCGGGCGGCTTTGGATCAGGGCAGGGATTCAAGTGCGGCGGTGGTAATGATGACAAACTCCCCGAATGCCTTCGGGTCATGCTCGCGCTTGACGCGGTACTCCAGCCGCGCGCCGTAGCGCGAGCACAATTCCTGGGAAATATACAAACCCAGGCCGGTGCCACGGCTGTCCGTGGTGAAAAAGGGCTCAAACATCTGCGCGCGCTTGGCAGCGGCCACGACCGGGCCGTCATTGGCTACGCTGAGTTCGCGCACGCGCCCAGTTCCGCGCAGGCGCACGCGGATTGAGCCTTCTCGCGTACTGGCGAAGCGCCTTGCGTTGCCGAGCAGGTTAACCAGCACGCGGCGAAGGTGTTGCGGATCAAAGTGCATGCTCGCCGCCTCATCATCAGCCAGCAAAGCGATGCGCCCCCGCCCGTCAGGGTCGAACTCGGTGGTCAACTCGCGCAGCAGGCGCATCGGCTGGAGATCGATGCCATCGCGCGTGGCGGACCGTCCAAGGTCAAGGACGTCTTCCACGATGCGGTTAAGCCGGTCCACGTTCTGTGCAATCAAGGCGGACATGCGCTCACGTTGGACCTCATTCAATCCGGGCTCGGCCGAGAGCTGGTTCGCTTGGGCGATGGCGCCCAAAGGGTTGCGGATTTCGTGTGCGACGCCAGCGACAAGGCGCCCCAACGCCGCAAGTTTGTCCTGCTGGATCTGATGGCTGATCTCCCGGAGATCCTGCACGTAGATGACATAGCCTGGCTCGCCCGGCAACTGGCGCAAAAGTTGCACACGAGCCTGCAGGCGTAGTCCGCCTGGACCGTCGAAGGTCACCGGTGCAGGGGTCATGCCCAGTGCGGCGTGCTGGCGCACGGCGTCGGCCAACACGCTGGCGCCCGGGTGGCCGCTCAGGCGCACCGGTGGCGCCTCCACGGTGTTGAGGTCGCTCAAACCGAGCATGCGCACGGCTGCTGGATTGGCCGTTTCCACCCGCAAATTCGCGTCCAGCACCAACACGCCGTCGGGCTGCTCAAGCAGGACATGGCGGTTGATGGCGAGCTGGCGCTTGGCTCGAATTTCACTCGCACGAGCGCGCTCCTCTTGGCGCACCAGACGCTGCGATAGCTGCCAAGCCAGCACGCCAATGGCGAAATAGGCAGCGCCAACGAAGCCGACCCCGAGGAATTGAGGGTTGGCGAAGCCGCCGCTGCCGGTGAGCATCCAAAGAGCTTGCGCAAGGAGAATGAGCGACACGGCCGCAGCTGTGGCGAGCGTAAAGCGCAGGGTTCCATACACGCCGGCAGCCAACACGGGCAAGGTGTAGCTGAGGATGAACTCACGCGAGGGCTGGCCAGCTAAGAATTGCAGCGTGGCGTAACCGGCCAAATCGGTCAGCACGGCTGCCAGCACTTGCCACGCAAAGCCGCGCGATGTGCTGAGGCTCAACACGAACTGCAGCACCACGACCAGGGCGTAACCCAAGGCGATCCACAATCCCAGCTGATGGCTCGAGTGATCTGGTGCCATCGCCGTCAGCAGGAACCATCCCAGCAAAATTCCGCCCATCGTCAGGCGTGCGGCGCCGAGAACACGGAATGCGCGCACGCGCTCCCGGCTGGGTGCCACGCCCGAGATCATGCGATGGACCAGCCCCGACGCATGGACGTTGCCTTGGTGTTCCGGTTGGAAGGCAAAGCCGCTGTCGGGCTTGCCCTCGGCGTCGCCTTGGCGCAAGTCAGCCCAGACGGGCATGTTCGGAGCAGCAGTAGGGGTTATCGCCCTTCCACACGCAGCGACTCTGTGGGACATGCACGCCGCATTGCCGGCAGGCGTACATGGGCTCCGGAGGGGTCGGTTTGGTGGGCTTGCGCGCGCCGGGGATCTCGCGGTGCTGGTGACTCTTCTTCATCAGAGTCAGTCCCACGATGACGACGACGAATACGAGCAGGTATTTCATCGGTGGAGGATGACCTGAAGGACGAAGCGTGAGCCGACATAGCTCAGCAACAGCAGCGCCGAACCGGAGAACAACCAGCGCAATGCCTGCCGCCCGCGCCAGCCCAGCACGCCTCGTCCCAGAAGCAGAACGGCAAACAGCAGCCACGCTGCGACGGCGAAGACGGTTTGGTGGTTCAGTTCGAAGGCATGCCCGAACAATCGCTCGCTGAAGCTGATCGCAAAGAGCAGGGAGGCGGTGAGCAATGCGAAGCCGAGCGCCGCCAAGCGGTAGGTCAGTTTTTCAAGGGTCAATAGCGGAAGGGCTGGGCCAAGTCCCGCCAGGGTCGGCCGGCGTCGATGCAATGCGCGATCGGCGGACCACAGCATGAACCCGTGCAGCACCGCAGCCCCAAACAGGCCGTAAGCCGCAATGCCCATGGCCCAATGCAATGAAAATGCGATTCCAGCTCCCGGTGGAGCCAAGCGGTCGCCGGGGAAAAACCAGGTCAATAACAGGGAAATCGCCGCCAGCAGGCAGATCCACGAGCGCAGTCCCTGCAAGGGGTAATACAGGCTCTCTACCCAGTACACGGCAGCAACCAGCCAGAAGGTGAGCGAAAGAGCAGGTGCGAACCCGAAATCGGGATCATGCAGCCCTTTAAGCACGAGGACGAAACTGCTGGCGTGAGCGAGCCACGCCAGCAGCATGGCTAGCGTCGCCCCATCGCGATAGGAGGGCGCACCTGAGGGCTGGGGCGCGGGCGCTCGCCCACCTCGGGGACGGGCAAGAAACGAAGCCAGCAGGTAGAGGACGAAGGCCGAGCCGTTGACTAAAATCCACATGTTTTCAGTTTAACCGAGGGCCTTGCCGATTTTGCCGCCGTTCTTGGATGGCCCATTGTCTCGCATCCAGAAACCCTGGGGCCCGTCCCGCCTGGATGACACCTTAACAAGCTCGGTCCGCCGCAGCTGCTCGCCATCCGGTTACACCGTCCTTTGCCACGGCGCGGGGGACACGCCAGACTACCGCAAACCACTTTATGCTCAATAACCTGACCCAGCGCTTGTCACGAGTCGTCAAGACCATGCGAGGCGAGGCGCGCATTACCGAGTCAAACATCGCCGACATGATGCGTGAGGTGCGGCTGGCCTTGCTGGAGGCCGACGTTGCACTGCCGGTTGTGCGCGAATTCACGGCACGCGTGAAGGAGAAGGCGCTCGGCCAGGAGGTGGTGGGATCGCTCTCGCCCGGACAGGCACTGGTCGCGGTGGTGCACAAAGAGCTGGCGGCCCTCATGGGGCCCGAGGCGGTCGGCCTGAACCTCGCGGTGCAACCGCCAGCGGTCGTCCTCATGGCTGGCCTGCAAGGCGCTGGCAAGACAACGACCACGGCCAAGTTGGCGAAGTGGCTGAGCGAGCGTCAAAAGAAAAAGGTGCTCACGGTGTCATGTGACGTGTACCGTCCGGCCGCGATCGCGCAGCTCCAAACAGTCACACAACAGGCCGGGGCGGAATTTTTGCCATCGTCGCCCAGCGAAAAGCCGCTGGACATCGCAAGGCGAGCGATTGATTACGCCCGCGCCCACCACTTCGATGTGCTGTTGGTCGACACCGCAGGCCGCCTGGCAGTAGATGCGGACATGATGCGCGAGATTGCCGAATTGCATGGCGCGCTCAAGCCCATTGAGACCCTTTTCGTGGTGGACGCCATGCAGGGCCAGGATGCCCTGGCCACAGCGCGTGCGTTCCACGATGCCTTGCCATTGACGGGCATTGTCTTGACCAAGCTCGATGGGGATGCGCGAGGCGGCGCGGCGCTTTCCGTCCACCACGTCACGGGCGCTCCCGTGAAATTCGCTGGTGTGTCGGAAAAAATTGATGGATTGGAAGCCTTCGACCCCTCACGCATGGCCGATCGCATCCTTGGCATGGGTGACGTGCTGGCGCTGGTGGAGGAGGCGCAGCGAAGCGTGGACATCCAGGCGGCGCAGCAACTGGCACAAAAGGTGAAGTCGGGCGAACAATTCGACCTCAATGACTTCCTCATGCAACTTCAGCAGATGAACAAGATGGGGGGGCTGCAAGGGTTGATGGACAAGCTCCCGGCGGAAATGCAGGCGCGCGCTGGTCAGGCTGACATGGATAAGGCCACACGCGACGTACGCCGCATGCAGGGCATCATCTGCGCAATGACGCCGCAAGAACGTCGCAAGCCAGACGTGATCAAGGCATCCCGCAAGCGTCGGATCGCGGCTGGCGCTGGCGTGCAGGTGCAGGAAGTCAACCGAATGCTTGGCCAGTTCGAGCAAATGCGCGACATGATGAAAAAAATGAAGGGCGGCAAGATGTTCAAGATGATGCAGCGCATGGGCGGCGCCGGCTTGATGCGGCGCTGAGGGCCGATCATCGCGCGCGAGTGCGGCTGGCGAGCTGCTCACTCGGCGCGTTCACCACCCACTCTCTGCGAGCTCCAAGCACTGCATCGGGGTAGGCGGCTTGGCTGCGCGAGCCGTTGTAGCGTCCCAATGCCATGAAAAGGTCGCCATGCTCCTCGTTGAGGTAATGCCGCAAGATGACACAACCGTAGCGCAGGTTCACTTGCATGCGGAACAGAGCCAACTTGTCACCATTGCCGATCTGCCTAGTCCAGAACGGCATGACTTGCATCAGACCCATGGCTCCGACCGGTGAAATGGCGTATTTATTGAAGCCGCTTTCCACCTGAATTAGCCCGAGCACAAGCGCCGGCTCGAGCCCTGCACGGTGTGCCTCGTACCAAACGGTGCGCAGAAACGCCTCGCGCACAACAGCGTTGGGAATACGCGAGCTCAGTCGGGTCGATTCTGTGGCCAGCCACAGCAAGTAGTCCACGAGATGCTTTGGGTTTCGAAAATCGGGCGTTCGCGGCGTGGAGTCCGCAATCTGGCCCGCGAGCGCCAGGCGTACCGCGTCCGATAACTGCTCCTCCTTTTGATCACCGGCCCAGGCAAAGGCCGCGCTCCCGGCGCACATGGCCATCAGAAGGGCAGTCATCGCGAGGCGATGCAGCCAACCGGATCGGTGCAGCTTCACGGCAGGTGTGTCCGCTGGATGCGGGGCAGATTAGGCGAGGCTGCGAGCGCGCAGATGGGCCAGGACCGCATCCAGCGCGATGGGGGTGGCCTGCGCATCCCGCCGGTGCTGGTACTCCAGCGTTCCAGCCGTGAGGCCACGCTCGGAGACGACCAGCCGGTGGGGCACCCCGATGAGCTCCCAATCAGCAAACATCGCACCGGGGCGCTCGCCGCGATCATCGAGGACGACGTCCACCCCAGCGTCCAGCAGTTGCTGGTACAGCCGATCCGCAGCCTCACGGACTGTTGCACTGCGGTCGTATGCAATCGGGCAGATGACCACCGTGAAGGGTGCGATCGCTTCGGGCCATATCATGCCTCGCGCATCGTGATTTTGCTCAATGCAGGCGCCGAGGATGCGGGTGATGCCGATGCCGTAGCAACCCATCTCCAGCGCCTTGGCTTTCCCATTCTCATCAAGGAATGTTGCGCTCATTGGGGCCGAGTACTTGGTGCCGAGGTAGAACACGTGACCCACCTCAATCCCACGGCAAATGGACAGTTGACCCTTGCCGTCGGGGCTTGGATCGCCATCGACCACGTTGCGGATGTCAGCCACCTCGGACTCTGGCACATCACGGTCCCAATTGACTCCCGTGTAGTGAAAATCCGCGGCATTGGCGCCAACCACGAAATCGCTCATGGCTGCCACCGTGCGATCGGCCACGATTCGCACGGGGCGCGCGGTCCCGATGGGCCCAAGGTAGCCAGGGCTGCATCCGAAATACTCGATGATCTCAGCCTCGGTGGCCATGCGTGCATCCCTCATGCCAGGCAATTTGCTGACTTTGATGGCATTCACAGCATGGTCGCCACGTACCAGCAGGAGCACGATGATGGTCGACAGCGCGCCGGACTCGCCGGAGGGCTCCTCGACGGCCATCACGACTGATTTGACCGTGTGTTCAAGCGGGATGCCAAGCTGGGCGGCAACGTCCTCGCATTTCGCCGCGCCTGGCGTTGGCGTTTTGCGCAGCGCGTCGGCAGGCGCCGCGCGTCGGGCAATCAGCGGCAGCGCCTCGGCCAACTCGACGTTGGCGGCGAAGTCGGACTGCTGACAGTAGGCAATCGAGTCCTCGCCAGTGTCGGCGATGACATGGAACTCGTGGCTCATCGATCCTCCGATCGCGCCAGAATCGGCTGCCACCGCGCGGAACGTGAATCCAAAACGCTGGAAGATGCGCTGGTACGCCGCATACATGGTTTGATAGCTTTGCTGCGCGCCAGCGTAGTCCCGATCGAAGGAGTAGGCATCTTTCATCGTGAACTCGCGCGCTCGCATCACGCCGAAGCGTGGCCGCCGCTCGTCGCGAAATTTGGTCTGAATATGAAAGAAATTCAAGGGCAGTTGCCGCCAAGAGCGAATTTCGCCGCGCGCGATGTCGGTGACCACTTCCTCGGACGTGGGTTGAACGACGAAATCACGCTGGTGGCGGTCCTTGATGCGCAGGAGTTCCGCGCCATAGTGTTCCCAGCGTTCGGTTTCCTGCCAGAGTTCAGCCGGTTGCACCATGGGCATCAGCAATTCGATAGCGCCGGCACGATTCATTTCCTCGCGCACGATGGCCTCGACCTTGCGAATGCTGCGTAGACCCAACGGCATGTAGGTGTACAGACCTGCAGCGAGCTTTCTGATCATCCCGGCACGCAACATCAGGGCTTGGCTGGCGACTTCGGCATCGGCCGGCGCCTCTTTCTGGGTTGAAATGAAAAAGCGGGAAACGCGCATGAAGGGTTGGCCTGAAGACGGTGGGAAAAGGGAAATGCGTGC
The DNA here is from genome assembly GCA_021807445.1 of Pseudomonadota bacterium. Taxonomy (GTDB): domain Bacteria; phylum Pseudomonadota; class Gammaproteobacteria; order Burkholderiales; family Burkholderiaceae_C; genus Thiomonas_A. The sequence continues at coordinate 8,114 of JAKBCY010000051.1, forward strand.
GGTTTTCTGACCTTGCCGCACTTGCGGGAAGCGCCAGAGGGCGCCGCCATGGCGCATGCCGGTGCCTATAATCAAGTGACGATTCTAAAAGATGAAGGATATTGGCCATGTTGGACCGCGAAGGCTATCGTCCCAACGTCGGCATCATCCTGCTAAACGCCAAAAATCAGGTGTTCTGGGGCAAGCGGGTGAGTGCGCATTCCTGGCAATTTCCGCAAGGTGGCATCAACGCCGGAGAAAACCCCGAGCAGGCGATGTACCGTGAGCTGTTCGAGGAAGTCGGGCTTAAGCCTTGCCATGTGCATGTGCTCGGGCGCACTCGCAATTGGCTGCGCTATGACGTCCCGCAACAATATTTGCGGCGCGACAGCCGGGGCATTTACAAAGGGCAGAAGCAGATCTGGTTTCTTCTCAAGCTGACCGGGCGTGATTGTGATGTGTGCCTGCGTGCGACCAGCCACCCGGAGTTTGACGCCTGGCGTTGGAACGACTACTGGATCGCGCTGGACAGCGTGATCGAGTTCAAGCGCGACGTCTACCAGCAAGCTTTGTCGGAGCTTTCGCATCTGCTGCCGCGACTGGAGCCGCGAACGCGCTATTTGCGGGCCAATCTACGCCACGGGCGTCCTTTGCATAACGCCTTTACCCAGGAACCAGTTGCCGAATGATCCCTTCGTTTCCATTGCGGCGAGCCGCGCTTGCGTGCGGCTGGCTGCTATGCACGGTCACCAATCTTGCCTTTGCCCATGGCTCCGAAGATCAAAGGGGTTTGTTCGGGCCATTAAAGCCCCCGCCAAGTGCCGTTGCGGTGCAGTTTCCCAAAGCTCTGCAAGAGGCCGCGCTTCAAGAAATACCCATCACTGGCAGCTCAACGATGGGATTTTTTGTTGACCTTTCCAGTATCGGCGTCGCGGGCGGCACCGTGGTGCGTTACGTGCTGGTGGCGCAAAGCCCGGAAGGCGTGCGCAATGTCAGCTATGAGGGTCTGGATTGCGCGCAAAACGCCTGGCATATTTACGGGGTTTGGAGCGCGCATGGAAAACGGTGGGCTCGCAATCCTCAGACGGCATGGATGCGCGTGAATGCGGGCGGATTCACGCGCATCCATGCCGTGCTTGACTCGGACTACCTGTGCGAAGATGGACACGCCGCTGGCTCTGCGAAGGCCATTGCGGCAAATCTCAAACAGGGTTTGCATGGCCCGCAGCCCACGCCTTGATGGCGTGTGGGGACTTTCATGGAAAGGTCGCCCGGCGACACAAGGCCAAACTGGGTAGGTCGCGTCTCTATTGGCGCGCTGATCACACACCAAGCTGCGTGAGGACCATGTTGTCGCGGTGAATGAGTTCGGGCTCCTCGATGAAGCCCAGAATCGTTTCAATCTGCGCGGTCGGAGCTCGCCGAATGAGCCTGGCCTCTGCCGACGCATAATTGCTCAGTCCCCTGGCGATTTCGCGGCCGTGATCATCGAGCACGACGATCACGTCGCCGCGCTCGAATTCTCCAAGCACATCGACCACGCCCACCGGCAGCAAGCTGGCGCCCCCTTCGCGCAAGCGGCGGGCCGCACCGGTATCCACGACCACGCGTCCTCCGGTCTGCAGATGATCAACCATCCATTGCTTGCGCGCAGCCAATTTCCCGGCACCCGCGCGTAATTGGCTGCCAACGCATTGGCCACTTGCCAGGCGCAGCAGCACCTCGCGTTCACGCCCGCTTGCAATGACCGTGTGCGCCCCGCTTTGCGACGCACGCCGTGCGGCCATAACCTTGGTCAGCATGCCACCCTTGCCGATGGCGCTACCCGCGCCCCCCGCCATGGCGACGAGCGATGCGTCGTCCGCCCGCGCATCGGCGATCAGTTGTGCTGAAGGGTCTTTGCGGGGGTCGGCCGAGTACAAGCCGCGCTGGTCGGTCAGGATGATCAGCGCGTCGGCATCCACCAGGTTCGTGACGAGCGCACCCAGCGTATCGTTGTCGCCAACCTTGATTTCATCGGTAACGACCGTGTCGTTTTCATTGATCACCGGCACGACGCCATGCGCGAGCAACGTCACGATGGTGCTTCGGGCGTTCAGGTAGCGCTGGCGGTTGGCAAGATCGGCGTGCGTCAGCAGGATCTGCGCGCAGTGCCGGCCATGCGCGCTGAACGCCGTTTCGTACGCTTGAGCGAGTCCCATCTGCCCGACGGCAGCCGCAGCCTGCAGCGCAGGAATTTCGCTCGGCCGCCTGGCCCAGCCCAGGCGTTTCATGCCTTCGGCGATGGCTCCACTCGACACCAGGATGACTTCCTTGTCGAGATCGTGCAGCGCCACAATCTGCTGCGCCCACAGGGCCACAGCGGCATGGTCGATGCCACGACCCTCATCCGTGACCAAGCTCGAGCCGACTTTGACCACCAGTCGGCGTGCCGCGGCGATCACGGAGATGCAGGGCGCGGCGTCATTCGTCATGTTGGGTAAATCGGGGGTCGGTTGGTGGCTCGGGCTCGGCGGAAGCGACTGCGCGCACAGCTTCAAAAATGTCGCGCAGGAGGGGATTAAGGCCCTCACGCGTCAAGGCCGATATCACATGCACGGGTCCCTTGTGGCGCAGACGGCGCACGATGTCTGCGATACGCGCCTTGCGTTCCTCAGCCGGGATCATGTCGATCTTGTTGAGGACAAGCCAGCGAGGCTTGGCCGCGAGCTCAGGGTCGTATTTCTTCAACTCGGCCACCACGCTACGCGCATCCCGCACGGGATCGGCTGCGGGGTCGAAGGGAGCCACGTCCACGAGATGCAGCAGCAAACGCGTCCGCTGCAAATGGCGAAGGAACTGATGCCCCAGGCCAGCACCCTCTGCCGCACCCTCGATGAGACCGGGTATGTCGGCAACCACGAAACTCTGGCCCTCGCCCAGACGCACGACACCGAGTTGCGGATGCAGGGTTGTGAATGGGTAGTCGGCAATCTTGGGGCGCGCGTTGGACACCGCTGCGATAAATGTGCTCTTGCCTGCATTGGGCATACCAAGAAGGCCCACATCGGCCAGCACCTTGAGTTCAAGATGCAGCCTGTGCTGTTCTCCAGGTTGTCCAGGTGTACTTTGGCGCGGGGCGCGGTTGGTGCTGGACTTGAAGCGCAGGTTGCCAAGGCCGCCTGCTCCGCCCTGTGCGATTACGACGCGCTGCCCCGATTGCGTGAGGTCGGCCACCACCGCGTCGGTCTCCGCATCCCGAATAAGGGTGCCAACCGGTACGCGCAACAGCATGTCCTCGCCAGCTGCCCCAAATTGGTCAGCGCCTCTACCGTGCTCACCATTGCGCGCCCGGTAGAGTCGCTGGTAGCGGAAATCAATCAGAGTGTTGAGGTTGGAGTCAGCCTGCACGTAGATATGGCCGCCACGCCCACCGTCACCGCCGTCTGGCCCACCGAACGGAATGAATTTTTCGCGACGAAAGGACATGCAGCCATTGCCGCCATTGCCGGCAAAGACTTCGATCTGTGCTTCGTCGATGAATTTCACGATTTTCGAGCCCGAAAACACAAGCCCCGGTTTGCCACTCTCTGGACGCAGTGCCAGTGAGCTGCAAGCCGGGGCTTGAGCACTACCAGTGAAGGTGCCGGAAGGCCCCGGCACCAGCCAAACTCAGGCCTCGGCCGTGTTCAGCGGGGTGATGTTGACGTACTGGCGGTTACGCTCGCCCCTACGGCCGAATTGCACGTGCCCGTCAACCAGCGCGAACAGCGTGTGATCCTTGCCCATCCCCACGTTGACGCCGGCGTGAAACCGCGTGCCGCGCTGGCGCACGATGATGGAGCCGGCCGGGATGGCCTCGCCACCGAAGGCCTTGACACCCAGCCGTTTGGCTTCGGAGTCACGCCCGTTGCGGGTTGAACCGCCACCTTTTTTCTGTGCCATGTTTCTAGCTCCTCAAGCCGCAATGCTTTCGATCTGCAGCTCGGTGTAGTTCTGCCGGTGTCCTTGCCGCTTCTGATAGTGCTTACGACGGCGCATCTTGAAAATATGCACTTTCTCGCCGCGCCCATGCGCCAAGACTTTGGCCTTCACCGCCGCACCCGCCAAAAGCGGTGTGCCGATATGGGTGTCCGCACCATCAAAGACGGCGAGCACCTGATCGATCACGATGTCCTGGCCAATGTCTGCGGATAACTGTTCTACCTTGATCTTTTCGCCGGGGCAAACTTTGTACTGCTTGCCACCGGTTTTTATGACCGCATACATATGACAACTCCTGAAATTAAATGTGCGTCGTTCAAGTCGTTGCCGCACGGATCCGCACGCTCATACCAAGCTGCCGAGCGGCTAGACCCCATGTGCAGTTGACTTTCCCGCCAACACCGCTTATCGACGTCGCTAGACGTCCGTACTTCGAGCACAGGTCCTCACCGGCGCTCGACAAATCAACGCAAGGAGCACGCAAGGCCTCCATTGGCGCCGATGAACATTGCATCATAGCAGACACGCGCGGCAGCGTCATGGTTGAGCGTATTGCCGCGTGCGGGCCTTCGCTCGGCGGCTCAGCGCGCGAAGGGAAGGTTGCCGGCCTGTAGGTTGGGCCCGGCTGACAGGCATGGCGGGGCCTATAAAATGCCGCTGGCCCTCTTGGCCATGATCCGCGCCGCCATCTGCGCGAGCCCATCCTTCGACAAGCGCACTTCGTGACCTCCTCGCACTCGATCCAGTCGATACTTGCTCCCATAGCTTCGGACATGCTGGAGGTCGATGCGACCATCCGGCAACATCTCGCGTCCGAGGTACAACTGATCAACGCGATCAGTGCCTACATCGTCTCCGCCGGAGGCAAGCGATTGCGCCCGGCGCTTTTGCTGCTCATCGCCAAGGCGCATGGGTATCAGGGACCGCACCATCACTTGCTTGCAGCAGTGGTGGAGCTGATCCACACAGCAACTCTGCTGCACGACGACGTTGTGGACGAGTCGGAATTGCGACGCGGACGCAAGACGTCCAATGCAACGTTCGGCAACGCCGCCAGTGTCCTGTCCGGGGATTTTCTGTACTCGCGTGCCTTCCAGATGATGGTGAAAGCTGGAGACATGCACATTTTGCAAATTTTGGCTGACGCCACCAATGTCATTGCGGAAGGTGAGGTGCTCCAGCTGTTGAATATGCATGATCCGGATCTCGATGATGAGCGCTATTTGCAGGTGATTAACTACAAGACCGCCACATTATTCGAGGCTGCGGCGCGCATCGGCTCCGTTCTGGCGGGCACCAGCGCGGAGCATGAGGCGGCCGCCGCCAGCTATGGTCGATCCATTGGTACAGCGTTTCAACTGATCGACGATGCGCTCGATTACAGCGGCAAGGCTGCTGAGATGGGCAAGAATGTTGGCGACGATTTACGTGAGGGCAAACCCACCCTTCCGCTGATTATCGCTATGCAGCGCTGCTCGGCATCAGAGCGCAAGGTCATCGAAGACGCCATCCGCGAAGGTCTGTCAGATGAGATGCCCAGGGTGCTGCAGATTGTGCAGAACTGCAATGCGCTCGACGTGGTCTACGCAAGGGCCCAGACCGAACTCAGCCGCGCACGAAGCCTCATCGAGGGGCTCGCAGCCACTCCCGCTCGTGAGGCTCTGATAAACTTATGCTCTTACTCGTTGGATCGCAATGCATGATTGGCTTGCTGATATGCTGCGAATCCTCATCGGGGTGTAGCTTAGCCTGGTAGAGCGCTACGTTCGGGACGTAGAGGCCGGAGGTTCGAATCCTCTCACCCCGACCATGAATTCCTGAATTTTCTTCGGAAAATGAAGGACTTGCAAAGGCCGC
>JAKBCY010000052.1 GCA_021807445.1 Pseudomonadota bacterium
GGGTCCAGCTTGAGCGTGACCTTGCGGCGTTGCATACTGTTATCTAATCCAGCCGCATGTGGAACAACAAGCGAAAACCGCGCGCTTGATGTCCTTACGTTACATACGATGCACCACACGTGTCAGGTATCAATCCATTGACGATCCTCGATTGGCGCTTTTTTCCCCCCAGCCCTGAGAGGCGAGGCTTCTCGGAGCAACGGATACAACGAAGCGATTGGTGCAAGGTGACTCGCGATCAAACATGGCAACTGGATCTTCTAACGTCAAACAAGGCGGCCTCCATCCCCGATCCTCCATGCTCGCCTCTCGACCTGGTAACGGGACTGCCAACGATGTGCTGGTGAATGCCCTGCAGCGCAAGCTGGAGAGCTCCACAGGCCGCACCGTGCGCCGCATTGAAACGCACATATCGTCGGTTCTGCTTGACGGGGAACACGCCTGGAAAATTAAAAGACCTGTGCAGTTCGGCTTTTTGGACTTTACATCCCTCGCGCTTCGACGTCGTGCATGCGAAGATGAATTGCGCTTGAACCGACGGCTAGCCCCAACGATCTACCTTGACGTTGTACCGATTTATGGGGCACTGGAAGCTCCAAGCCTGGACGGAGGCGGCGAGCCTATCGAATATGTTTTGCAGATGAGGCAGTTCGCTTCGGGTGCATTGCTGAGCGAAAAAATGGCTTCAGGCGGCGCGAATGGCGCTCTGATGGACCAACTCGCGGCGCGCTTGGCGGTATTTCATCAAGCTGCCGCGGTGGCTCCCGCCGTCACGGCATACGGCAGCGCGCCTCAAATCCGTGCTCGAACCTCACAGGTTCTTGAGGCACTGGGGTCGCAAAACGCCGCGGGTGAACTGGCCCAGCTATGTGCATGGTGCAATGACGAAGGCAGAAACCTGGCCGCGACATTCGACAGACGCAAGCGCCAGGGATGGGTGCGAGAGTGTCACGGCGATCTCCACCTGGAGAACATTGTCGTGCTCGAGGATGGCATCACAGCGTTTGACTGCATCGAGTTCGACCCAGACTTGCGCTGGATCGACGTGCAGTGCGATATCGCATTCCTTACGATGGATTTAGCCGCGCATAATCGCGACGACTTAGCTTGGCGATTTCTCGACGGCTGGCTTCAATTTCATGGCGACTACGCTGGCCTCGCCGCATTGCGGTATTACGAGGTTTACCGCGCTCTGGTCCGCGCACTTGTCAAACACCTGCGCCGATCCGATGGGCTGGAGGCGGAAGGGCCCGACTATGTCGCTGTCGCGCGACGTTGTGCGGAGACTCACAATGCACGCCTGTTGATTACGCACGGACTTTCGGGATCCGGAAAGAGCTACATCGCACGGCGCCTATTGGAGACGGCTGGCGCCATTCGCTTGCGCTCGGACGTCGAGCGCAAGCGCCTCTCTGGGCTCAGCGCTTTCGACGCATCCTCGGCACGCGCGCCGCTTGGGATTTATACGGGCGCTGTAACGCGGCGCACGTACAAGGCACTTTACGACGCGGCGGCCTTGGTGCTCGACGCTGGCTACCCCGTGATTGTCGACGCAACCTTTTTACGTAAAGATGAGCGCAACGCATTTCGCAGCCTCGCGCAACGCAAGGGGGTTCGCTTTTCAATCCTGTCCTGCCATGCTGATGAGGAAACGCTTCGTGACCGCGTTGAAACGCGCCGTCGCCAGGGCAATGATCCATCCGAAGCGGATCTTGCGGTGCTTGAGCGACAGCGCGGATTGCGCGAGCCGTTGACCCAAGCTGAGAAGTCGCATTGCATCGAAGTTAATACAGAGCGGCCCATCGACGTGCAGGCCCTTGCTCGACGGTGGGCTTATGAGTCTGAATCTAATTGAGCCTCCCACAATCGAGCCCAAGCGCCACATCGATGTTTGCAATGGGGATGCAGATGGCCTGTGCGCCGTACTTCAATGGCGGCTCGCGCTGCCTGCGGCCGCCGAGCTAATCACAGGGCTGAAGCGCGATATCTGCCTACTCGAGCGCGTACATGCACGCCCGGGCGATGAGGTGCTTGTCTGCGATCTTTCAATGCAACGCAATCGGCCCGCGCTCACGAGGCTGCTCCAATCAGGGGTGCGGGTGACGTATTTCGACCACCACGACGTGCAAGGCATTCCACGGCACCCTGGGCTGTTGGCGCATATTGACATCGCTCCTAACATCTGCACCAGCCTGCTGGTCGACCGGTTCGTCGCCGGGCGGTTTCGCGCGTGGGCGCTTGTTGGCGCCTATGGCGATAACCTGCGCGCGGTTGCCAACGCGGTAGCCTCCACGCTCACTTTGAGCACGGCGCAATGCGAAAGCCTGAGGCGCCTTGGAGAGTCAATCAATTACAACTCGTATGGAGACAATGAAAGCGATGTCTACATCGCACCGGCCAATCTCTACGGGTTGATGGCTGCCTACTTAAGCCCCCTGTCTTTCCTGGAGCATGAGGCCATCGTCAATCGCATAGATGGCATGCGTCGCGCGGATCTTGCGCAGGCCCAGGAGTCTGCTGTTTTTTCCGAGTGCATGCACGGCCGCGTGCGGTTGCTAGTTGATGCGCCGTGGAGCCGACGGGTCATGGGAACGTTTGCCAACACTCTGGCAGCCGCTGAGCCGCTACTTGCGCACGCGGTCTTGAGACAACGTGCAGCAGGCGACTTTGTCGTGAGCGTGCGCGCTCCACTTGCCAGCGTCTCGGGGGCGAGCGCCCTATGCGAACGCTTCGGCGGCAGTGGACGAAGCCGCGCGGCTGGTGTCGACAGCCTTCCAGAGCATGAGCTTGGCCGATTTTTGGACGCGTTTGCAACGACGCAGTGGGGCGTTGTATAAATCCTCGGCCAACTTGGATGTTCGCAATGGTTTGATTCTGACTGGCGGCCACGCCGGTGCCGGCGAGCCGACGCCATTGCGGAGCAGCAAGGTGCCGCGAGAAGTGTCGAGGCTTTAAGAACTGCGCCGCCTCGGGGCGCCCCAAGACAGTTGCCTGGATCTCGACTCCGTACCGGCCGAAGAAATACGCAGACTGGCCGCTCGCTGCCGAGTTCCCGCCATTACCTCGTAAAAGGCACATCGCCGGATGGATCACCGGGGATTCGTGCCGCCACCGCTGGAATTCTTCGGTCACTTGAGCGTCTTATTGCCGATCTATCCGAGTCTTCGGGAAATCGGAACGCGGCGGTGTTACAGGCGATAGGGAGCACGACCGCGCAGCGCTTGTAAGCCATCAACCTGAGTCAACCGGCGGGCGCGAGGCTCGCCGACTAACGTCCCAAGCGGCACACCTGTGCGACCCTGTTTGTGTAAAAAACGACTTGAAATCGACACGGTTGAAGGCGACAAGATCATTGACGCTCCATGTCAAAGAGCAACGGCTCACGGGTAAAGTCATTTGCCAATCACAAAGAGTTCGGCCTACACTTCTCGGTGCTGTGGCCACCCTACCCGGTTGTCTACAGCATATGGCCGCCTGTTCACACAATGAATCGCGCAGCATGCCTACTCGCTTATGCAGCCCTTCATTGTGAGGCTGCTGTTGCAGTTCGTCTGTTCGCGGATACGAGAACGAAGAGCGGCTCCATTCAACCGGCCCTAGTGCCATCGAGAAAGTGGAGACTCAGATGCGAACCTTACCCCGAACGCTGCAGTTTGCGATTGCAGCCTTATCCCTCGGCGTTGCTTCCGCTTACGGGGCAACCCCAATAAAAATCGGCGTGCAAGCGCCGATTACAGGCCAATACGCCAACGAAGGCCAAGGCATTGCGGACGCGGTGAAGCTGTTGGTCAAGCAGCAAAATGCCAAAGGGGGCTTGCTTGGGCACCCGCTGGAAGTGAAGGTCTGTGACGATCAGGGTGAGGCAGCACCAGCGGCGATCTGCGCAAGGCAATTGGTGAATGACGGTGTCCTGGCGGTCGTTGGGAGTTACACCAGCGGCGCAGCGCTAGCGGCACAGCCCATTTATGCGCGCGCGAACGTTATTCAGACTTCAGACGGTACGAGTGATGAACTGACTGCACGCAATTACAAGACCTTTTTCCGCAATGCCCCTCCTAACAGTGCCGAGGCACTGTTCACCGCCACGTATTTCAAGGCAATGGGCTACAAGCGTGTCGCCGTGGTCACGGACCACTCCAGTTTCGCAACTGGCCTGGCCGATTCGGTAATCACGGATACCAAGAAGGAAGGCATTGACGTGGTGGACAAGGAGTTCATCAACGCTGGATCACAGAATTACACGCCTGTACTCACCAAGCTCAACGCCCTCAAACCGCAAGTCGTCTATTTTTCAGGCTATTACACGGATGGCGGTCTGGTCAAAGCTCAGATGGCGCAACTCGGCATGAAGGCGCAGTTCGTTGGCGGAGACGCTAACCAGAATGTGGCATTCGCCAAAATTGCAGGCAAGGCGGCAACGGGTGCTGTGATCATCAATGTACCAGCCCCTCAAGATCTCCCCTACCCGGCGGCCAAGGAGTTTCTAACTCAGTTCAAGCAAGCGTATGGGCATCTGCCACCGAGCATTTTCACCTTAACGAACGCCGACGGCCTGCGCGCCATCATTTACACCGCTGAGAAGATCAAAAGCGCGAAACCGAGCCGGCTAATTCCCGCATTGCATGAATTGAAGGACTTTGAGGGCCTAACGGGCACGTTCTCATGGAATGGCGTCGGTGAACGCACCGGAAGTCCGTATGTAGCCTTCGAGGTCACGCCGACTGGCAGCTACAAGATCACCTATCCGCCTGAAGCGGTTGCCAAATAAACAAGTTAAGCCCGGAACAGGGTATAGCGGCACAGGCGTGAGCGTCTGTGCCGCCCAGTCAAGAGATTTGGCAAGGAGACAGGTTCATGCTGAGCACAGTGCTTCAGCAGTTCGCTAACGGCCTGACCGTCGGTGGCATCTACGCGCTCATCGCGCTCGGGTACACGATGGTCTACGGCGTCCTGCGACTGATTAATTTCGCGCACGGTGATCTGTGCATTTTTGGCGCCTACATCGGCTTGGTGGCCTTGGGATCCGGAGCGGGCAGCGGGCAGACCCATTTGCTCTTGATCGGCGCCGCATTCATTTTGGCCGCAGTTGTGGTCGGAGCCGCAGGATTGCTTCTTGAGTTCACCGCTTACCGGCCCCTGCGCAAAGCGGACCGGTTGTCGGCCGTTGTTTCGGCGCTTGGCGCCTCGTTGTTCATCGAGAACGGCATCATGCTCATCTGGGGGCCCCAGTTGCGCGTATTTCCCGATAACCTACTTCCATCCATGCACTGGACACTGGGCGGGGCGCGGATTGACCTCATCCAAGTCCTCATCATGGCCGGCTCTGCCATCCTGATGGGCATCTTGTATTGGTTTGTGCATCACACGCGCTACGGAACAGCGATGCGTGCCGCGGCCAGCGATCAGGACGCAGCACGCCTGATGGGGATCAACGTCAACCGGGTGATTGCCAGCGTGTTTGTGATCGGACCGGCTATCGGCGCTGTCGGGGGACTATTTGTCGGGCTCTATTACAGGCAGGTCTATTTCACAATGGGCTGGACCTATGGCTTGAATGCCTTTATTGCAGCCATCATCGGGGGCATCGGAAACATCCCGGGAGCAATGCTCGGAGGTGTGTTGTTGGGGTTGTTCAACGCTTTCGCTGCGGGTTTCGTCTCCAGTTCGTGGCAGGAGGCCATCACGTTTGGGCTCCTCATTGGCATTCTGCTCGTCAGGCCGTCCGGTCTGTTGGGTGAACGCGTGGCGGAGAAGGTATGAAGACAATGCTTGCAATTCTGCGCCAGCCCCGGGTTGGCGCAGCGCTCTGGGTGGCCGGCTTATTGGTGCCGCTCGTGCTGAACCAGACATGGGTGTTCATCGCTTCGCTTTTTGCGGTATATGCGATTGTCGCTTTGAGCCAGGATATCGTGCTTGGCCGTGCCGGCATGTTCGATATGGGGCACGCGGTGTATTTTGGCGTCGGCGCCTACGTCACAGCGATTCTCAACACGCAATTCAATTGGCCAATCTTTGCGACTTGGCCCCTTGCCGTTGCCGCGGCAGCTCTGGTAGGCGCCGTCCTTGCCGCGCCAATCGCCAAACTACGCGGCGATTACCTCCTGGTGGCGACCATCGGCTTCAATGCCATTTTCATCCTCGCTCTGAACAATAACGTCGCGGGGATGACGGGTGGCGCGGACGGCATCTTCGGGATTGGTGTGCCGAGTCTTTTCGGTTGGCAAATCGCCAGTCAGAACGCCCAATTCTGGCTTGACTGGCTGGCATTTGCAGCGGTGTTGCTGCTCATCCGGAATCTCGACCGGTCGCACCTGGGCCGTACGCTGTACTACATCAAGCATGACCAGCTGGCTGCCACCACAATGGGTGTGAACGCGCGCGCCTACCGGGTTCTTGCCTATGCGCTGGGCGCAGCGCTTGCTGGCTTTGGCGGCACATTGTTCGCTGCGTTGATGGCTGCGGTCAGTCCAGGCGCCTTTGTTTTTACAGAGTCGGTAACGTTATTCGCGATTGTTCTGGTGGGCGGACAAGGTTCAATTCCGGGTGTTCTGTTGGGAACGGCGTTAATGTTTGTGGTACCGCAAGCCTTCCGTGGCTTTGCCCAATACCGCTACTTCGTCTTTGGCATCGCCATGGTCGTGGTGATGGTGCTACGCCCGCAAGGAATCTGGCCCCGTGCCCAGCGTAAGGAGGTGCAGCAATGAGCGCCTCGCTTTTGAGCTTGGACGGTGTCGGCATTCGATTTGGCGGCTTGCAGGCAGTGTCGGACTTGAGTTTCGCCGTTGAACGTGGCGAAGTGTTCGGACTGATTGGGCCCAATGGGGCGGGCAAAACCACCGTCTTCAATCTGATCACTGGTGTTTACAAGCCCACCGAAGGCCGGATCGCACTCGAGGGCCAGGACATCACGGGGTGGGCACCGCATCGTGTCGCCCGCGCGGGAATTTTTCGCACGTTCCAAACCATTCGTCTTTTTTACGGCCAGAGCGTGCTCGTGAATGTGCTGGCAGGCATGCACCTTCAGACCAACCAGCACTGGTGGCAAGGGCTTCTGGGCACGCCTTCACAACGCCGCGAAGAAGTGGAACTGCGTGCGAAGGCCATGGAGCTTTTGGTGCGTTTGGAACTCGACTCTGTAGCGTATGAGGACGTGGCTTCGCTCGCCTATGGCTTACAAAGGCGCGTGGAGTTGGCCAGGGCGCTAATTGCCAAGCCCAAGCTGATGATTCTGGATGAGCCCGCTGCCGGTCTCAACGACCAGGAGTCGGCGTCCCTGAACCGCACCATCCTTGCCGTACGTGATCAAGGCATCAGCGTTTTGCTCGTGGAGCACGACATGAACGTGGTGATGAACGTGACCGATCGCATTGTCTGCATTAATTTCGGGCGCAAGATCGCGGAGGGCACGCCGGAGGACATTCGCAACCATCCTGAAGTCATCGAGGCGTATTTGGGCAAGGATGACGATGAGGATGAGGGGGCGGCCGTCCCAGCAGCACTCGGAATTACTGGAGGTGAAGCGTGAGGTTGCTTGACATTGAAAACCTGGATGTGCGGTACGGCCACATCCAGGCGCTCAAGGGCGTGAGTCTGAGCGTGGCCGAGGGCGAGATTGTGACGCTACTGGGGGCTAACGGCGCGGGCAAGACAACGCTGATGCGTAGCATTAGCGGCCTGTTACGTCCGCACTCGGGAGCTTTGCGCTTTCGTGGGCAAAGCATCGCCCGGCTTGGGGCCGACGGCATCGTGCGCCTCGGCATTTCGCAGGTTCCGGAAGGCAGGCGCGTGTTTCCCACGTTAACCGTTTCCGAAAATCTGATGCTGGGTGGCTACACCCGTCCCCCGGGCGAAGTTGCTCAGAGCCTGGCGCAGGTGCTTCGCATGTTTCCTCGCCTTCAAGAGCGCAGCAAACAATTTGCGGGCACCTTGTCTGGCGGGGAGCAGCAGATGCTGGCCATCGGTCGCGCGCTGATGGCTAAACCCAAGCTGCTCTTGCTTGACGAACCCAGCCTTGGCCTTGCCCCGATCATTGTGCGTGACATCTTTCGTTCGCTCAGGCAAATCCGCGAACAAGGAATGACCGTGTTGCTGGTGGAACAGAACGCGCGTATGGCGCTGAAACTGGCCGATCGCGGCTATGTCCTTGAAACGGGACGCATCATGTTGGAAGGCAGCGCGCCAGTTCTCCTGCAGTCCCCCGATGTGCAGGCCACTTACCTCGGCAAGGAATCTGCCGCCGTAGCTGCTGCGCCTCAGGCGGTGTGATCGGCCGCAACGGCCATCGGATACCCCTGCCAGCTCTCAGCGCGCGAACTTCAGCCACCGAATGCAGCGACCGTCGCTTCGTCCCTGCACACTTCCTCTCAAACACAACGCTACTGCTCCGACCATGAACGCTCCCATAGCAACCGCCACTCCGCATTCGTCCGTTTCGCCGCGCCTTCCCGCGCCGGTCCGTGATGAGAATGATGTTGTGCGCCAACTCCTCAAGAGCCTTTCATCCTTTGAGTGGGCGGACGCAATGGCGGCAGCAGAACCATGGGTGTCGGCGGTACGCACCCATCCGGCGCCGTTCTGGGCGCTGGAATCACTGTTGCGCGAGTACCCGATCGCCAGCAGCGAGGGGCTGGCGCTGATGCGCCTGGCCGAAGCGCTTCTGCGTGTGCCGGATACCGGGACGGCCGCCTTGCTCGCGGCGGACCAATTGGGACAGGCAAAGTTCGAGAAAGACGACACCAACTCCACACTCAAGGCATTGTCAGGACGCCTGCTTGGCTTCTCGCGACGCCTGCTCCCGGAGGACGACGCGGCCACACGCAGTCTCATTGCGCGCCTGGGTGCAGGTACGGTGGTGGCTGCTGCAGTGCGCGCCATTGCTTTGCTCGGCAAGCAATTCGTGCTGGGCGAGACGCTTGATCACGCAGCCAAGCGCGGGCTGGCCATGCGTCGTGAGCAACCGAATCTGACCTTCTCCTATGACATGCTCGGCGAAGGCGCGCGAACAGCGCAGGACGCCGCTCGCTACATCGCGTCATACCGGGCCACGCTGGCCACACTGGCCAAGCAACAAACGCCCGGCGGGCCCGAGTTGCGCGACGGCATGTCGATCAAGCTCTCTGCTCTGCACCCGCGCTTCGAGGAAGCTCAACGCGAACGCGTGTTCACCGAGCTTGTTCCTGTCGTGGAGTCATTGGCACGTGAAGCTGCCGCTGCCGATGTCAATCTTACGCTCGACGCAGAAGAAAGTGAGCGCCTGGAATTGCACCTCGACCTTCTTGACGCCTTGGCCGAGCGCTTGGCCTCGGATCCGACGACTGCGCATTGGGGCGGGCTTGGCCTTGCCGTTCAAGCCTATCAGACGCGCGCGCCAGCAACCGTAGAGGCCGTGGTGGCCATCGCCCGTGCTCGCCGCATGCGGCTGATGGTGCGTTTGGTCAAAGGAGCATACTGGGATGCCGAGATCAAACGCGCTCAAGAGCTCGGCCTCGGGGGGTACCCCGTGTTCACGCACAAGCACCACACGGATGCCTGCTATCTCGCTTGCGCTCAAATTATGCTGGATGCCGCGGCGGCCGCCGATGCGCCCTTGTACCCACAATTCGCCACGCATAACGCCAGCACAATTGCCGCGGTTCTGAACTTGGCATCGCAGCGCCCGCAGGCCCGCTTCGAATTGCAGCGGCTGCACGGCATGGGCGAGGGGATCTACCGCGAGGTGCTGAAAAACACCACGCTGCGCTGTCGCGTCTACGCGCCGGTTGGCGAGCACCGGGACCTGCTCGCGTACCTCGTACGCCGTCTGCTTGAGAACGGCGCCAATACGTCGTTCGTACACCTCTTGGCAGACACATCCGTGCCAGCGCAGGAACTGCTCCAGGATCCGCTGTGGTTAGCTGAGCGCGCGTCACTTCCCACACCGCGCGAGTTGTATGGTCTTTTGCATGGCGAAAGACGCCTTAACCCATTGGGCTTTGACGTCGCTGAAGCACCTGCACGCGAACCAGTTTTTGCCGCGGCGCGCGCGCTTCCATTGCCTGCTGTAGCGGAGGCTGTGCCGCAAGCGGTCGAGGAGACGATGCTTGCCTTGCATGCGGCGTTTCCGGCGTGGGATGCGACACCCGTGGGCGAGCGCTGCGCCATTTTGCTGCGCGCCGCAGATCTTCTCGAGCAGCGCCGAGACGCCTTCATCGCGCTGATGATGCGCGAAGCCCACAAGACTGTGGCCGATGCCTTGTCGGAAGTGCGCGAAGCCATAGACTACTGCCGTTACTACGCGCTGCAGGCTCGTCATCTCCTGGCTGAGCAGGCGCTACCCGGTCCCACTGGAGAGAGCGACAAACTGCGCAGCCGCGGACGCGGAGTCTTCGTGTGTATCAGCCCGTGGAACTTTCCGCTGGCCATCTTCGCTGGCCAGGTTCTCGCAGCGCTGGCTGCCGGTAACACCGTGGCCGCCAAGCCGGCCGAGCAGACGCCCGCCTGTGCCCGAGCGTTTGTCGATCTATTATTCGAAGCTGGCCTCTCGCGTACCGCGATTGCGCTACTTCACGGCCCCGGTGAGACGATCGGCGCAGCACTCGTTGCCCACCCCCTGACGGCCGGCGTCGCCTTCACCGGGTCCACGGCCGTGGCGCGAATCATTAATCGCGCCCTAGCAGCGAAATCGGGGCCCATCACCCCTCTGATCGCGGAAACCGGTGGCGTCAACGCCATGATCGTCGACTCCACCGCCTTGCCCGAGCAGGTGATCGACGCCGTGGTGAGCTCCGCATTCCGCAGCGCCGGCCAGCGTTGCTCCGCTTTGCGCCTGCTGTGTGTGCAGGACGACGTGGCCGATGGGATGCTGGACATGCTCGCCGGAGCCATGACTGAATTGTCTATTGGCCCCGCTTGCGAGCTGGCCACCGATGTTCCTCCCGTGATCGACGCCGAGGCGTGGCAAGGTCTGCGTGCGCACATCCAACGCTTGCAGAGCGAAGCGCGACTCATTGCCAGGACACCATGGCCCACTGAATTGCTGGACGCTAGTAGCGCGAGCCCAGCGGCCGAGGCAAAGCTCGATACCAGTGCCCTCAGTTTTCAGTGCCGTGAGTCTACCCTTTCACCTTGGGCTCAGCCGGCAGGGCGCGCTCTGCACTTTATTGCACCTGCGCTCTTCGAAATTGCCGGCGTCGCCCAAGCTCGCGACGAAATCTTCGGCCCAGTGCTGCAGGTTGTGCGCTGGAAGGCCGGCACGCTCGATGCCCTTGTTGATTCGATCAACGAGTTGGGTTACGGCCTCACGCTAGGCGTGCAAACGAGGATTGACGGTCGCGCTCAACGTATAGCAACGCGTGCACGGTGCGGAAATGTCTATGTCAATCGCAACATGATCGGCGCCGTCGTCGGTGTGCAGCCCTTTGGTGGTGAAGGCCTCTCCGGGACCGGCCCCAAGGCCGGTGGACCGCACTATCTCTTGCGGTTTTGCAGCGAGCAAACCGTCACCGTCAACACCGCCGCAGCGGGCGGCAATGCCGCATTGCTTGCGCAGGCAGCGCTCTGAAATTTGCCCGGTGGCGAATTCGATCCCATCGCTTGCCATCGCCGCCACGCGTGTGAAACGCCTCGCCGAGGGGCGGCAACGATTAGCGAAGAGACTGTTGCCGGCTTGCCCGGCAACAAGCACCGCCATGGCCGTGAATTTGAGGGGCGCATCTGCGACCCAGCACGTGCGCCATTACAGTACCGCTGTTCGATAGTGACTCGGTCGCGAAACGATCGACGTACCGCTCAACGGCTTGAGCGTATCCACAGACATAGACCATTTGAGCTAGCGCTCATGGAATCTCGCAAGCGCAAGCCTCACCGAAACGCATACCGAGCGAAGAAAAACGCTACGTTACCGTTGTTCAACGTGCTTGTTACCTTTGGCAAAAATGTGCCGTACAGCGTAAAGCGCCCATAGCCGACGGACACCAGCGGCAAGGCAATCGGAAACGGAATATTGTTGAAAATGTCCGCACGCGATGTGATCCCGGCCGTGTATCCAGCACCAAAATGCAAGTCGCCTACCGGGCGCCATAACCATTGCTTGGCGTAGCCGACAACTGGCTGCGCGTTGCGGTGAGAGTCGGAAAACATCATCGCATAGACCATCTCGTCGTTGCCGTTCGCGTCTGCTAGATGTTTGCCCCACCCCAACCCCCACGCGTGGCTGTTGAGTGTTGCCAGCTTGGCGGCTGTATAGGTCGCAGGGTCGTGCCAAGTGTAGCCCGTAAAAAACACATCGGGCGTGCCTGTATCGTAGATATTCGTTAAATGCTGGTCGGCCCTGTCGGCCCAATTCCGCATCGCGTCCAGCCCGAAAGCATGGCTCGATGGAGACAGCAGGAACAATAACGACAATCCGAGGAAGGTGGAACGAGAAGTGTTGCGCATCACGGCACCATATGAACGCCATATTGCGGCAATGTTGCGCAAGGCGAATGCATCTGTATCAAATTTTTTTCGGTAGCGCGCTACTCGATGCAGACCCCACACTCTGGGAGCACGCCACCTTCCTCATCTCGGTTCCGCCCTGCCCGCCGTGGATCTCAGATGCTCCGCTGTCTTGGCTCTCGCTGCCTCTTTGCCTCCGCGGGACTCGCGTCGCGCTGGCTGTTTTCGACCGCCTCGCCTATCCAGCCTCCCTCGCACTTAAGCCTCTCCCCTGCGCTTCGCGCATAAGGTTTACTCAAAAAAACATCACATCCCGACACCCGCGTCGAATTGAAACCATGCGCCGCCCTTTGCGCGTCTCGAGCGCTAAGCGGACCTACTGCACATGCACTCTAATTTCTTCGATTTCCACACGGCACGAAAGAAAAATTCCAACCAATTCAGGATCTAAATGCTTCCCCGCCTGAGTCCGCAAGTACGCAATCGCCTCCTCAATTGGCCACGCTTTCTTGTACGGTCTTTTGGATGTCAATGCATCGTAAACATCGACGACAGCGAGGATCCTCGCGGGAATCGGAATATTCTGTCTCGCCAGCCCATCCGGGTAGCCGCTTCCATCGAATTTCTCGTGATGAAACCTTGCGATTTCTGCGGCGATCATTAACTCTTCGGAATCCCCACCCGAAAGCATGGCATGTCCAATCACCGTATGCGTTTTCATGACTGACCATTCATCCGGCGTCAAAACGCGTTCAGCCAACAGAATATTATCCGGAATCGCGACTTTTCCAATATCGTGAAGTGGTGCTGCCAACTCCATCATTGCCGCGAACGATTCCTCGCACCCCATTTTCCGCGCTAACAATCTCGAATAGAGACCAATCCGATGGAGATGGCCGCCAGTATCCGTATCGCGCTGCTCCGCCACTTTAGCTAGGCGGAACAGGGTTTCCATTTTCTTTCTCTGCAGATCCTGGACAACCTGCTCGACCCGATTTTCAAGCTCTTTCGTGTGGTGCAATGTTGCAAGTTGAAAACGACGCATATTCAATAAATTTCGACACCGCGCAGCGCATTCGCGATAATCAATCGGTCGACTTAGATAATCATTCGCACCCGCGTCAAGAGCCTCATAACGAACCTTCAAATCATCGATAGCCGTCACGCAGATGATTGGCGGTTCATTCAGGTGCTTCATGTCCCTCAACGCCCGAATTAAAGCGACACCATTCATTTGTGGCATACGATAATCGGTCAGCACAAGATCAACTTCATGGCCAGTCGCGTATTCCACCGCTGCCAAGGGATCGTCAAATGAGACAATGTTCCCGTCTGGGCAAAATCCGTGCGCAATCTCTGCCAGCAGATGGCAGTTCGTTGACTGGTCATCAACGATGATGATCACCGGTTCCCGAAGCCACTCTTGACTGATAATTGTCGGACGCATTGCAGGATCCCTTCCAACTCTTAAATTTATAAACTC
>JAKBCY010000053.1 GCA_021807445.1 Pseudomonadota bacterium
GCGCGGCTGACACAACTTAACGTCGCTCCGGGTTACGGGTCGCCGCTGAACCGTCATCAGCGCAAGTGTGACCAAGCGTACAGGCTGGGAACGGCGCGAGAGTTCAGGGTACTAACGTACAGCTAACGCCCCGCTCTGTATCAACCAAATTCTTGCTGCGACACTGCCATTCCTTTGACGGCCAACAATACACCAAGGACGCCAAGGTTACCCTGGACCAGGCCCGCCAGATTGCGCGCAAGGGGCAGCCTGGGGCCACCATTTCGGACGAGGAACTGGAGCACGAAAAGGGCGGCAGCCGTCTGCGGTCTCGTCTGCCGTGAACGTGGGTCAGGCTGAGCACGAAATTGGCGTGGATGCCAGGACAGGTGCGGTCCTGGAGAACAGCGTCGAAGGTCCCAACAAGGACTGATGACCGGGTGCGGCTTCGGCTCGTCATTGAGACTCGCGCCCGCGGCAGTCCGCGGCAGTCGGTGGGAACTGTCGTCATTGCATCGCACCACAAGCTTTTGCGTGGGCTGAATCGATTTGAATGTGAGGGTCAATCGATGGCTGAGGACGCTGGGAGCGACAGTGGTGCTGCCCCAGCACAGGTCATCGTGCGCCCACGGCGCAATGCGCCGTGGGCCTCTGGAGGTTATCCGATGGATAGTGAGTCTGCTGGCCTCCTTGAGGCTTGTCTCTGCACCGACCCGACTGCTGGGGAGGCGGAGCTAAGAGCCTTTCTTGTGCTCGAAGGCGCCGAGCGTCTCAATCGATTCGCATCGCGCATCGACGCACACCTGAGCCAACTGTCCACGATGGCCGTCGCCCACCTCGTGCGGTTGTTTACCAGCCTTGAGATGGCCGGGCCGCTACAGTTTTGTGGGGGCAGCACCGCTCGCGTGTCGCTCCTCCTCGATGAATTGGCGACCCGCAACGCGGCCCTTGCCGACGAATTGACTGCCTGGGTGCTCCGCACAACTTGCAGCCCTTACGCTCCGTTGGGCACGGCCGGCGACACGCAAGCCGCAGCGGAGGCGGTCCTGGAGTGCCGCCAATTGCACGGTCGGCGAGGCGCTGAACCTTTCGTGACGGAGGGACACATAATCGCCGTGGCCAAGGAGCAAGCGGCTCTGCGCGCTGAAGAGCATGTTCGGCAGCGGCAAGTCCACACTTGGCAGAACGAGGAACGCACACGGCGGCTAGGTGCGCTCAATGTGTTGGGTGCCACGTCTCGGTTGCGGGCCATTGCACTGGACGAAGACCACCCGATTGGCTTCTTTCCAAGTGAATGGGCGGACGTCGCTGCTGCGATGCGGCTTTTACCCGAGACACAGAAAACCTTGCTCAGGCGCCTGCCGCATGCGCCAAAAGGGCCATGGCGCGACTTGGGTGAGGCGATATCCGACGCGTTTAGAAGAGCAGGCTGACCCATCGCGGGGTGTGAGGTTACGCATGGGCGTATCGGTGTAACCGTGTAACGCGCCCCAGGTTGCCGGTTACGGGGTTACAGCGTTACCGCGCACACCACGCCACGCGCCAGCCCATGCCTGTCGTCAGACTGACGCGCTGTCCTTCAAGCAGCCAGGCCATTCGGCATCAGTTCAGAACCGACGCCGCCGTAAATACATACCAGGTACATACCAGGAGCGGCCGTAAAGGCGCCCGCATAAACGCGGTTGCTTCACTCGTCACCACCAACTCTTGGAGATGACGAAATGGACGCAACCCTCAGCCTCAACACCACAACCAGTGCAACCCCTGGCCGTCGCACCCATGCCCCTAATGAGGCGCGCCGGCCACGCCAGGCAATAGCCAGGGTTAACACCGAGCTTGTGCTGATTCGTGGCCTGCCGGGCAGCGGCAAATCCACCATGGCCCGGGTGCTTGCTCTGGTCGGCTACGAGCACTATGAAGCGGACCAATTTTTCTTGCGCGACGGCGTCTATCGGTTTGACCCAGTGCGCGTGCGCGATGCTCACGCCTGGTGCCAGGCGATGACCCTAAGCGCTCTCATACAGGGCAAGCGCACGGTCGTGGCCAACACCTTTACCAAGTTGCAAGAGTTGGCGCCGTATCAAGCGATGAGCCGCAATGTGCGCATCATTGAGGCGACCGGGCGTTGGTGCGACGTGCACAAAGTCCCAGCGACGACGCTGCAATGGATGGCGGAGCGGTGGGAGCCGTTGACGGCTTGATTCCATCGCACGCAGTCTCGGGCGGTCGCCTTGTCAGTGCGCCGCCCGCCAGGCGTTCTGCGCACGAATCTATCTGCAACCGGGCTTTGGCCTTAGTCGTGAAGATGACGGTTGGAAGTCCCGTCTGTTCGTGCAGGCCACCGCCTTGGGCGGGCATCATCCTCGACGATTTAGAGCTCCACCACGTTCACATCGCGTCCGAAGACCTCGCGGAACGCTGGCAGCAGATGGTCATGGTGCGTCAGCACAACGACCTGAGTCTTCGTCGAGAGCTCGCCCAATGCCTCCAACCCCGCCTTGGACCGGGCATCGTCGTAATTGATGAAAAGGTCATCGGCAATAAACGGCAGCGCGTGCGATTGCGCGAGATGCAGGTCCAGCGCCGCCAGGCGTAGGGCGAGATAGAGCTGGTCGCGCGTGCCGTCGCTCAGGCCATCGACGCCCACCGACTCACCGCTCTGCCTGCGCCCCAGCAGCTTCGGCGGTTCGCTCTCAAAGTCGACAGATAGTCGCTCGAACGAGCCTAGCGTCAACCGCGCAAAGATTCGACTGGCTGTCTCCAGCATGGGGCCCTGCTTGAGTTCGCGGTATTGTTCGATAGACCAACGCAGAAGGCGGCCTGCCGTGTGCAGTCTCACATACTGCTCGACTGCATCCACCATCCCCGCCAGCGCCTCCTGCCTTTGAGCCTCAGCTATCGCGCCTCCAGTGCTGCCCGCCATGGCGGATAGCCGCGTCTTGGCGTCCTGCCTGGCTGCAGACAGCTCGCGGTCTTGACTCAACAGCTCTTCCTCCTGCCGGTCCAGGTCGCTCAGCTCTGCCGTAGCGGCGGTTGCGTCCATGGAGTCGGACTCCGCTCTCAGGGCGTCCAGGCTCATGCCCTCGCCGAGCTTTCGTACCGAGTCCTCGGCCTTGGCGTACCGCGCCAAGAGCTGCCTGGATTCGTCCGATGCTGCGATGGCCGCGCGAAGCTCCTCGGGAGTCGCCGCTCCTGCGCGCTCGAACAGCGGCTGGATGGCAGCGTTCGCCTGCTCGACCCGCGCCTGAGCGCCAGCTTTGGTCTGCTTGGCAACCTCCAATGCGGCGCGCAGTCGCCGATGTTCCTTCTCGGCCTCCTGGGCAGTACGCAGCCTGCGGTCGAGCTCCTGAGCGATTTCTTCGGGAGGCTGGGCAGCAAGGTCTGGGGCTGCCTGCTCCGCGAGCGCCATGGCGGCCTTCCCAAAGGCTGCAAGGTCAGCGTGCATCGTCTCGATGCGCTCCACCTGGGTTTTGCGGATGAGTTCCAGGCCTGCGTCAATCTTCTGGAGGATTTGAAGCGCGCTCCCGACCGTGTCTGGCACCTCCGACTGCACAAATCCAGCCTTCTCCAGGGCTTCTATCCATTGCAACGTCCATGCATCGAAGGCGGCTTGGTCGCTCTCTTGCTCCAGACGAAGAGACTCCAGGTCTCGGGTGGCATCACCGATTTGCCGCATGACCGTTTGGCGCTGCCCAAGAGCTTGCGTGACGGCATTCAAATGGTTCTTGGACTGCACCATGAGTGCGTGGAGTGAGTCCTCGTGAACCGGCATGCCCAGACACAGCAGGGCCTTGGATAACTCAGCTCGGGCATGCTCGATGGCCTTTTGCTGCGTTGCATGCGACTGCGTGGCGGCGGTCAACGCATCGGCCGACTCCATCGCTCGGCTTCGCGCGTCCAACCAACTGCCCATCGATTGAAAGGCCAGCGCGGGGAGCCCACAGCGCTGCGCTTGCAACTCCCATTGGGCCTGTCGCTCCTGAACACCATCGCGCAGAGCCTTCAAGGCCGCCTGGGCTCTGTGCACGGCGAGCGTGGTTCGTGCAAGTTCGGCCTGTTTGGACTGAAGGGTGCTTGCGTCCTGAATCGTGTCATGCCGACTATCGGCCAGGGCGTCAGCCTCGGCCATTTCGCGCTCGAACAGGGGAGCCTCATCGGCGAGCCGTTGGGGCGCCAGTTTGATGCTGGTCCAAGTGCGGTCGCGAGTGCGGCGGCCCTGAAGGACCTCTTCGCGTGTCACCGGATGGCGTGTGTCGCGAAGCTGCTTGATGTCGAGCTCCAGCGTCTCGGCCTCGGCTTCGAGTTCGGTGACGCGCTTGGCCGCGGCCCGGGTCTCGGCTTCATCGTGGGTTTGGGCCAGGACCAAAGCCTGGATGGTCTCCCTGGATGGAGGAGCCATGGAACGCAAGGTCTCCGGCTGGCCCGTCCAGGGATGGAGTGCAAGCCACGCCGAGTCGGCTTCCGATTGGCGCTGCGCAACGAGTGTCTCACGCTC
Source organism: Pseudomonadota bacterium (assembly GCA_021807445.1). GTDB lineage: Bacteria > Pseudomonadota > Gammaproteobacteria > Burkholderiales > Burkholderiaceae_C > Thiomonas_A. The sequence goes on from JAKBCY010000053.1 coordinate 4,475, forward strand.
ACGCAAGACGCCCTCGAAATCGCCAAGACCCTGGGCAGCGGTCAAGGCCGCCACCAGCTTGACTGGCACTTGCTCGGTTGGGAGACCGTCCAATTCAGCCTGTGCCCTTTCGAGCTCTTTGGCCTTGGCCCTGCATGCTTTCTGCGAGGCTTGTCGCTTTTCATGGAGGACGGCGTGCCGTCCGATGAGGTGCGCCAGACTCGAGCGTGTCATGGCCGTGGGCATGCGTGCCCGAAGGGCTTGCTCATCCGTTTCAGCCCAGCCCATCTCCCGCACCAGCGCCGCCACGACCTGCCACTGCGCATCCACCTCGGCTTGCCGCCGCGCAATATCGGTCGGATAAGCGCGGTATTGCAGGCGCTGGCTGTTCAGCTCAACAATTTCGGTGGCGTGGTCCAGAAGACTGCGTTCGACATGCAGCACCCCAAGCGCGGCCTGGGCTTCCTCCTCCGCTGCCGTGTGGTGCCGGACTTCGCTTGCAGCGACCGCCGCCTTCTGTTCGGACTCCGCGAGGGTCGTGGCGCTGCTTTCGGGCAGGGACGGTGTTTGCGCGTGGGCGTCAAGCCGAAGACGCAGTTGGTCGAGCTCAGCCAAGAAGGGTTTGATGGCGACGACCCGGTTCAACTGCTGGCGTCGTTGCTTGAGGGCGGTATGTCGCTGCCTGGCACCCCCAAGCGCGCTGTCGAGCTCGGCAAGCTTGGCCTGGGTATCGGACCAGTCCTTGGCACGAACCGTGGCGTCCTTGAGCGTCTTGGTGGCCGCCTCAAAAGCCTCGAGCGCCTGGTAATACGCGCGGTCGCCTGATTTTCGAGCGCCCCAGAGTTTGTTGGCCTCCGTCTCGAGCGCTTCGCGAATATCACCGAGCGATGCGATTCCCGCAGCGGACTGAAACAGAATCTGGCCGAGGTCGCTCGACGCCGACAAAATCGCCGCGCCGCCTTTGACAAGCCGCTCATGGTCGAGGCTGAACATCTGCAAAAAGAACTCCCGGTCCGTGTTGCCGAGATATCCACCCAAGGTCCCGTCCGTCAACGCCGTGCCCTGGGGCGTACGAAGCGTCTGTTTATTGGCCTTGATGCGGTGGAACTCCAGTTGACTGGTGTCCTGTTCAAGCAGACCGCCCAGCCGCAGCTCTGGCAACGGATGCAGGAATGCATGGGCCGAGCGCGTCGGAAACCCATAGAGCATGTCGACGATGGCCGAGCGCACTGTGGATTTGCCAGCTTCATTGGGGCCGACGATGACGTGGATGTCGTGACTGCGCCTTGGCAGCTCGATGCTGTGGCCGGTGAATTTGCCATAGCGAATGAGGTCGACTCGCTGGATTCGCATGTCGCTTACTCCGCCTTGGCAACGTGGGCCACGAGGGATGGCACGATGCTGTGCACGAGGCCGCGGGCATCGCCATTTCGAATGGCCTCCAGTTGTGGCAAGGCGTGCAGCACATCCGAAGGCAGCTTGCCGACCATTTGCATCAAATCCTCGCGCAGCGACTGCAGGAACTCAGAGTCATCTTCCGCAGTGGACAGGATGGATTGCAGGTCCGCAACGGCGTCGGCGCGTGCAGCGACCTGGAGAGGCTGCTCCACGGGTTGCGTCTCCAGCTTGACTTTTTCAATCCACAGGCGCCCTGGCGCAATGGCGGCGGCTTGGTTCAGAACTTCGGCGCGCAGCTGATTCTCAAGCCCAAAAAGATGACCGTGGGCAGGGGAGCTTCCTGTCAGCCTCACCCGCACCGCCAAGGTCAGGGAGCCCTCTGTGCCAGAGACCAGCGTTTCGAGGTCCAAACGCACCGACTGCACGACCTCGGCAAGCGTATTGGCGCTTGAGACGTCCACGTCCAGCGCCGCCCAGCGAAGCACGTCCACGATGACCCGCTCGACTGATTGAATGTCCTGACCTTGGGCGGTCACCATCAACGCACCCTTTGGTCCCGTCTCCCGGATATGGCGCCCCTGGAGATTGCCCGGATACGCAATCGTCGATGCGCCGCCCCATTGCTGGTGGTCGTGCACGTGGCCCAGCGCCCAGTACCCGTATCCCTTGGCATGCAATTGCGCCACCGTACACGGGGCGTAATTGGCGTGCGCTGTGTTGCCCTCGAGCGCGGTGTGCAATACGCCAATATTGAGCCATCCCGGGATGGGGTCGGGGTAGGTGTGGACCAGGTTCTCCGTTGTTGCGGCAACCTTGAAGCTGCGCCCGTGCAGCGCCACCTGAAGGTCAGCGTGTCTGAACGTCTCGGCCTTGCCCGATGAGAAGGCATGCACGTTGTCCGGCAGGGCAAGCCGCTTGGTCATCTCGCTTTCCGCATCGTGATTGCCATAGAGGAGATAGACCGGAATGCCGGCTTGCCGCAAGCGGCCCATTTGGCCAGAGAAAAAAATGCCGGTGTTGAAGTCGCGCCAGCTGCCGTCGTAAAGGTCGCCGGCGATGACCATGAAGTCGACCCGCTCTTCAAGGGCAAGGCTGACCAGGTTTTCGAAGGCGTCGCGTGTGGCCGTGCGAAGCAGCTCCGCAGGTGCGTCCTGGTAAGCGCTCAGGCCAGTGAGCGGGCTGTCCAGATGGATGTCAGCGGCGTGGATGAAGCGCATGCGGTCTCCGGGTCGATTTGCCAAAGCTTACCGCCGAGCCCTTGCACTTGGACCTGGCCTTGACGCGCTATGGCGCCCCGAGCAGAGAGGGGCCAGAGTGGGCACCTTGGCGATGAGCGGGCGCGAGGTTCGGTGCGCCCTGAGTGGCATCGTTTCGGGCTTGGCCGTGCTGGAGGCGAACCAGGGGCGCTGTCATGCCCCCTGGGTTCGCTTGTTTAAATTAGTCCGCCCCCTCAAAAGACGCGCAAGGCTATGTTTCGGCGAAGTTTTTATGCATCACCGCGTTGCCGATAGCCCACGTCAGCGTTGTCGATAGTGCATGGGGATGGACTATCGGCAACGGGGCTCATAAATCGGGTGGCGTCGAAGCTCTCGCCAAGGGTCGGTGAAATGGCCTGCGGGCCATCATCCAGCGCTGCAACAGCGAGCCTGGCGTTGCCAATAGCCGCTGGGTGCTGCCGCGACCGCACGGCACGTCGGGTGATGTCGGCCATTTCCGCGCGCGGCCACTCGACGTGCCATCCAGGCAGTCCACCAACCGCCATCAGGCTGTCGCGTACCGCCTTGCGGCGGGCGCGCAGCGTACCCTCCGGCGTCACGCCCCTGTCGTCCCATAGACGCTGCATCAGGGTCTCGACCCTAACCTTGAGCGAGCGCCCAGCTCTGAGCGTGGTCGACAGAAAAGCATGCACTGCCTGCGCCGTGTCCGTGGTCAAGTCATGCCGCTCGCGCAGCGAAACCTGCGCATACGGCCCACCCATGACCGCGTTGGCCAGGCGGCAGTTCACCGCCAGGTGCAGGCGGACATCGTTGCCATGCCAAAGGGTGACGAGCTTGGATTGACGCAAGCTGTGCAGCATGTCGTCGGTCTCCTCCCAGACCACCACTTCACACAGGCGCCGCAACTGCTCTTCGCGCAACTGCTGGCTGCGCCCTCCACGGCTGCCACAGCGTCCGGCAAGCTCATACCAGGACGTGCGGATGTGCAGTGTCTCGCCGTCCATGGCAGCTTGTCCATCATGCATGGCACGCCACAAGTCCTGTCCAATGCCAGTTGCACGCCAGTCAATGACGACCGCGTCGCGCGCAACCTGCGCATATTGCTCCTGCGCCAGCTCCAGAAGCGCGAGCAGTAATGTCTGCTCGGGCATGCCCAGTGCCTCTCGGGCACTGAACCGCAGCGTCATCCCGCCCTGGGCTGGGCGGTAGACGACATCAAGGGTCGGGCGGGTCTTGGTTTTAGGCAGTGGGCGAAACAGCTGACTCAAACCGGTCGCCGGGTCATAGCGCACCATGCGCTGGGAAGCCGTCGAGCTCATGCCGGGACCCCCGCAAGCTTGAGCTGTCGCGCCCGTGGCGCAGCGATACCCGGCATCCTGGAGCGAATCGGGGTCGACGCACCGCGAGCGCTCTCCATGACCGCCAGGACACCACCAGCCAGGCGCTGCAAACGCACGGTCGGCTGAGCGGGCAGGTAGTTCGCCTTGGCGACGTCGAGTAACAGGAACTGTCCGCGCGCATCCTCAGAGACGCCCGCACGTTGCGCTTGTTCCCGCGACAGCCGGCTGAGGTTGAGCTGCCACCGTACGCCGTCGGTCAGGGCAGAGGAGCCACGTGCGGCGCCCGCCGCATCGCCTTGCCCCGAAAAGGTCGCCGCCTTGCTCGCGTGGTGGGCAAAGACCACCGCCGCGTTGACATTCCCGGCAAGGCCTCGCAAAGCCTGCACCACCTTGTTCATCGCAGCCGAGTCGTTCTCGTCGCAATCGTGAAACTGGCGCAAGGGGTCGATAAGCACCAGGCGAGCGCCCTCGCAGGCCTGGGCCAGGTCTTTAAGCGCGCTGGTGCGACTCTTGTCAGCGTTGAGCAGGGCGTAGGACTGCGCTCCTCCAGCGTACAGACGCAGGTTCTTCTGTAGCCGCTCGAGAAATTCCTCGAACGGCAGGATGATGCCGAACTGCTCTCGCCGCGCGAAGAGGGTGTGGGCGATGGCGTGCAGGCGGTGCGCCAGTACCTCCTTCGACTCCTCAGCTGCAATGAGAACCACCGAGGTTGGTTTGCTGGCCGGCATCAAGCCAGAGAACAGACCGGCGCAGGGCGGAGTGCCGGTCGCCAGGGCGATGGCAAGCTGCAGCTCAAGCATCGTCTTGCCAGACCCGCCGGGCCCGGCAAGCATGCCGACGGTACCAGCCAGCAGACCAGGCAAGACGTGGTCGAGCGGTGCCGGCGGTGTCGAGAGCAGCGCACGCACATCGAGGGGTTGCGAGAATGCCCGTTGCGGCACGCTGGGAGTGACACCCTCAATCATGGCGACCTCCCACGGCTTGCACGTATTGCCCAAGCCATGCGTCAACGTCGCGGGCGCGCCACCGCAGCAGCCGCGTGTGGGGCAATTGCAGCCGCGGTGGCACGGCGGCGGGGTTGCGTTTGATGTCCTTTTTGATGGTCTCGGGACTTCTTCCGAGCACCTCAGCCAGTTCAGCCAAGTCCAATAATTTTTGCACTTCCATTTTGCTCATCTCCAGCCGGTCTCGTGAGGACACGGAGACGACCGACTGCGTCCCATACGTGCCGGCTGAGACCGCTCTTCGGCTTCAGCTGGCATGTGTAGGCACCCCATTTATTCATTCGCAACCTTATCGACAGCGGTCCGCCACCAGGGACGGCCGTGGAACCCCACTCGCTACACAGAAAAGGAATCCGCGTCCCCAGGGGCGCAGAAGGGCAACCGAGTCAAAGGAAATGGAAATGGCAAAAATGGCAAGCCAAAAGACGACGGCGCGTACGGACTTTCCGGTCGAGTCGACCAGCGAGACAGCGCGTGTCGTCGACACATGGAGCGGCACCGTCGACGAGGAACAACTCAAACGCCCCGGAGGCGTGCTGATGGCAGCATTGATGCGATGCGCGAGCGAGCGTGGGCAGTCGATTTCACAGCTCGCCGAAGCGCTTGGTTACAGCTATCCGTATATCAATCTACTGATGTCAGGGTTACGACGTGTCGACCAGGTGTCGGACGATTTTTCACGGGCATGTGCGGTTTATCTGCGCGTGCCGCGGCTGGCAGTTCTGATGATGTCGGGACGGTTGAAGGCTGACGACTTTTTCGAAGCGCAGGTGTTCAAAGCCAAAGCCGTCGACGCGGCGATGCGATTCATCGAGGATGACCCTCAGTGGGGGGCGCTGGTTACCGCAGAGCTCCGCACGGCCAAGCCGGAAAGCCGATTTTGCCTCGTCAAACTCTACGAGTCGGCGACGGGAAGGAAATTGCTCGATGGCGAGCTTGACCCCGCCCAATTCGCGGAGCAGCTCCAGGATATGACGCTGCACACTGGCAGCCTGAGGAGAGTTTTGGAGGCAGCGAAACAGGCTGCTTGATGACCTTCTTTGCCCGCCAAGTTTGGCGGGCCTCTTTTTTCTGTGCCCATACAAAGGCCCCCGAGGCCGGGGCAGCGGCTCAGCTGAGGAGTTGCGATGCACTCTGGCTGGTTGTTTGGACTCTCCCGTTGCGGTGAGGAGCTCTGCTTTCTGGATGCGCCGCTCTTGTGCTCGGCTCCAACAGATGGCGCGGATGCGACGGTGGACAGCCAGTTGCTGAGTCTGTCCTGCACGTGACGGCATACGCTTAGCCAGCACGCCAGGGGAATCTCTGACGTGTCCACGAGGAACGGTTCGCATGGTCTGCATTCGGGAGTCGTTGGAACTATAATTCCAAACATTCGGAGGAATTATTGCCATGTCTACTGAACTCCTCATTCCGACCGCAAAAGCTGCATTCATCGCCGACCTGACGGACCGGCAAATGAATCGGGTTGTGGACGAACGCTTGGTGCCAGAGACCCTCTTCGAACAGCGAGGCAACAACCGCAGGTTTACTCTCTTGGCTGCTGCCTTCGCGAAGTTCTACTTCGCGAACGAAGACCTGCTCATCGCGGGTGCTCGTCGGCAGGTGCTCGAGGACCTCACAGCGCGGGTCGAACAGCTGGCGGTGAAGGACCGCGTCCTCACCTGGATGCTGCTGGACGCCGTCAGCTGGAAGGTCGAGCGCAAATCCTTGGTCGTCGACGTCACACCCTACCTCCAGTACGTGCTCGCTCGTGCCAAGGAAGTCGACCAGGCCGACGCGCTGGTGACCACCGACCCGGAAATCATGGGCGGAGCGGCGGTGTTCGCAGGCACTCGGGTGCCAGTCGACATCGTGCTCGGCTCGCTGGCCGCTGGCATCGACATGGACCGCCTGAAGGCGTCGTACCCCTTTCTGACCGAAGCGCATATCCAGTCCGCCAAGGTCTACGACGAAGTCCATCCTCGCCGAGGCCGGCCGCGTCGCATCTCAGCGGTGAACCCGGAGCTCCCGCGCCGTGTCACGCGCGTTGTCAAGCGCGTGGCCGCTGCATGACGTTCCGGTTCCTCATCGACGAGTGCCTCACGCCGGAACTCGTGCAGATAGCCATTGACGGCGGCCACGTCGAGTCCACTTGCGTGCGCGACCGGGGCTTGGCAGGAACCAAAGATTGGAAACTCATCGAACGCGTGGTCGCCGGTGACTTCACGCTGGTGACCCACAACGCTGTCGACTTCCGCGGTGGTGGGCCTGGCAAGCTCGGCGGAGAGCACGCGAGGCAGCCGATTCACGCAGGGCTCGTGTGCCTGAACTCCGTGCACCCCCTCGACTTGCAACGGCAGCTCGACCTGTTTCAGATAGCCCTCGACGAGCTTGCGGCGATGGATGACCTGGTCAATCAAGCGTTGGAGGTCTTCGAACACGAAGATGGCTCCATCGAGGTGAGCATCTATGACATTCCTGACGCAGCGTAGCCGTCCCGCCATTTTGGGATGACGCGTTGCGCACGACCAGAATTGGCGAACCCTCAGAATTCGCGGGCTTGGCGCTCTTTCGGTGATTGATGTGCATGCCGACAGTGGGCGGGGGGGCGCCAGGCCGCTTGACGGGCTAGCCCGTGCCTAGCGAAGAGTCTTGCGCAGACAGAAGAAACGCCCCAGTCAACGACCGGGGCGGAATTGAGCCACTACTTTGGACGCACCCTGGCGATTCCTTAACAGATTCGCCTGGAGGGTGGAGGCGATGAAATCAAGAAATATCAGTCAACCTGCTTAGCCTCCTGCGCCGCGGCGGCTTGCTCTGCGGCGAGTGCACTGGCCGGGCGAGCGAGCTTGCTGGCCTCGAATGCCAAAATCAACAGCGTGCCCGTCGGCTTGCCCTCACGCGATAAGTAATAGTCGACCTTGAGCTTGCCGGTCGTCTTCACGAAGTCACCTTTGTCGAGGAGCGGGTTTGTGTCCTTCATCATCCGCACCGTGTACCAAGTCGGCTCGGTATCGACACCCCGCTGGCTCTCTGCCAGCCGAAATTCGTAATAGCCTCGCCCTGTTGTCTTGCTCTGCTTGCGCGTCGGCTCCGTGGCCACGTTTCCGAAAACTTGCATTTGTTGTCCTTGTCCGAATGATGGCGGCGAATTTGCTGCCACTTCGTGTAGCAACCATCATCCATCCGCGCCATCGGCCGCTGACTCGTTGACTGACCACAGTGGCGACGCCGGTACCTCCCACTGTCCCGTGGAAGGTGGTCTTCGATATGGCAGATAGTTGTCGCCAAACCACCCGTCGCAACTCCAACTATTGCTCGCATCAATTCGCACCTTGGGCAGCCACGTAGGGAGCATCTGCACGATGATGTGCCCGATGCGCTCATCCACAAGAGCAGTGCGGCCATCGGCCCGCTTGAATGGCACAGCGGTCCATACCTCATACACGCCGTCGTCGAATCTCCTGATGTGCCGCCGCCCCTCAGTCAGGACCAGCGAATTGCCTGCAGCGCTCAATTGCTCAACAACCCTCACCGCATCACGCTCGATGCGCGCCGTCTTGCACATGACGACAACCCTGCGTAGCACCTTGCTGTCAGCGACTTTGCTGCCAATCACGCCAATGAGCGCGGCCAGGTCCGCTTGTCGCTCGGAACCACGTTTGCTGCGGTCGACCTCAACCCACGCGACTCCGCCGCCTCGCTCTTCGAATGCCACCGCGTCAGGGCGGAGGCTCTTGCGCACAGTGCCGCTGTGGCGATGAACGTCCACCGTGATGTAACCCTGGGTTGTGCCTGCCTTCGGGTTCTTCGTCGAACCTGGTCTGGCCGTGGTGTTTAGACGCTGCAGGAGCTCAGCCTCTGTAATGGCGTCCAAGCCGCGGGCCCAGGCGCAGATGACCAGGAACTGGGCCCAGAGCCTGTGCTCGGGATTGGTCATGTCGCTGACGCGACGGACAGATGACGCGGCATCGTGGCCACGGTCGGCAAGCCAGTCGACGCCGCGCTGTGTCAAGCCGTACACCGTTTGAAAGCGGTCGGTCCGGTACCGGCGCAACAAGTCGCTTTTGACCAGTCCGCGCACGGCGCGCTGCGCTGCCGTGAGTGCCGCTTTGAACGGTCTCTCGGGAAAGCAGGCGGCGGCTATGTCGAGGGTGCGTATGACCCGGAAGCGGTTTGCGAGCAGTAACGAGCGCTCGTAGATGGCGTCACGCAGCGCGAGGCTGGACATCACCCCGGTTGCACCGCGCGGTGGCGGCGGCTTAGTTATCCCATGCGCGTAACCTTGTAACCGCGTAACCGGCGTTATAGCGTCTTGCTTGTCGCCGATACGCGTTACAGCAGTTACGCGGTTACGCGCGCTCGCAGTGACGCCGGGTGTGGTGCCAGTGGTGTATGACGGCGGTGGCACGGTGTTGCTGGCAGCGGTATCGCCTGCTGAGTCTGCGCGAGTCTTCGTTTGCGCTGGCATGGATGGTGGCTCCTACTTTGACGTTTT
>JAKBCY010000054.1 GCA_021807445.1 Pseudomonadota bacterium
CTACTCGATGAGGCCACGAGCGCACTGGATGCCCAAAGTGAGCGTGCGGTACAGGCCGCCTTGGATCGCGCCATGCGCGGCCGCACTGCCCTCGTCATCGCCCACCGGTTGGCCACCGTCCAGCGCGCGGACCGCATTGTGGTGATGGAGCGCGGACGAATTATCGACACCGGCACGCATTCTGAGCTGATGACGCGTGGTGGTCTGTATGCCCATCTTGCCTCCCTGCAATTCATGCACTAACACTGGGCAAGACGAAAACTTGTCGACTGGGGAGCAACGCAGTTACATTTGATTTGTTCGCACCGATTTCAGCCGTTCGTAGCCGGTTCAGCGCAATTCGGTGCCTTTGCCAGTCAACCCTTCATCCCCCTATGCAACAAGACAAACCCAAGAAGATCCTGGTTGTCGACGACGATGCCCGTATTCGTGACCTTCTGCGCCGCTACCTAGCACAGGAAAATTATGAGGTATTTGTCGCTGAAGACGCGAAAGCGATGCAGCGCGTCATGGTCAAGGAGCGATTTGACCTGATCGTGCTCGACCTGATGCTTCCGGGCGAAGATGGTTTGACCGTATGCAAGCGCATGCGGGCCTCCAAGGACTTCACTCCCATCATCATGCTCACCGCCAAAGGCGAGGATGTCGACCGAATCATCGGTTTGGAGGTGGGTGCCGATGACTATCTGCCCAAGCCGTTCAATCCCCGCGAACTCCTCGCGCGCATCAGTGCCGTGTTGCGTCGGCAGCCCAACCCGGAGCTACCTGGGGCGCCAGCACGGGACGATGAAACCGTGCAGTTTGGTCCCTTCAGCCTTGATCTGGCAAGGCGCGAGCTTTCACGCGACGGCGAACTTATTAGCCTCACGACAGGCGAATTCGCCATGCTAAAAGCCCTTGTCCGCCATCCTCGGCAGCCCCTCTCGCGCGACCGGCTGGCGGAACTTGCGCGCGGACGCGACTACGAAGCGTTCGACCGCAGCCTGGATGTGGCGATCTCGCGCCTTCGAAAAATCGTCGAGGTTGACCCCGCCCATCCGCGCTATATCCAAACGGTCTGGGGAGTCGGCTACGTGTTTGTGCCGGACACAAAGGACGCGTGAGGTCACGTATTGAACCGCTTGGTGGACACTTCGTCCTCGTCAACCACTCATGCGACCCAGAACACGCCACGGATTAGCCTAGCACGGCGCGTATTCGGTGGTTTGTCGGGTCGGCTGTACTGGCGGACCTTCTTTCTCATTGTGCTGCTGGTCTCCGCCAGCCTAGCGGCGTGGTTCCAGAGTTTTCGCGTCTTGCAACTGGGACCACAGGTGGAGCAGACATCGCGTCAGATCACGAGCCTGATCGATCTGACCCGTATTGCATTGGTCCACGCTGCCCCCGAGTACCGCACCGCCCTGCTCGAAGAACTTGTCAAGCGGGAAGATATTTATATTTACCCGCGCAAATCATCGGATCAGTGGACGCCGATGGCCTACACAGCGTTCACGCGCCGGTTGGCGCAATCGGTCGATCGGCGCCTGCGGGAGAAGCTTGATTTCGCGGACGTTGTGAATGGACGGCCAGGGCTGTGGATTGGCTTTCGCATCGAAGGCGACGATTATTGGCTTTTGCTTGACCGGTCGCGTATTGATACATCACTGGGCGAGGCCTGGATCATCTGGGGCGTGCTGGCCACATTACTCGCGCTGATCGGCGCGGCCGTTATTGCGAGTTTCGTCAACCGCCCACTGCGTGACCTGAGCATTGCCACCGCCCAAGTGCGCGAAGGCGACTTCTCGCACCAGCTAGACGAAACATCAGGCACACAAGAAATCCGCGAGGTGAATCGGGGGTTCAACCGTATGGCAAGAGCCTTGCAGGAAATCGAACAGGACCGGGCGCTGATGCTGGCCGGCATTTCACACGACATTCGCACGCCCCTTGCCAGGCTGCGCCTGGAAGCTGAACTCAGCGTGCCAGACGCACAGGCACAGCACGACATCATTGCTGACATTGAGCAAGCGGACTCCATTATTAGCAAATTCATGGAATATGCCCGCGCGGCAAGCCCCTCGCTCGAGCGCGTGCAGCTACCCCACTTGGTTGCCAAAATTGCCGCCGAATCTGCCAAAGCGGCTGACATGCAAATCCATATGCCCCGAAATGCAGATGCCCCTGCACTCGGGGATCCACTGGAGCTACAGCGGATCGTTGTCAATCTCATCGAAAATGCTCGGCGCTACGGGCGCTCGCCCGGCACCGATCGTGTGGAATTGGACATTGGATTCGCAAAACGCGGGTCTGAAGTGTGCTTGAGCGTGCGCGACCACGGGCCGGGCGTTCCAGCCAACCAACTGCCACTTCTCACCCGGCCATTTTTCCGCGGTGATGAGGCACGTACAGCGGCCAAGGGCACAGGACTGGGGTTGGCTATCGTGGACAAGACTATCGCCCGCATGGGAGGGCGGCTGGAGATCAGTAATGCCAAAGGGGGCGGTTTGATTCTCCGCATTTGGCTCCCGCGCGATCCTGAAGACGTTTTACCTCCGGCGCAACTCTGATTCCGCCGCTTAGCCGCGCCCGCCGGCACCACGCCCCCCAGCGAGTGCCTTCGTATGCGCGCGCTGGCGCCGAGCCTCTTTCGGATTCACCCTCAAAACACGCGTAATGTCAATGCGCTCACCCCCGCTGAGGATGGTGTCGGCTTGCCTCAACGCGCCGTGCACCGCCAAGCGGAGCTCTCCACCGGGCTCGCGCCAGCTCGCGTCAGGTAGGGCAATATCGAGGCCGCTGGCGACCACTGCATCAGCCAAGCTGGCTCCCACTGGCAGGCGCACGCTGCGCAGTTGGGCTAACCCATGCGCTGGCGCCCAAAAAACCTGCACGTCGATATGCGCCTCGCGGTCGCCTGGAAGACCTTGAACATTGCTAGCCATACACGCATTCCGCACGTTGCACAAAGGCCTCAACAAACGTCTTTGCTATATGTCCGAACACCGGACCAATGACCGCTTCCACGAGTTTGCTGGAAAAATGGTAATCAAGCTCGAAGTCAATTTTGCAAGCCTTGTCGTCTTCAAGTGGCGTGAAGTGCCAGTGGCCTTGCAGGTCGGAGAATGGCCCTTCAACAAGACGCAGATGGATTTCACGTCCAGGTATCTGCGTGTTTTCGGTGGTGAAACTCTGCTTGATGCCTTTAAAGTCAATACGGATGGTCGCGCGCATATGCTCAGGCGAGGATGCATGGACATCTGCGCCACCGCACCACGGCAGAAACTGAGGATAAGAAGCGACGTCCGTCACCAGTCCATACATCTGATTTGCGCTATACCAAATAAGGATGGACCTGCGGACGACGGCCATAGGATGGTCTTCTTAAAATACATCATTGTAAAAAACCAGCCAGGCCCCATCTGGCACCATCATGAGCATTGCTGAAAACCGGAAGGCCGCGTTCAACTATTTCCTCGAAGACCGTTTCGAGGCAGGGATCGTGCTCGAAGGCTGGGAGGTGAAGGCGATTCGCGCAGGCAGGGCGCAATTGCTCGATGGGTACGTCCTCATCCGCGACGGTGAACTGTTCCTGGTCGGCATGAACGTCACCGCATTGCAAAGCGCTTCCACACACGTCCGTCCAGACGCGAGCCGAAGCCGCAAGTTGCTGCTTCACAAGGACGAGATTCGCCGCTTGGTCGGCAAGGTAGAACAACGCGGCTACACGTTGGTGCCGCTGAACCTGCACTATAAGGGCGCGCGCATCAAAGTCGATTTCGCGCTTGGTCGTGGCAAGAAATTACACGACAAACGCGACACCGAGGCTAAACGGGACTGGCAGCGCGAAAAAGCGCGCATCATGCGCCACGTTAATAAATAGGCTTTCCTGACGCAAAAAAACCGGGCCCTTGCGGGCCCGGCCGGGTGCGTCTCCTCACCTCTTGATCGGGATGGCCATACCTGTTGCGAGTCAAGCCACCTTCTTCTCGAAGAACTGTTCATCCTCCGTCGAACCCTTGAGCGCTGCAGTCGATGCCTCATTTTCGATCGTCGTCGTGACTGCGTCGAAATAGCCAGTACCGACCTCACGCTGGTGTTTGACAGCCGTGAAGCCCTTGTCGGCTGCGGAGAATTCCTTTTCCTGCAGTTCAACGAAGGCGCTCATCTGGTTACGCGCATAACCATGGGCCAGCTCAAACATCGAATAGTTGAGAGCGTGGAAACCAGCCAACGTAATGAACTGGAATTTGTAGCCCATCGCGCCCAACTCTTTTTGGAACTTCGCAATGGTCGCGTCATCGAGGTTCTTCTTCCAATTGAATGAAGGCGAACAGTTATACGCCAACATCTTCCCGGGAAACTTCGCGTGGATGGCTTCGGCGAACGACTTGGCGTAGGCCAAGTCGGGTTTTCCAGTTTCACACCACACAAGGTCAGCATAAGGGGCATACGCCAAGCCGCGTGCGATGGCCTGCTGCAAGCCGGGCCTGGTGCGGTAAAAACCTTCGACTGTACGTTCACCGGTGCAAAAAGGTTTATCGTTCTCATCCACGTCGGCAGTAAGCAAATCGGCAGCCTCTGCATCGGTGCGTGCGACGAGCACTGTGGGCACACCCAGCACATCAGCCGCAAGGCGCGCCGCGGTCAGCTTCGCCACGGCCTCGCGCGTGGGAACAAGAACCTTGCCACCCATGTGACCGCACTTCTTCACCGACGCCAACTGGTCTTCAAAATGCACCCCCGCCGCACCGGCCTCGATCATTGCCTTCATCAGCTCAAAGGCATTAAGGACGCCCCCGAAACCCGCTTCGGCATCGGCCACAATCGGGGCAAAATAATCGATATAGTCTTTATCGCTCGGGCTCTTGCCTTCCATCCACTGGATCTGATCCGCGCGAGTTAGGGTGTTGTTGATCCGTTTGACGACGCTCGGAACCGAATTGGCCGGATACAACGACTGATCCGGATACATTTCCCCCGCCAAGTTCGCGTCACCCGCGACCTGCCAGCCCGACAAATAGATAGCCTTCAGGCCCGCTTTCACCTGTTGCATGGCCTGATTGCCAGTAAGGGCACCCAACGCGTTCACGAAAGGCTCGCCGTGCATGTCCTTCCACAGGCGATCCGCACCGCGCTTGGCCAGCGTGTGGTCCACCATGACGGAGCCTCGCAGTTTGACCACGTCGCCCGCGGTATAGCCGCGTTGAATACCGGCCCAACGGGTGTTGTGGGTCCAATCGTGTTGAAGCTGCTCTACTTGCTGTTCGCGGGTTGCCATGAGAGGATCTCCATGAGAAGGTGCTAAGGACACCCGTAGTTTAGCCTATGTGTGCACTGCAACAATGAGTTATATCTTATAGAAGACTGATTTTTATTTCGTTTGTAATCAATAATATATGCATCAGGTTTCGTGTTGTGAAACGATAAATCATTATCCTGAACAATCACACATTGCATAGCAGCAATTGCTTTTCATGTTATGGGAAAACATCTCCGTATCGTGAAAGCGAAGAATGCAAGGCCGCGCCATGCTTCGCATACTCCCATCCTCACAGCATTCGTCCTTGCCGCTATGGAGCGAACGCGTTCTTCGCCGCATTGAACTCAATGCGGCGCGAGCACTGCAGCCACATACGCTGATGCAGCGTGCAGGGCATTGCGTCGCGACCCTGGTACGTGCTCGATTTCCCCATAAACGCCGCGTGCTCATTCTGTGCGGGCCAGGAAATAATGGCGGCGATGGACTGGCAGCTGCATCCATGATGGCCAAGCAGGGCATGGAGGTCGAAGCGTTGTTGGTGGCCTGCGGTGACGCCACTCAGTGGACGGTTGAGAGACGACCTTCCGACTGGTGCTGGGCCTTGGACCAAGCGCAAGGCTCCGGGGTTCGGCTCAGGGCTTGGGGCGCGACCGATTCGGAAGCACTTTTTCAGTGGGCAGAGCTTGCAATCGATGCGCTATTGGGTCTCGGACTGAATCGCGCACCTGAGGGCGAACTCAGCGTCGCAATTGCAGCACTGCAGCGCACTCGCGCCCCCGTACTGGCAGTTGATTTGCCATCAGGTCTTTCGGCGAATACAGGTACAGCGCCAGGCTTGTGTGTCCGCGCCGAGGTCACCTTGACCTTTCTGGGCCTCAAGCCTGGATTACTTACGGGACCTTTCGCGCCCACCTGTGGCGAGCTTTGGCTAGACACGCTTGACTGCCGACCCGACGACTTAACGGGTCCAGACCTGGCTCCTGCTGCACGGCTCGTGGATCGCGACAATGCCATTGCGGCACTGCCCCCCCTTCACGCCGCCGCCCACAAAGGGCAGCGCGGCGACGTGCGGATTTTCGGAGGCAGCAGCGGCATGGGAGGCGCGGCGCTGCTGTGTGCCAGGTCTTCCCTTGCCATGGGTGCGGGTCGGGTGTTCGTCGCCTTGTTCGACCCCTCCGCACCCGCATTGGATCCCCTATGGCCTGAACTGATGTTGCGTCCCCCTGCCGCCCTTCTGCTTCAGGCCCAGGCCGCCGGCCTCAGCGGCAGAAGTTGTAACGTCTTTGGCCCGGGCGCTGGAACCCAGCCAGATGCGCTGAATGCGTTGGAAACCCTCATCAAACTTGATCGCCCCTTGGTCATCGATGCGGATGGTCTCAACCTATTAGCCGCCGAGGCGCGGGACGGGCCCCTTTGGCTGGCATTGCGCGCGCGAACCCATCCGGCCTGGTTGACCCCGCATCCGCGCGAAGCGGGCCGTCTACTGCAGTTGGACACAGCCCAAGTGCAGGCCGATCGCCTGAGCGCCGCAGCAAAGCTAGTCGCCGCAAGCCATGCCCACTGTGTACTTAAAGGCGCGGGGAGCGTGATCGCGGCAACAACGGGCGAATTGTGGATTAACCCGACTGGAAACGGCCTGCTGGCCACAGCCGGCACGGGCGACGTCTTGGCTGGCGCTTTGGCTGCTTTCCTTGCACGCTCACACGCACCCCAGGCAGAACTAGCCGCAGCGCAGGCCGCCGTATGGTTGCATGGCGCAGCCGCCGATTGCGCGATGCACGAACAGGCCGAGTTGCGGGCCGGGATCTTGCCACAGTGGATGCAGCGTGCTTGGGCCGTTGCGCTTGAGGAGACCGTAGGAGTTGAGCCCGTGTGGGCTCGGTGACTCCGAATTCAACAAGCGTGCCATCTTGCGCGATAGCGCGCTAACTGCCTGTGGAAAACCGCCTCCTTCGCTACTTTGTACGGCTTCGTTTCCTCGGCGTCACAGATTTGCTGGTAGTGGGCGACCGCTTTCCCCCGCCCTTGCTGCTGGCCTTCGTAGCTGACGCCTTCGTGGCAGCTTTCATGCGCAGCCGCTCCGATGTCACCGCTTTGCGCTTGCCGCCGGGTGCCGCTACGCGGGCGCGCTTGGCCTTGCCCACGCTGCCGTCCTCACGTTCAACGGGCAACTCGAACACACTGTTGTCGCTATCGTCAAGCGTGGCGCCGAGGGGAGCCAGCACGGACTCCACGCGCCCGCGGCGGCGCGATGACGCTCCGCCTGCCGCTCCACCGGCCAACGCTCGCAATGGATCCGCCACCATGCGGAAATCGATCTTGCGGCCATCGAGATCGACACGACTTACCTGCACCAACACGCGATCACCAAGGCTGTAGCGCTTCCCCGTACGCTCGCCCCGTAACTCGTTGCGCGCTTCGTCGAATCGGAAATACTCGGCGCCAAGTTCCGAAATGTGGATCAGGCCTTCAACATACAACGCTGTGAGTTGCACGAAGATGCCGAAGCTCGTCACCGCCGTAATGGCGCCAACAAACTCCTCACCGAGTTTATCGCGCATATACCAGCACTTGAGCCAGCTCTCCACGTCGCGCGTGGCCTCATCGGCCCGCCGCTCATTTGCTGAGCAATGCTGGCCCACTGCTTCCCACGCCAACAACTCGTCTGAGGTGGGCTTGATGCGTTTGGCGCTCACCTCAACACCCGCCTTGAGCTTGGCCTGCGCCGCCTTGGATTGCGCCTGCACACTAGGCAAGGACAAGACCATACTCTCAGGCGGCTGCAATTTATATCGCTTTGACGCGAGTATGGCCTTGATGGCGCGATGGGTCAGCAGGTCGGGATAGCGACGTATCGGGCTGGTGAAGTGCGCGTACGCGGTATAGGCCAAGCCGAAATGCCCGCTGTTGTGCGGGCTGTAGATTGCCTGCTGCATCGATCGAAGCATCAAGGCGTTGATTTGCGCAGCATCGGGGCGCTCGCGCGCGACATCAGAGAGTTGCTGGTAGTCCGAGGGCGCTGGATTGTCGCCAATATTGACTGGCAAACCAAGGGTCTTGAGAAAGCTGCGCAACAGCGCGAGCTTTTCCGGAGTCGGCCCCTCGTGGACACGATAGAGGCCCGGATGCTTGCTCCGCTCCAGAAAGTCCGCCGCACTGACGTTCGCAGCCAGCATGCACTCTTCGATAAGCCGGTGCGCCTCGTTGCGTGTACGCAGCGCAATCTTCTCAATTCGCCCGCTGGCATCGCACACAATCTGGGTTTCCGGCACCTCCAGATCGATCGCGCCGCGCACACGTCGGGCCTTGAGCAACGACGTATAAACGTCATACAGGTGAAGCAAATGGGGCACCAACTTGGAATGCGCTTGCGCCTCCGCTCCGCGTGTGTTTTCAAGTATGGCCGCGACTTCCGTATACGTGAAGCGCGCGTGCGATCGCATGATGGCCGGATAGAACTGATAGGCCCTGAGCTCGCCCGAACTGTCGATGAGCATGTCACAGACCATGCATAAGCGATCGACCTTCGGGTTAAGCGAGCACAAGCCGTTGGACAGCTTTTCCGGAATCATCGGAATGACGCGCCTGGGAAAATAAACGGAGGTAGCCCGCTCCAGCGCATCAAAATCCAGGGGCTCGCCAGGTTTGACGTAATGTGAAACATCGGCAATGGCTACGATCAGGCGGAAGCCGTCTTCACGGCCGATGCTTGCAGGCTCGCAGTACACCGCATCATCGAAGTCGCGTGCATCCTCGCCATCAATTGTGACCAGCGGCACATCGGTCAGATCGATGCGGCCTGGGCGATCCTGCTCGCGCACATGCGCAGCCAATGCCGCAACTTGCCTCTCGGTCTCCGCACTGAATCGGTGCGGCACTCCATACTTGCGCACTGCGATCTCAATCTCCATGCCCGGATCATGCAGTTCCCCCAAAACCTCGGTAACCTTGCCAACGGGTTGCGCGTAGGGGGAGACTGGCTCCGCGATTTCCACACTCACAATCTGGCCCGCTTTGGCAATGCCTACAGCGTTACTTGGAATCAGGATGTCCTGCGCATACCGCTTGTCCTCTGGGGCAAGCAACCAGACACCGCCTTCTTGCAGAAGACGCCCAATGACGGGGCGGCCCGAGCGCTCCAGTATCTCGATAACTTGACCTTCCGGCCTACCTCGCTTGTCTTGGCGCACGATCTTGACGCGCACGCGGTCCAAATGCATCACCGTGCGCATTTGTTGCGGAGACAAGTAGATGTCCTGCACGCCCTGCTCGGAAACGACCAATCCATAGCCGTCACGATGGCCTTGAACAATACCTTCGACAATCACAGTCTCATTCCTCTTTTTGTTGGGAGCACAGCGCCTGTGCTCTCGGCCCGACGGTCATTCATGCGCAGCATACTGGACAGTAGGAAAAATCCTGCTAAGATTTCGCTCCTTGCCCAGATGGCGGAATTGGTAGACGCACTAGTTTCAGGTACTAGCGCCGCGAGGCGTGGAGGTTCGAGTCCTCTTCTGGGCACCATTTGTTAGTCGAAAGAATTCACTGAAGGCCGTAAGCTGCTATTAGATCAGGCACTTACGGCTTTTTCATGCCTGCAGTCGCCGGCGGGCGCACACCAACGGATGCAAGCCAGGGTTGACGCTCGGTGGCGTCGCTCGGCCGGCGCGAACGATACGACAAACTCATCTCCTCCAAGACAGAACAACGTGCTCTGAACGCACGCAAACGCTCTGTCGCATGCGCCATGACTGGGTTTTGCTGTGCGCCCTTATCCGCGAGCGGAGGCGGCGCCCCGACAAGCTCGGGTTTACAAAAAACGGCTGGGCTCTTCTCTTACCTTTGGAGCTGTTTGCGTGCGGTGAAACCATGCAACCAAACCCTGGCGCACTGCATCCTTCATCACGCACCTCACAGCGCAAGCGGCAGTCCCACCTGAAACTCCTGCATTGTGCCAGCGCTAGCGCCATACCTCCCCCGCGATCACCTCGCGCATTGCAGACGCACCGCCACGGCCTGTAACTCGTTTTGCATTGAAAGGCCCATTCCTTAAATATCGGTGTGCCTCCTCGGCTGCCTTTTCTAATTGGTGCAATTGAGTCCGGCGTCAGCATGCTTCCCGTCAAAGTTGCCCACGCCCACGGTCGACTCGGTGATGTTCGATCCACGCTCACGTTGATTGATCGCCTTTGATCTCCAGCAGCTCCATCTGCTGCTGCGGATTGCTTTCACCCTCCACTCGTTTTTCAACCCTGGTAAGACCGCCTGCTCGTACCCCGAGCAAACGCAACCTTTGCTGTAGCTCGATTCGCTTAAGGCACATCCTGGCGGCTCGCTGGATCATTCGCGAATCGGCCGTCGGGGTGATCAGCGAGAAGTCCCTGGTGACAGTGCGAAAGTCCTCAAAGCGCACTTTGACCCCAATGGTGCGGCCGGCCAGCCCTTTATGTTCGAGATCCGCTGCAACGCGCTGACAGAGTTCCGTAAACACGCCTGAAAGCTCAGCCCGGTCAGCAAGCGGATGCAGGTCGCGCTCGAAGGTTGTTTCCCGGCTGACGGACTTCCGTGTTGCCTGAGTTACGACAGGACGATCGTCCATGCCTTGGGCCACATCCCTCAGCCATATTGCATAAGTGGCGCCGAAGTGCTGCTGCAACAATCCTGCATCTGCCTTCGCCAACTCACCGATCGTGCGAATTCCTAGCCCTTCGAGCTTGAGGGTAGCCTTAGGCCCGATGCCATTGACCTTGCTGACCGAGAGTGGCCAAATTCGCGTCGGTACGTCCTCAAGGCTCAAGACCGTGATGCCGTCGGGCTTGTGCAGTTCTGAAGCAATCTTAGATAGCAGTTTATTTGGGGTGATGCCAATGGAACAGCTCAATCCAGTCGCTTCTCGCACCGCCTTCTTGATCTGATATGCCAGCGCCATGGTGTCGTCCGGCAAAAGGCTGAGATCAAAGTAAATTTCATCGATACCGCGATCCTCGATTTCCGGAGCGATGTTAGCCACCGCCTTTTTGAAAAGGTTGGAATAGTGCCGGTACGCCTCGAAATTTGCAGGCAGCAAATAGGCCTCGGGCGCAAGCACGGCCGCCTTCATCATACCCATGCCAGAAAACACGCCCAAGGCGCGTGCCTCGTAAGTAGACGTCGTCACCACTCCACGTCCTACATACTCGCGCAGCCGGGCAAAGCGCCGGGTTCCGTCTGTCGTTACCACCGGGTGCCAATCGTGACGTCCACCCACTACAACAGGGTGTCCCCGAAGCTCGGGATAACGCAACAACTCCACTGAGGCGAAGAATGCGTCCATGTCCAGGTGGGCAATGCGCCGCGTCTTGAACGCTCCCACTGCTAAACGCATGACGTTCTAGTGGGGGTTTCCCACTTCAGTGACCTGTGCTGGATGCCGTTGGCGCTGTCCAGACTGCCCGTGGTCTTCATGGGCGTGACAGCGGACCGCACCGATCCTGACTGCGTCGGCCACAAGCGCGGCCTGCGCTTGCTCAGTTGCCCGACCGCGAACAAAGCCGGCCCACAGGCAGTCTCCTGGAACGTCAAAACGGGGGAGCCTTCGTCGAATGCGCACCAGACGTACCAGCGTCCGGCCGTGATCGTCCGGTGGATGGATACCGGAACCTTGTATGCGCCATTGCCCTCCTCGATGGCCACTTCACCCCACGGCAATGGCTTCGTGCCGCGCATGAGATTGCGCGAAGTGTTGCTGTGGGTTCCGGCGCGAACCACGACATTGAAGCGCAACAACTCCGATACGGACCACACCAGCTGCGCATTGCTTTTGAGTTGCAGCTTTTGGCGGCCATCGAGCTTCCTGAAGCATCGCTCACAGGCATGCTTCCAGCGCACCGAACCGCTCCGCAGCATTGGACTTTGCCCGTCGCGCATCTTGGCCGTGTCCACGGCGCTGAACTGCGCGTATTGCTGACCGTGCGATGCGAATTGAACAACGCGCTGGCGCGACTTGCGCGTAAAGATGCGAAAGTGCCGATCCTCACGCACTTTCGCAGTGCCGCCTAATCCTTCGCGACCGATCCAGCACAGGACGATCGGTTCCTGCGTTCGGGTTGGATAACAGCGAAAGCGCAAGCTGGTCTTCATGCTGTTATTTTAACCAGTCTTTCCAAAACAACAAACCGAAACTTGGCCGCTCTGGACCTTCCTTTGATGCGCGGCAGGCCGCCCTCACCTTCGGATCGACTCATCGCGCACACCGTGCGCGGCAAGGTGCTCGTTTCGCACAATCTCAGCCAGGAGTTTCAGCCGCTGTCCTTGCAGGTCGATCAACGTGGTCCAAGTCCGGTTTTCGCCATGGGTCAACGTGGGTCATTAAATTCAACACGCGATGACGCTGCATGACGCGATCCCGGGCCGCCACGGCAATGTCATGCCCGGCCTCGACGCTAATCGCTGCATCCACCTCGATATGTGCATCGACGACGATCATGTCGCCCATCTTGCGCGTGCGCACGTCGTGGACACCAAGCACGCCAGGTGTTTGCCTCAGCGTGTCGAAAATACCCCGAACCTCCTGATCATCGACTGCCCGATCCATGAGGTCATGCAACGCATCCCAACCGAACTCCCAGCCCATCTTGGCCACCATAAATCCCACGATGAGCGCTGCAATCGGATCCAGAATCGGAAAACCCGCCAAATTGCCAATAATGCCGATCCCGACGACGACGGATGATGCAGCATCCGAGCGCGCATGCCACGCGTTCGCCACCAAAAGGCTTGACTTAACCTTCTTCGCCACGGACAACATGTATCGGAACAAAAGTTCCTTGGCGATGATTGCACCGCCCGCGACCCAAAGAGCCGCGATACGAACCTTTTGAACTGTGTCAGGCTCTTCAAGCTTGCGAAATGCCGACCACAGCATGCCAACCCCAACGACCAACAACAAAACGCCTAAAACTAGCGAGGCCGCAGTCTCGAAGCGTTGATGGCCATAGGGATGCCCTTGATCGGCGTCTCGCTGGCTGTGGTGGCTTGCAAAGAGCACGACGAAGTCCGCCACGACATCGGACAGCGAATGAATGCCATCCGCCACCAAGCCTTGGGACTTCGATACAAGACCCACAGCGACCTGGGTCAGCGTCAGCCCAAGATTCACTCCAACGCTTACCCATGTGCTGCGCGCGGAGGCTGCAGCGCGTTCGGCGCGTGTGTGTTGCGGATCCTCAGAGTCTTCGGGAAGGTCAGCGAATGACATAGGCATGATTTGGCTCAACGAGCCCCAAATCTAACGAGTTGTATCAGCCGCGAGTTTACTGACTTACGATGAAACTGATTCATGAGCGCAAGTGGCTAGCAGGCCGTTGAAGTACTTGGACGACAAGCGAATTCGAACCGCCGTAATCGGATGATGCCCTTCATCGAGTGCTCAATTTGCGTGCAGATCTCCGAATTCCGGCCCGGATCTGACCTCGTGGGGTGGTCGGGAAGGCGATTTCCATGGTTTTCGCCTTCATCACGCGAACTGCGTGACGCAATGCGGCCAAGGAACGCAGCCGCGTGAGGTTGTACGCCGCCATGGTCAG
>JAKBCY010000055.1 GCA_021807445.1 Pseudomonadota bacterium
TCAGCGACTGCTCCAGCGCAACACGGTCCCCCGGCTTGACCAAGACTTCAATGATCTCCACATCCTTGAAATCCCCGATGTCCGGCACCTTCACTTCCATTACTGCCATGTTCTCGTCTCCAGTTGTGGTGGCATCTCGCGTGCGTCGCACGCGCTACAGCAACACGCGACGCATGTCGGCGAGCAACTCGCCCAACAGGGTGGTGAAACGCGCGGCCATCGCGCCATCGATCACCCGGTGGTCGTATGACAATGACAGGGGCAACATCAGCCGTGGCTGAAAGGCCTTGCCGTCCCAAACTGGCTTGATTTGCGACTTGGACAGGCCAAGGATGGCCACTTCCGGAGCGTTGATGATCGGGGTGAAGGCCGTTCCGCCGACACCACCCAGGCTGGAAATCGTGAACGACGCCCCCTGCATGTCTGACGGCTTGAGCTTGCCTTCACGCGCAGTGGATGCCAGTTGCCCCATTTCGGAGGCAATCTGCGAAAACCCCTTTTTGTCCACATCCTTCAAAACTGGCACCACCAACCCTTGCGGAGTATCCGCTGCGAAACCCAGATGCACGTAGTCCTTCATGACGAGGTTCTCGCCGCTCTCGTCCAACGAGGCGTTGAACGCAGGCATTTGCTTGAGCGCCGAGACGCACGCCTTCATGACGAATGCCAGCATGGTGAGCTTTACGCCAGACTTGCCGAGACGCTCGTTACTTGCCTTACGAAACGCTTCAAGTTCGGTAATGTCAGCCTCATCAAACTGGGTGACGTGAGGGATCATCGCCCAATTACGGGCTAGATTCGGCCCAGAGATCTTCTTAATGCGCGATAACGGCTCCGTGTGAATGGGGCCGAACTTGGCGAAATCCACCTTTGGCCAGGGCAGCAGAGTCAGGCCCAAGCCAGCCGCGCCCACGGCGCCTGCTGCAGCGGCCTGCGTGGTAGCCGTTCCTG
The DNA here is from genome assembly GCA_021807445.1 of Pseudomonadota bacterium. Classification (GTDB taxonomy): domain Bacteria; phylum Pseudomonadota; class Gammaproteobacteria; order Burkholderiales; family Burkholderiaceae_C; genus Thiomonas_A. The sequence goes on from JAKBCY010000055.1 coordinate 952, forward strand.
CCATGACTGCCTTCACAAAGGCCTGGACGTCTTCGGCACTGATACGTCCTTTCTGGCCTGTGCCCTTGATCTCCGCCAATGGGACACCGAGCTCTCGCGCCAAGCGTCGCACCGACGGTGAAGCGTGCGGTAATTGCGCAGCCGTGGACACAGTCACCACAGGCTCCAACGCCACGGTAGGCGGCACATGCTTGATCGGCTCGGACGCAAACCCCATACCCACTTTTGCAGGCTCCAATGCTGCGGCAACTGGAGGAACGGCTGGCGCAGCGCTCGTCGGAGCAGCCACTGCGGGCGTTTCAGGTGGCGCCACAGCGGCAGGCGCATCGGCCTCCAACTCCAAAATCACCGAGCCCTCGCTGACCTTGTCCCCAAGCTTGACGCGCAGGCTTTGCACAACCCCTGCAGCCCCGCTTGGAATCTCCATGCTCGCCTTGTCGCTCTCCACTGTGATCAGCGACTGCTCCAGCGCAACACGGTCCCCCGGCTTGACCAAGACTTCAATGATCTCCACATCCTTGAAATCCCCGATGTCCGGCACCTTCACTTCCATTACTGCCATGTTCTCGTCTCCAGTTGTCATTCGCCCCGCGTACGCCGCGTCGTGCGCTCCCGCGGGGCGGTGGGCTCAGGCCAGCAAGGGGTTGATGCGATCCGTTTCGATGCTGTACTTCGCGATGGCCTCGGCCACCTTGACTTGCGGCAGTGCGCCGTCCTCGGCCAAACTGCGTAGCGCGGCGAGCACGACAAAATGGCGGTCGACCTCGAAGTGCCGGCGCAACTTGGTGCGCGTGTCCGAGCGTCCAAAGCCATCCGTGCCCAGCACCCTGTAATTGCGGCCCTTCGGCAGGTAGGGGCGAATCTGTTCGGCGAACATGCGTACGTAATCAGTCGAAGCCACCACGGGGCCCGGGTGCTTATCAAGTTGTTGTGCGACAAAGCTCTGTCGCTGCGTCTGCCCGGGATGCAAGAGGTTCCAGCGCTCGGCGTCCCGACCATCGCGGGCCAGCTCGTTGAAACTCGGGCAGCTCCACACATTAGCTGCAACGCCCCAGTCCTTTTCCAGCAATTCTGCTGCGGCGATGACCTCGCGCAGAATCGAACCCGAACCCAGCAGTTGCACACGTGGCGTCAGTTTGGGGCCCTCCTTGAGCAAATACATGCCTTTGAGGATTTCCTGCTCCGTGCCGGGTTTGAGCCCAGGCTGCGCATAGTTCTCGTTGAGCAGAGTGATATAGAAATAGACATTCTCCTGACGCTCGACCATGCGCTTGAGTCCGCTGTGCAAGATGACGGCCACTTCGTGCGCAAACGTTGGGTCGTAGCTGACGCAATTGGGTATGTTGGCCGCCAGAATCTGGCTGTGGCCATCCTCATGCTGCAGGCCCTCACCGTTGAGCGTGGTGCGCCCTGATGTACCGCCGAGCAGGAAACCCCGTGCCAGCATGTCGCCGGCGGCCCATGCCAGGTCCCCAATGCGCTGGAAACCAAACATCGAGTAATAGATGTAGAAGGGAATCGTGATGCGATTGCTGTGCGAATAAGACGTGGCCGAGGCAATCCACGAGCACATGCCTCCAGCCTCGTTAATCCCTTCCTGCAGAATCTGCCCCGCCTTGTCCTCGCGGTAATACATCACTTCGCCCCGATCCACTGGTGTGTATTTCTGCCCCTCGGGCGCATAAATGCCGATCTGGCGATACAGGCCTTCCATGCCGAACGTCCGAGTCTCGTCGACGAGGATGGGCACCACGCGCGGGCCGAGAACCTTGTCGCGCAGCAACTGGTTCAAGCAACGAACATAGGCCTGCGTCGTCGAGATTTCGCGTCCTTCGGCCGTGGCCTCAAGGACCGGCTTGAAGAGATCGGCCAAATCGGGGATCGGCAGATGCTCGTCGGCCTTTTCGCGGCGCTGCGGCAAATAGCCGCCCAGCGCCTTGCGCCGAGCGTGCAGGTACTGCATCTCCGGCGTATCGTCAGCCGGCTTGAAGAATGGAAGACCCGGCAGTGCGTGATCCGGAACGGGGATATTGAAACGGTCACGAAACTCACGAATGTCCTCATCTGTGAGCTTCTTGACTTGGTGCGCCACGTTGCGCGCTTCGGCCGCCTGGCCCATGCCGTAGCCTTTGATGGTCTTGACCAGCAACACGCTAGGCTGACCCTGGTGATGGGCGGCGGCGTGGAAGGCGGCGTAGACCTTTTGCGGATCGTGTCCACCACGATTCAGGCGCCAGATGGCCTCGTCACTCATGTTCTTGACCATCTCAAGCAGCTTGGGATGGCGGCCAAAGAAATGCTTGCGCACGAACGCCCCGTCGTTGGCCTTCATGGCTTGGTAATCACCGTCAAGCACATCCATCATGACTTGCCGCAGGATGCCGTCCTTATCCCGCGCGAGCAGCGGATCCCAGTAAGAGCCCCATATGAGCTTGAGGACATTCCAGCCGGACCCCCGGAACTCCGCTTCAAGCTCCTGAATGATCTTGCCGTTGCCGCGCACGGGCCCATCCAGTCGCTGGAGATTGCAATTGACGACGAATACGAGGTTGTCAAGTTTCTCGCGTGCCGCCAGACCGATTGCGCCGAGCGACTCGGGCTCATCCATCTCGCCGTCGCCACAAAATACCCAGACCTTGCGCTTGGATGTGTCCGCGATACCGCGCGCGTGCAAGTACTTCAGGAAACGGGCCTGATAGATGGCCATGATGGGCCCCAGCCCCATAGACACCGTGGAGAACTGCCAAAAGTCGGGCATTAGCTTCGGATGGGGATAGCTGGGCAAACCACTGCCATCCACCTCTTGCCGAAATTTGAGCAATTGGTCCTCGGTCAGCCGCCCTTCCATGAAGGCGCGCGCGTAGATACCAGGTGCGCTGTGCCCCTGGAAATAGACGAGATCCCCGCCATGTTCTGCGGTGGGCGCATGCCAGAAGTGGTTGAACCCTGCACCCAGCATGGTCGCTAGCGACGCAAACGATGCGATGTGGCCGCCTAGGTCACCGCCATCGGCCGGGTGCAGACGGTTAGCGCGCACCACCATTGCCATGGCATTCCAACGCATGTAAGCGCGCAGCCTTTCCTCGATCTCCACGTTGCCTGGGTTGCGCTCTTCGAGATCGGGTGGGATGGTATTGACGTAGGCCGTATTGGCCGAGAACGGCATATCCACACCATCCTGGCGCGCCTGGTCGATCAACGATTCCAACAGAAAGTGTGCTCGCTCACGCCCCTCGGCGGCGATCAGCGCCTGCAGCGCGTCAAGCCAGTCGCGGGTTTCCTGGGGGTCACTATCGTTGGAGGGGGCATATGCTGGGAACTCGGGTACGGCGGACATGGGTCATCTCCTCATTAATTTGGCGCGAGTATTACAGAGAATTTTTCAAATGGCAAACTTGTTTTTTGTATTATGAAAAATTATCGTTCCGCCTCGATCAGATAGCCGTCGCCGTTGTATTGGCGCACGCGCACGATGCCTATTGGGAATCATCGCGCAATTGCTAGTCACCCGATAGTGCATGCACTGCGGGCATACCCGTAGGTTTCGAGGTCAGCACTGGGCGGTGCGCGGATGGCTCGCTGAACTTGCATAGACTGCAGGCGTGAACACACGTCGTCTCTTTTCCTTTCCGTCGCAACTGAACACGGCACTCATGCGGTGGCGCCTTCGTGGCCAGTCGTTGCTACGCACGCGCGGTGCAGACCGTCTGCTTCTCTTCGGGCCACTGCTTTCACTCGTCCTTTTCCTTGGAGCCGCTGCAGCACTGGTGCGCTACACCCAGCAAACCGAACTGCAGCGTGAGCGCGACACGCTCCAGCGCGACAGCGAATGGGCGCAACAGCGCATGGGGCTACAAATGGCCCTGATGCATGAGCAACTCCAGTCCATGGTCAACGCACTGGAATCGTCCCCGCACCAGACTCCCCGTTTCGATCTCCTTGCGCACAGCTTCATTCACCAACATGCAAGCGTCCTGATGGTGTATGCCACGGACGCAAAAGCCACCGTGACGCAGGTTGCCGTCAGCCCGTCGCTCCCACGTGACCTCAAACTGCTGCGATCGGGCGAACCTCTTGCACTGGCGTTTTCCGAGAACGCCTATGCACAAGCGCAGGGAAGCCTGCATACCGCCTACACACTGCCCTACGCGCTACCTCGAGTTGGCTGGGTCGTCGAATCGGTCACACCCGTGCTCCAGAACCAGCAATTTGCAGGCACAGTCAGTGCGGTTTTTTCGGTCGATGGCATGCTCCGCGGCGCCGTGGCGCAGGAGCTCAGCACACGCTACGCAGTAGCGCTTGTCAACGCCCGGCAGGACGTGCTGGCAAGCACGTCCTCGGCAAATACTGGCACCAAGCCGCTGCAGTACCTGATTGCCTTGCACCCTTTTGAGCGCGGCCTGTTCATGCGCGTGAGTAGCTATCACACGGCACCCAGCTGGGCGCAGCGCAGCCTGTACTGGGCTGTGTTTGTGCTGTCAGCGCTGATGCTGTGGATGCTTTGGGGTACTTGGCGGCAAATGCGCCAACGCCTGCAAACCCAGGAAAGCCTGACGCGTGAGACAGCCTTCCGAAGAGCGATGGAGAACTCGCTGTCCACCGGGATGCAGGCCATCGACCTAAGGGGGCGCATCACTTACGTGAACGTCGCGTTTTGCAAAATGACCGGCTTCTCCGAAGGAGAACTCGTCGGCTGCGCTCCGCCTCACCCATACTGGCCACCGAGGCGCTCGGCCGAGATGGCGCTGGCCTTGCAGCAGACCATTGACGGCCTTGCGCCACCTTCAGGGTTTGCACTCAAGCTCCGCCGCAAAGACGGGAGCGAATTCGACGCTCGCATCTACGTGTCAGCGTTGATCGACGCGCGTGAGCGGCAGACCGGCTGGATCAACTCCGTCACCGACATCACGGAGCCCACCCGCATCCGCCAGGAGCTGGCCGCCTCGCACGAGCGATTCGTCGCGGTCTTGGAAGGTCTTGACGCGGCGGTGTCAGTGCTGGCCATCGACCGTGTTGAGCAACTCTTCGCCAATAAGCTGTACCGCCAGTGGTTCGGCGCCTCGGCGCATGGACACCATCTCCTCAGTGGTCAGGAGCCACCCCTATTCGCCACACAAGACAGCCATGACGAAGTGGACGCCTTCGCGGGCCTGCCGGCCGGCGAATTCATCAATCCGCAAGCGGAGGCTCACGAAATCCACGTGACCGCACTTGACCGCTGGTTCGATGTGCGCCAACGCTACATCCAGTGGGTCGACGGCCGCGTGGTGCAGATGCTCATCGCCACCGACGTTACAGCGCGCCACCAAGCTGAGGAAGTCGCGCGCACGCAGGAAGAAAAGGCGCAAATCACCAGCCGGCTGATTGCCATGGGCGAAATGGCCTCCTCGCTGGCGCACGAGCTCAACCAGCCGCTGACGGCAATCAACAACTACTGCAGCGGAATGATTGCCCGTCTGAAAACCCAGTCGCTTCCGCCGCAGGATCTCAAGGCAACGCTCGAAAAGACCGCGCGCCAGGCCCAGCGCGCCGCCGCCGTCATTCGGCGCGTACGCGATTTCGTGAAAAAGAGCGAGCCGCACCGTGTGCTGTGCCGCGTGCAGAACATCGTCCACAACACGCTGGAACTCGCCGAGATTGAATTGCGGCGACGCAACGTGCGGCTTTTCACGCATATCGCTGCGGGAATCCCGCCGATCCAAGCCGACCCGATTCTCATCGAACAAGTGTTGCTCAATCTTCTGCGCAACGCAGCCGAGTCGGTGGACAAGGCGGAGCGCACAGGCCTGGCTCGCAGCATTGAGCTCCTCATCACCGCAGACGCGCAGCAAGCCACATTCATCGTGCGGGACAACGGCACCGGTGTGCCCGAAGACGTGATGAGCCGCCTGTTTGAGGCGTTCTACACGACCAAACCAGAGGGGCTTGGCATTGGGCTCAATATCTGTCGCTCCATAATCGAGTTCCACCAAGGCCGATTGTGGGCCGAGAACCAATACAATCAGGAGGTCTTAACTGGCTGCGTGTTCGGTTTCACGCTGCCGCTTGAACCGATGCCGCGAATCCCAGGCGAGGGGCATGAAGAGCGCTCCGAACGATCTGAGCCGGGCAACAGCTGGCACGCACCCGCCGGCGAGAAGTGACAAGCGACACACACGACACACGCATCCATCGACAACGGCCCATACCGCGGATTTTTCCGCACTTGAACACGCGAGCCCATGAAACCTGCAAGCAAAGGGACGGTTTATGTCATTGACGACGATGAGGCCGTACGCGACTCATTGCAATGGCTGCTCGAAGGCAACGACTACCGGGTCCGTTGTTTCGACTCTGCTGAAGTCTTTCTCACGCGTTTCGATCCGCGCGAGGTTGCCTGCCTGATCGTTGACGTGCGCATGCCTGGCATGAGCGGCCTGGAGTTGCAGGACCGGCTGATTCAGCGCGGTGTGAACATGCCGCTGGCTTTCATCACCGGCCATGGAGACGTCCCGATTGCTGTGGCAACGATGAAAAAAGGCGCGATCGATTTCATCGAGAAGCCCTTCAACGAAAACCAGCTCCGTGACCTTGTCGACCGCATGCTTCAAAAGGCGCGTGTCGACCTCGAGGAGCATGCCCAGAGCGCCAGCCGTGAAGCCCTGCTTGCGAAGCTGACCAGCCGCGAGTCGCAGGTTCTGGAGCGCATCGTCGCCGGGCGCCTGAACAAACAGATCGCTGATGACCTCAACATCAGCATCAAGACCGTGGAAGCACATCGAGCAAACATCATGGAAAAGCTCGGCGCCAATACCGTCGCCGACCTCCTGAAGATTGCCCTGGGCGCCAGCAAGTAGAGCGCGGCATCCTCCGCATCGCTTGGCGTTGCTGTGTCCCGTTCCTTCGGATACGAATTTCATGACTGCTCGACGCATTGATGGCAAGATCCTGTCCGCCGAAGTCCGCACCGAAGTGGCCGCACGTGCGGCTGCGCTAACTGCAACCGGTCGTCAGCCAACATTGGCGGTCATCCTGGTGGGCAGCGATCCGGCGAGCCAGGTTTACGTACGCAACAAGATTGCCGCCTGCAAGCAGGCCGGCATCCGCTCCATCCACGAAACGTACGGCGTCGAACTGCGCGAAGGCGAACTTCTGGCACGCATCCATGCGCTGAATCAGGACACTGAAGTACACGGCATTCTCGTGCAGCTGCCCCTGCCCACGCACATCAACGCGCAACGCGTCATTGAGGCCATTTCGCCCCGAAAAGACGTCGATGGCTTTCACGTGGCCAACGCCGGTGCCCTGATGGTGGGCCAACCAGGCTTTCGACCTTGCACGCCGCTGGGGTGCATGCGCATGCTCGAGCTTGTAGGAATGAGTAATCTTCGAGGCAAACATGCCGTCGTGGTCGGCCGGTCCAACATTGTCGGCAAGCCCATGGCGCTCATGCTGCTGGCAGCCGACGCCACGGTCACGATTGCCCACAGTCGCACGCCTGATCTGGCCGCCACCTGTCGTCAAGCCGACGTGCTGGTGGCTGCTGCGGGCAAGCCGCGGATGATCACGGGCAGCATGATCAAGCCCGGCGCCGTGGTCATTGACGTGGGCATCAACCGCCTGCCCGACGGAACCCTGTGTGGAGACGTGGACTTCGCCTCGGCCGAAGGCGTGGCCGATTGGATCACCCCGGTTCCGGGAGGGGTGGGCCCGATGACCATCGCCATGCTGCTCGCCAATACCGTGCAAGCCTGCGAACAGTCCTGATGAGACACCATGACGGCCAATCCTCCCGCCCGAGACAACCCGCTCCTCGACTTCTCCGGGCTGCCCCCCTACGCTGAAGTGCGGCCTGAGCATGTGAAGCCGGCCATCACCGAACTCATCGCGCAGGCGCGTACTGCGCTGAAGCAAGTCACCGACCCGGCGACGCCGCCCACGTGGAACTCCGTCGTAGACCCGCTGAACCTGGGCACGGAGCAGCTCAGCCGCGCCTGGGGGGTCGTGAGCCACCTCAATGCCGTAGCCGACACGCCCGAGTTGCGCGAGGCCTTCAACACCATGCTCCCCGAGGTCACCCAATTCTGGACTGAACTGGGTGCCGACGAGCGCCTTTACACCCAGTACAAGCGATTGCGCGCAAGCACGACGTTTGCCGCCCTGGACCCGACGCGCCAACGCATCATCGAGCACGCATTGCGTGATTTCCGCTTGGGCGGAGCTGAGCTCCAGGGTGACGTCCGTACGCGCTACGCGCGCATCCAAGAGCGCAGCGCCGAACTGGAGCAAACCTTCTCCGAGCATCTTTTGGATGCCACAAACGCCTTCACATTGGCGGCTGGCGTGGATGACGTCGCGGGCGTTCCTGATGACGTACTGCATACCGCGCGCGACGAAGCGACGAAGGCCGGCAGGGATGGTTTTCTTTTCACGCTACACCAGCCAAGCTACTTCCCGGTGATGCAATATGCCCGTAGCAGTAGCCTTCGCGCGCGCATGTACCGCGCCTACGTCACACGAGCGAGTGATCTGGGCGACCCGAGGCTCGATAACTCGCAGGTGATGGCAGAACTGCTCGCGCTGCGGCATGAGGAAGCGCAGATGCTGGGTTACGCGAGCTATGCCGGGCTCTCGCTTGAGCCCAAAATGGCCGATAACCCCGTCCAAGTCGAGAGCTTCCTGCTTGATCTGGCACGCCGGGCACGCCCCTACGCCCAGCAAGAGTTGGCAGATTTGCGCATGTTCGCTGCGGAGCATCTGGAATTGCCCGAATTGGCGCCATGGGACATTGCCTACGCCTCCGAGCGCTTGCGCGAGGACCGCTATGCCTATTCGGAGCAGGAGGTCAAACAGTATTTCACGGAACCGCAGGTGCTGAAGGGCCTGTTCGAACTGGTACAGACGCTCTTTGGCGTGCGCATTCAGGAAGACACCACTGCGCAAGGCACGATGTGGCACCCCGACGTACGGCTTTGGCGGGTGGAAACCCCGCACGGTCGACTGGTTGGGCAGTTCTACACGGATCTGCATGCTCGGGCGGGCAAACGCTCCGGCGCTTGGATGGACGACGCCCGGGCGCGCTGGGTACGCCCCGGCGGGCAAATGCAGTCGCCTGTCGCGTTGCTGACGTGCAACTTCGCTGCCGGCGTCGGGGGCAATCCAGCCTTGCTTACCCATGACGACGTCCAGACCCTGTTCCACGAGTTTGGACATGGACTGCATCACCTTCTAACGCGGGTGGATGATATTGCGGCCTCCGGCATCTCCGGTGTCGAGTGGGACGCTGTGGAATTGCCCAGTCAGTTCATGGAAAATTTCTGCTGGGAGTGGGATGTCCTGCGCATGCTGACTTGCCACATTGACAGTGGCGGGCCATTGCCGCGCGCGCTCTACAACCGCATGCTGGCTGCGCGCAACTTTCAGGCGGGTCTTCAAACCCTTCGGCAGGTTGAGTTCTCGCTGTTTGACCTGCGACTGCACCATGGTCTCTCGAGCTTTACCTCGAAGGCCGTGGCCGATACCGCCGCTGCAGTGCGGCAAGAGGTGTCGGTCGTGTTCCCGCCAGACTTCTACCGCTTTCAGCATAGTTTTTCGCATATCTTCGCCGGCGGGTATGCTGCGGGCTACTACAGCTACAAATGGGCCGAGGTCCTCTCAGCCGATGCGTATGCACAATTCGAGGAGCAGGGCGTGCTCGACGCCAGCGTCGGCGCGCGCTTTCGCGACGAGATCCTGGCCCGTGGAAGCAGTCGCCCAGCACTCGATTCCTTCCGCGCGTTTCGGGGGCGCGATCCCACGATTGATGCCCTGCTGCGCCATCAAGGCATGACCGATCCGGCCTGACGCCAACTCTACCCCCTGGAGACTTGCTGCCCATGCATCCACGCACCTTTCCTCTTGCCGCGGCTTTAGCCTTGTTGCTGGCACCTTCAGCGTGGGCGGTGTACAAGGTGGTCGGCCCGGATGGGCACGTGACCTTTACCGACATCCCACCGAGCCGCGCTGGGGAGCAGGTCACACGCATGGGCGTGCCCACTCAGACACAAAGCGCTCAGAGCGCAGGCATCGTTCCCACGGAACTTGCGCCCGTCGTACGCCAATACCCCGTGGTGGTCTACACAACACCTCAATGCGCGGCCTGTGACGACGGCATCAAGTTCCTGCGTAAGCGAGGCGTACCCTACACGGACAAGACCATTACCACACCGGCGGACGTCACGGCATATAAGCGCGTGAGCAATGGTTCCGAAATACTGCCGCTCCTGACCGTTGCTGGTATGCAATTGCACGTGGGCTTCGACCCCGGCGCCTGGAGCCAGGCACTCACAACCGCCGGCTACCCTCAACATTCCATCCTGCCCAGCGGTTACACGTTCGCCGCCCCCGAACCACTGGCGCCGGCCCCTGCCGCATCACGCCCGAGCGCCAACAAGGCAAAAAACGCAGACGGATTGCCTGCATCACCCATTCAACCTCCGCCAAACCCCAAAGCCCCACCCGGCTTCCAGTTCTGACTCAGCTCGAGGCAACGGCCGTCAAGGGAATGCGCGTTCCTCAACGCCGGTGGCCGTGCCCACCAGGGCGATGTTGGCACCGCGGTGAGCAAATAGGCCCACGGTCACGACTCCCGGGATCTGGTTGATTGTGCTCTCGAGTTGGCGCGGGTCCGTGATCGACAAACCGTTCACATCGACAATAACGTTACCGTTGTCGGTCACGTAGCCCGCACGAAGCTTGGGCTGGCCGCCCAGTGCCCGCAATCGTCGCAGCACCAGTTCCCGCGCCATCGGCACCACCTCGACGGGGAGCGGAAACTTACCCAGCACCGGTACGAGTTTGCTGGCGTCAACAATGCACACGAACTGTCCGGCCACTTCGGCGATGATCTTCTCGCGTGTGAGCGCTCCGCCTCCACCCTTGATCATTGCGCCGCTCGGATCGATTTCATCTGCTCCATCCACGTACACCGGAATGGATGCGACAGCGTTGAGGTCAAGCACCGGGATGCCGTACTCCTTGAGCCGCTCTGTACTGCGCTCAGAGCTTGACACGGTCGCCCGCACTCGGTCTTTCACCGCCGCCAGGGCGTCGATAAAAAAATTGACTGTCGATCCCGTTCCCACGCCGATGATCGCGTCATTGGGCACGTAGCGTAACGCCGCTCGCGCCACTGCTTGTTTGAGTTCGTCCTGTGTCATGTTTTCGATTCGGAAATGGGTGGCCTTATTATCGCCGCTCGCCTCACCATGTGCGGTGATCCGAAGACATCCTGTTGCCTCCTCCCACCATGCCTCTGCCATACGCGCTGGTCCGTCCTCTACTGTTTCGTCTTGACCCCGAGATGGCGCATGCCTTGACGCTTCGGAGCCTGCGTGCGCTTCACGAGTCGGGGATGGCCCTGTTCTATGCACATGCGCGCGTGAACGATCCTGTGGATCTGCTTGGCATGCGATTTCCCAATCGGGTGGGCCTGGCCGCTGGACTGGACAAGAACGGCGAAGCCATCGATGCCCTGGCGAGCATGGGTTTTGGTTTTGTTGAGGTCGGAACCGTCACACCTCGACCGCAGCCCGGAAACCCCAAACCGCGCATGTTCCGGATACCGGAGGCGCAGGCATTGATCAATCGCATGGGTTTCAACAACGCAGGACTGCAGGCGTTTCTGAACCACGTGCGGCATAGTCGCCGAGAGATTCCACTAGGCCTGAACATTGGGAAGAATGCGGCCACGCCGATTGAGGACGCCCTCGCCGATTACCTCGCCTGCCTGCGCGGCGTCTACACCCAAGCCGATTACGTGACGATCAACGTTTCCTCCCCCAATACACAAGGCTTGCGGCAATTGCAGACCGATGCGGCTCTAGAAGGTTTGCTGGCCGGCTTGGCCGGTGAACGCGAGAAACTCGCGCAAGTACACGGCAAGCAGGTTCCGCTGCTTGTGAAAGTGGCGCCTGACTTGCGGTCCACGCAAATTACCGCCTTGGCCGATGCGCTTGTTCGCCATGGAATCGACGGCGTGATTGCCACCAATACGACCATCGCGCGCGACGGCGTAGCTGGCCTGCCGCACGCGGATGAAGTCGGGGGCCTCAGTGGAGCACCCCTGCGTGCGCCATCCTCACGTGTGATCGCGCAACTGCGCGCGCGCCTTGGTGCGCACTATCCAATTATCGGAGTTGGAGGTGTTATGAAACCTGCCGACGCCGTGGAAAAGATTGAGGCTGGCGCTGATCTGGTCCAAATCTACACCGGTTTGATCTACCATGGGCCAAAGCTTGTTGAAGGCTGCGCCAACGCTCTGGCCAAGCTAACCCCAGGACAAACTGCGCTGCAGCCGCGTTGACCACCTGACATCCTCTTAGAGGAATGCCTCGCGGCCGGCGATGGATGCACGATCCATGTTGCCATTGCCGGGCAACATCAAGCGGCCATTCACCCTCGGCATGAACGGCGCGGCAAGCGCGCCGTTGCTCCTTAGACGCGGTTTAAGCTCGCCGCCAAGCCACCAGCCCCCTTACCAGTCCAAACCCGGCAAAAAGCGAAAGCCTATTTCTGTTTGAGCCGCGTCTTATTTGCGGTAATGTGCTCGTAGATTTCGCGGGAACGCTGTGACAGTGGCCGACCGAAACCTTCGCGCCAAGGTGAGGAGACCTTGACTTGAGGGCGCTTGCGAAATGTCGAAGCCACTTCGGCAGCGTTTTCCATCATGAGATCCCAGGGATTGGCTTCCTTGGATGCCTGCGGCTTATTGGCCAGCACATCGGTATCGGAGTCCACGGATTTGCGCGTAGTAGTCGTTTTTGCCACGGCTCGCCCTCTAACGGAACTTAAGTCATCGA
>JAKBCY010000275.1 GCA_021807445.1 Pseudomonadota bacterium
CGACTACGAAGACCGGGCACGTGAACGTGCCGGCTGTCTGAGACGGGGACAACCCGGAATGGATCACGTTCGGAGCCGAAACATGACAAAGGTTTATGGAATCTGGTCTTGCGGTCGGGCGCTAGCGTTCCATGCAGAAAAAAGCCCGCTTGGACGCGGGCTTGGGTGACTTCATCGAACTTGGAATTAGTCGAAATGGGGTGGCGTCACTCGAACAAAACGCGCAACGCATTGATATAAAATGACGTTAAGCACAAGCGTTTCCGAAGTTACCGCCAAAGATACCGCCAACGTGGCGTGACACCTCGGCTTGAGGGGTCCGCCGGCATGAAACAACAGCCTCATGCACGCGCTGCTTGCGCATATTCCCTTCCTCACACTTTGTGAAGCAGCGCTGCCCTCGCGCGCGCGTAGTGTTCGGAAAGCCACTGGCGCCACCGCCCGCGCCGGTTAGGCGGATGCAATGGCCGCAGGCCCGCGCGCATGGGCGTCCTTTTTTATAGACCGCAAAATCGGTTTGTGCTGACCCCGCCTTCCTCGCGCGTGTAGGTGTCAGCAAATAAGCCAGCCGGTCCGCAGACTCGTTCGCATGCATGCACGCACAAGGGCGGAAGGTCAGCTTGGGTCACCATGGCGGCCGCTAGGCGCCCTCGTTCCACTGCCTGAATGAACTAGCAACATCCCATAGCTGCTCGTCTGTCATTTCCGCCACGGGAGTCTTGCCGCGAATGCGGTCGATAGCCTGCCGGAGCTTCTCGGGAAGCCGAAGCACTCCTGCCTCGATAACTATGAGCCTGAATTGGCCAGCCTGCTGGTCCCTGAGTAGGGCGTTGAGCTTGTCGAGCAGGCTACTGTCCACGATCCTCACGGAGAGGACCGAGTACGCTGCTACGACAAGCTGCCGATGCTCCCCGAGCGCGGCGCGGATGTTGTACATGCGAATCTGATCGCCAGCTTCATCATGGCCTGACATGCGCAGCTCCCAGCGTGGGCTCGTTCGTAGACCTTAGGATTTGTTAATAGGTTCCCTGTACTCATTCGCACGCGTGCACACGCAAGGGCGGAAGGTACGCAACGCTCAACCTCACGTCTTCCTGAGCTGCGGTGGGCGCGTCTGGTGCGGCGGCGGCTGCCCATGCCGCAGACACTCAGCCTCTGGCCGCTTTGCGCCTGCCGCGTGGTGCCGGGGTCAGGTCGCCGACAAGCTGCTGGTACAGCGCAAACAGGAACGCGACGCGCGCGGCGTCATCCTTGCCGCCCCGGTAGCCGTAGGCGGCGTCCACGGCTTTGTCCAGCGCCTTGTGCGCGTCCTGCAGGTCGCCGGGCATGCTGTCTGTCGGGGTCGTACAGATCGGCCAGCGTCGCGCCGGGATGCGCGGTGCGAGCCTCCAGCACCGCCTGCGCAGCAGCAGCCACGGCTCGCTGCTTGCCTTCAGGCATAGCCTGCGGCCACGGGAAGTTGTTGTAGACGATGTGCACGGAATACTGATAGTCGCTCTTGAGCCGTCCAGTCACGTATCGGACCCACGCCATATGCATCGTGCTGGTCAACACGCCGAAGTGGTAGGTCGTGGCGTCAGGCACGATGCGCAGTTTGTTGCTGGCTAGCGTGTCCGGCTTGAAGTAGCCAATCGGGATGAACTCGCGCCGCTCCGATGACACCTCGGGGATGACCAGGAAATCCCCGTCGGGCATGAACTCCACGTGGAAACGGCGTGGCGTTTCGGCCAGCTTGCGCGTCGGCGCGCTTTTGCTCGCGGCACGGAACTTGCGCACCGCCGCCACGCGCTCCATGGCCAGCGGCAGCGCCTTCAAGGCAGCCGGCTCGGCATCGCCCAGCCACAGGCACCAGCGCTCGTAACCGTTCAAGAATTCGTCGGCGCCCAGCCAGCGGCGAAAGTAAGGTTTCGCGCCAGGCTCGCGTTTTAGAAACTCGGCCATTTCCTCGGACGTGAACAGGTACTGGCCGTCATCGATCGGCTTGTTGCCGATGCCCATTTCCGGCACGTCGCACAGCGGCGTGCCGCGCCGCTGCAGCACTACGTCGGGCGCATCGGCCAGGTAGGGGTTGATGTTCTTTGCCGGCACGGCGGTCGGCTCGGCCTTGATGCCGTCCGGGTAGGTGTACAGCGTGCGCTGCGCCGGTTGCTGCAAGCCGAAGCCGACGATGACGCAATGCACCGCCGCCACGCCCTTGCCTTCATTGCTCCACTGAAAGGTGCGGTGCGCAAAGCGGATGCTGACGCCGTGGCCCAGCAGCCACGGCCACAGCACGCCGGCCTGCTCCCCTTGGGTGATGCTGTTGGTGGATACGAACGCGACTGCGATGCTCGGATTCTCGGCGATGTAGGCGGTGGCCTTGACGTACCAGGCCGCGACGTAATCCAGCAGGCCACCGCTGGCCAGCGGCGCGAAGATCGGCGCGATGTCGGCGCGCTGGCTGTCGGTCATGAACTTGGCACCGACGAAAGGGGGATTGCCCAGGATGTAGCTGCATTGTTCGGGCGGCAGCACGTCGCGCCAGTTCTTGTGCAGCGCATTGGCGCAGACGATGGTCGGCGCCGTTACCAGCGGCACGGTCGGGCGCGTGGTGCCGAAGCGCTCGGCGGCCTCCAGGTTCATCTGGTGGTCGGTGATCCACAGCGCGACGCGCGCGATGTGCACGGCGGCTTCGTCGATCTCGATGCCGTAGAACTGGTGCACGTTCACCCGGCACAGGGTCGATACGTCCAGCACGCCGCGTTGCTCGCCCCATAGTGCGGCGATCAGGTCCATTTCCAGCCGCCGCAGCTCGCGGTAGGCGATGACCAGGAAGTTGCCGCAGCCGCACGCCGGGTCCAGAAACGTCAAGGTCGGCAGCGTGTCGTACAGCGCCCGCAGGGTCGCCTTGGTGCGCTTGGATGCGTGCAGCTCGGCGCGCAGGTCATCCAGGCACAGCGGATGGATGACGCGCAGGATGTTGCGCTCGCTGGTGTAGTGCGCGCCCAGCTCGCGGCGGGTGGCCTGCCGCTTGTCATGCGGATGGTGTTGTTCCAGCACGCCTTGGAACATGGCGCCGAAGATGGCCGGGGATATGCCGCTCCAGTCCAGCTCGGCGGATTCCAGCAGCAGGGTGCGCAGGTCATGGTCGAAGGCAGGGATGCGCGCCGACT